>NZ_LZII01000083.1:0-428223 GCF_001667425.1 Mycobacterium sp. 852002-51613_SCH5001154 | reverse complement strand
GCTTTTTACCACCCACACCCCGCAATACCCCCTGCCCGCTTGTCTGGTGGGCTGGTATATGTTTATAAGACACACCACCACCGAAGGGCCGAAAACGCACCTCCCCGCGGCGCGGGCGCGCCGCGGGGAGATATCCGCAAGCGGGATCAGGTGTGAGCCGGGCTGGGCGGCGCACCCGGTGCCGGGCTTGGGCTCGGAGCGCCGGGCGCCGAGCTACCCTGCACGTTCGACGTCCACATCAGGACGTCTTGCATCCCGTCGTTGTAGACCACGCCGTTGGGCGGCGCGCCGGTCACGTCGAAGTACAGCGTCCCGGTCGACTCGCTACCCTGCGCGATCGGCGCCGGGTTGAGGCCGTTAGGGGCCCCCACCTTGTCGATCACCCGGTAGTTCTGGCCGTTCGGCCCGCGGGCGATGAAGTCGTTCACCATCGGGGTAACGAGCCCGCCGTCCGACCGAGCGGTAACGTCCGCCTGGTAGAGCGTCCCCTTGGGCGTGTAGCCGGGAATCGAGACATTGCTCGGCTGCAGGTTGCTCACCGTGTAGTTGGTGACCAGCGGCCCGTCCACGAGTTGCTCACTGGTGCCGAAGCCCTGGATGTTGGGCGGCGCGGCAGAAGCCGGCACCGCCGCGAAAATCCCTGCCGCCGCAATCCCCCCGGCAGCGGCAGCGGTCTTCAGCGCGGTCTTGGTGACCTTCATTGCTCATTCCTTTCGTGTCGAACAATCGCCCCCCAGAAGGGCAATACGCACATAGGCCGCAAATAGCCTCTTGCTGTCCGCTTTAAACATATGCGCCCGTTTTATTCGTGATTTTCGGCCGGTCAGCTGGCGAAACGGTGTTGTTTTGCTGGACAGTATCTTTCGCATCAGTTTTTAACATCCGTATCGCTATTCACGTCGAATGACTTGGGCGACGACGCTCTAGGCGCCCGATTAGCCCCGGCTGTGGCGGGTAGTCAGAGCGGGAGGAATCCCACCAGACGAAAGGGGCCGTCGATGGAACGCGGAAGCTCTAAACACAGTCCCCGCGAGGACGACGAACTCAAGCACGAATTGGACGGCACGCTGCGCGGTAACCGGCCCAGTCGCGCCGAGGAATGGCGCGATCCCGAGCCTCCGGCCGACGATGACCCCGACGTTCCCGCGGCCCGCCCGATGACACGCGAACCTTAGACCGGATTCGACCACCTATGGAGGAATCAGATGGGCTTTGCGCCTCAGCAACAGACCGCCCCGGGTGTGCAGAGCCGGATGAACCCCGTGCCCGACTGCGGCGAAAACACTTACCAGGGCTCGGGAAAGCTCACCGGCAAAAGGGCGATCATCACCGGGGGTGATAGCGGCATCGGCCGCGCGGTCGCTATCGCTTTCGCGCGCGAAGGCGCCGACGTGCTGATCTCCTACCTCGACGAGGACGACGACGCCCGCGACGTCGCGCGCTACGTGGAAGACGCCGGGCGCAAATGCGTCCTGGTGTCCGGCGACCTTTCCGATGCTGCGCATTGCCGCGCCGTCGTCGACCGGGCCGTCGAAGAATTCGGCGGCATCGACATCCTGGTCAACAATGCGGCCTACCAGATGATGCACAAGAGCCTTGACGAAATCAGCGATGAGGAATGGGATTACACGTTCCGGCTCAATGTCGGCGCATATTTTTATCTCACCAAGGCGGCGGTGCCGCACATGAACGCGGGGGCGTCGATCATCGGCAGTTCGTCGGTCAACTCCGACACGCCCAATCCGACGCTGGCGCCCTACGCCGCCACCAAGGCGGCGATCGCCAACTTTTCGGCCAGCCTCGCTCAGTTGCTGGGCGAGAAGGGGATTCGGGTGAACAGCGTCGCGCCCGGCCCGATCTGGACACCGTTGATCCCCTCCACCATGCCCCCGGACAGCGTTGAGTCGTTCGGCGACAACACGCCGCTCGGCCGCGCCGGCCAGCCCGCCGAACTCGCGCCGATCTACGTGCTGTTGGCCTCCGACGACGCCAGTTATATCTCCGGCGCGCGGGTGGCCGTCACCGGAGGCCGGCCAATTCTCTAGCGCCGCATCGCTTTTGCACTTGCGGACGGTTCAGGAGCCCCGGTTCTCGCCCAGTTCCTCGACGATCGGGCTCGAAGCGGGGATGTCTTTTGCGTTTTCGGCCAGCCCTGGTTTGGTGTGGGTGCGACGAGCCGCGGCCTTGTCGGCGTCGCCGAGGTCGCGATCGTCGATGATGGTGACCGACGCGAGGACCTGGGCGGCATTGTTGTAGGTCTCGGGCGGAATGCTGCGCAGGGCGCGGATCGTGTCGTCGTCGCAGCCATTGCGATCGGCGGCGTCAAGCAGATCCTGCTTGTTCGCCGGAAAGTCCACATCGGTGAAGCATTGACGCAGCTGATTGGGACTAACGGACGCAACCATGGCTGTCGGGATGCCCGGTGCCCAAAGGGCTAAACCGCTAAACCCGGCCCCGGGGTGACGTCTCGGTCACATCGGCGCGGCCGTGAAACGCCTTTCTCAACGGCCGCGGACTCTGCGGTTGTGCTTCATGATCGCGTCGACCAACTCCGCCTTGCTCATCTTCGACCGGCCCCGCACGCCGAGTCGGCGGGCCACGTCGAGCAGGTGCTTCTTGCTCGCGTTGGCGTCCACCCCCTCGGCCGTCGGGCCGGAGGCACGCGGCCCGCCGCTCTTGGCGCGCTCGTCGGACGGGCCCTTCTGTTCTTTGGGCTCCCAATGATCGCCGATCTTTTCGAAGCTGTGCTTAAGGGCGGAATACGCCACCCGGTGCGCGCGCTCTTCGCTGCCGTATTCGTCGGCCGCTGCGTCATGCGTTTTCGCGAACGTGCGTTGCGCTTTGGCGTTGGAACGCCGCAAAGTGCTCGGCAGTTCGTCCTTCTTCGGCTTGCCGCCTTTCGTCGTCTTCGGCATGAAAACCTCCTGATACGCCCGCGCGGTGCGAGTGACACTCGGTTACCCCATCGACGGGCCGGCAATCAGCACTTCGCCCAGCGAAGCCGCGTCCAGAGCCCGAAAATATGTCAATATCATTGACATGGTTCAGGCCGAAGACGCCCCGCTTGGTTACCTGCTGTACCGGGTGGCCAGCCTGCTGCGACCGGAGGTTTCCGCGGTATTGGGCCCGCTCGGCCTGACGCTGCCCGAATTCGTCTGCCTCCGCATGCTTTCCCTGGTTCCGGGGATGTCGAGCGCCGAACTGTCCCGGCAGGCCGGAGTCACACCGCAGGCGATGAACACGGTGCTGCGCAAGCTGGAAGACATCGGCGCCGTCGCCCGTCCGACATCTGTGTCCAGCGGTCGCGCGCTACCGGCCACGCTGACCGGTCAGGGCCGCGCCCTTTTGAAACGCGCCGAAGGCGCGGTGCGGACCGCCGATGCGCGCATCTTGGCCAAGCTGACCGAAACTCAGCAGCGCGACTTCAAGCGGATGCTCGACAAGCTCGGGTCCGACTGACCCCGCGGCGAAGCGGGCCGCCGCCGAGGCCGCAGATCAAGCGGTTTGGATCCGGGCCCATGGTCGGGCCTCTTCGAGTTCGTAGGCCAGCTCGAGCAGTAGCGCCTCCTGCCCGATGTTGGTCGAGAACATCATGCCCACCGGCATGCCTTCGTCGGACTGCGCCAACGGAAGCGAGACCGCCGGCTCGCCGGTTACGTTCTGCAACGGGGTGAACGAGACCCAGTCGATCAGCCGCTCGATGACCTGGTGGTAGTCGGTGGGTGCCAGATAGCCGATGCGGGGCGTCTCGTCGGCGAGCGTCGGGGTGAGCACTACGTCGTAGGTGTCGAAGAATTGTGCGGTGCGCCTGCGGATTCGGCGCAGGCGCATGATCGCCAGCGGCAGTCGATGAATGTTGTGGGCGGTGTGTCGCTCCAGCCCGAGCGTCAGGCTGTCCAGCCGGCTGCGGTCGAACGTCTTGCCGAACATGTGCCGCCCGGTGCGCACCTGGGCCAGCGCGAGGAATCCCCAGTAAAGGACGAAATCGTCGACGAAGCTGGCCGGCACCGGGGGCTCGTCGAGGTATTCGACGCGATGCCCCAGCTCCTCGAGAAGGCCGGCGGACTTCAGCGTCAGCTCGCGCACCTGGGGGCTGCAGTCGCGTTGCACCGACCGGGTCAGCACGGCGATCCGCAGCCGCTGCCTGCCGGGTCCGACGACGTCACCGACCGGTGCCAGTTTCGGATTGCGCCAAATCCGTTCGGCCTCCCGGTAGAACGCCGCCGTGTCACGCACCGAACGGGTCACCACACCGTTGGCGACGATGCTCACCGGCATCCGGCGCAGGTGGGCGTCCAGCGGCAGCCGCCCACGTGACGGCTTCAGCCCGACAAGTCCGTTGCAAGCGGCCGGGATGCGGATGGAGCCGCCGCCGTCGTTGGCGTGGGCGATCGGCACCACACCTGCGGCAACGAACGCACCCGAGCCCGACGAGGATGCGCCCGCGCTGTAGTCGGTGTTCCACGGGTTGCGGACCGGACCCAGCCGGGGATGTTCGGCCGACGCACTGAAACCGAATTCCGACAGCTGCGTCTTGCCCACCGGGGCCAGTCCGGTGGCCAGGAACAACCGGGTGAATGCGCCGTCGGAGGTGGCATTCCACGGCGTCCACGCGTCGGTGCCGTGCATCGTGGGCTGGCCGGCGATGTCGACGTTGTCCTTGAGGAACGTCGGGACGCCGTCAAAGAAGCCGTTCGCCGCCGCGGCGGTTCGCGCCTGCTGGAAGGCCGCATAGGCCAGGCCGTTGAGGATCGGGTCCACGGCCTCGGTGCGGGCGATGGCCGCCTCGACCACCTCGGCCCTGCTGACCCAGCCGGCCTGTATCGCGTGGGCGAGCCCGACCGCGTCCAGATCACCGAGGGCGTCGTCGCCGAACGCATGCACGTGTCGCATTTAACCGACGCTAGCCCGCGCCCGCGCGGGGCTTAGGCCTGCCCCACCTCGAAGCGCACGAACCGCGTCACCGTCACGCCGGCCTCGTCGAGCAGGGCCTTGACCGTCTTCTTGCTGTCGGACACCGAGGGCTGCTCCAGCAGCACGGAGTCCTTGAAGAAGCCGTTCAGCCGGCCTTCGACGATCTTGGGCAGCGCCTGCTCCGGCTTGCCCTCGGCCTTGGCCGTTTCCTCGGCGATGCGGCGCTCGCTGGCCACGATGTCCTCGGGCACGTCGTCGCGTGACAGGAAGCGCGCCTTGAGCGCGGCGATCTGCAGCGCGACCGAGTGCGCGGCCTCGACGTCGGAGCCGCTGTATTCCACCAGCACACCGACGGCCGGCGGCAGGTCCGCCGCCCGCTTGTGCAGGTAGGCCTCGACGGTGCCGTCGAAGTACGCGACACGGCGCAGCTCGAGCTTCTCGCCGATCTTGGCCGACAGGTCGGCGATGGCCTGCTCGACCGTCTTACCGCCCGTAGCGGCAGCCTTGAGCGCCTCGACATCGGTGGCCTTGGATTCGGCCGCCGCCGCGACGATGTCATCGGCGAGCTTCTGGAACTCGGCGTTCTTGGCGACGAAGTCGGTCTCGGAGTTCAGCTCGATCAGCGCGCCGCCCTTAGCCGCGACCAGGCCTTCGGCCGTGGCGCGCTCGGCGCGCTTGCCGACGTCCTTGGCGCCCTTGATGCGCAACGCCTCGACGGCCTTGTCGAAGTCGCCGTCGCTCTCGGCCAGCGCGTTCTTGCAGTCGAGCATGCCGGCGCCGGTGAGCTCCCGGAGCTTCTTGACGTCGGCGGCGGTGAAGTTGGCCATATCAGCCTTCCCTAGGAGGGTTCAGTGGTCGATTCGGGTGCGCCCGCAGCGACGTCGGTGGGGGCGCTGGCAGCAGCGGAGGCCAGCAGTTCCTGCTCCCATTCGGGCAGCGGCTCGGCGGCCTCGACTTCGGGCTTGCCGTCGGTGCGGCCGACCCCGGCGCGGGCCTGCAGGCCCTCGGCGACCGCGGAAGCGATCACCTTGGTCAACAGCGCGGCCGAGCGGATCGCGTCGTCATTACCCGGGATCGGGTAGTCGACCTCGTCGGGGTCGCAGTTGGTGTCCAGGATCGCGATGATCGGGATGTTCAGCTTGCGGGCCTCCGCGACCGCGAGATGCTCCTTGTTGGTGTCGACGACCCAGATCGCCGAGGGCACCTTGGCCATGTCGCGGATACCGCCGAGGCTGCGCTCCAGCTTGTTCTTCTCGCGGGTCAGCATCAAGATTTCCTTCTTGGTGCGTCCCTCGAAACCGCCGGTCTGCTCCATCGCCTCGAGCTCCTTGAGGCGCTGCAGGCGCTTGTGCACGGTGGAGAAGTTGGTGAGCATCCCGCCCAGCCAGCGCTGATTCACGAACGGCATGCCGACGCGGGTCGCCTCGGCGGCGACGGACTCCTGCGCCTGCTTCTTGGTGCCGACGAACATGATGCTGCCGCCGTGGGCGACGGTCTCCTTGACGAACTCGTACGCCTTGTCGATGTAGGTCAGCGTCTGCTGCAGGTCGATGATGTAGATGCCGTTGCGGTCGGTGAAGATGAACCGCTTCATCTTGGGATTCCAACGACGGGTCTGGTGCCCGAAGTGAGTGCCGCTGTCCAGCAGCTGTTTCATGGTTACGACGGCCATGCTCGTGCCTTACTTGTGTCGGTTGTCGCCCGGCATCGGGTGAAGCCGGGCCCTGGCGCCTGCTGCGATGCCGGACCCTGTTAAGGGACCGCCCGGCACGCGATGCGAACTCCTGGTGGAACTAAGGAGACGCGGGGCGGACGCGCGAAGTCAGCCCGCGAACGAGCTGCGACCAGGAGTTTACACCGACTCAGCTGGTGGTTTTGCACAGCACCGGCCCGCCCTGAGTGGTGCCGCCGCAGGCGGGGCGATGAACTGAGCCGATGCGACGGGTTTTGCGGCTGATGCTGTGCCTGGCGGTGCTCAGCGCGGTGCCCGCGGTTGCGGACGACGCTCGCCTGGATTGGCCGTTGCGACCGCCGCCGGCCCTGGACGGGCAAGCCCGCGGATTCGACGCCCCGTCACCGGACTGGAAATCGGGGCATCGGGGCGTGGATCTGCCCGGGGCTGCAGGTCAGCCGGTGTATGCGGCGGGCACCGCCACTGTGGTGTTCGCCGGGCAGCTGGCGGGGCGGCCGGTGGTTTCGCTGGCCCACCCGGGCGGGCTGCGCACCAGCTACGAGCCGGTCCGGGCGGCGGTGCGGGTGGGCCAACCGGTGACGGCCCAGACCGTCATCGGCTCGTTGCAGGCCGGACATGCCGGCTGCCGGGCCGCGGCCTGTCTGCACTGGGGCGCGATGTGGGGTCCGGCGTCGGGCGCCCACTACGTCGATCCGTTGGGTTTGGTGAAGTCGACGCCGATCCGGCTCAAGCCGCTGCGGGGTTGAGGGGGGCGTCACGCCCGCGGATGGGCCTGATCGTGCACCGCCCGCAACCGCGAGACGGCGACATGGGTGTAGAGCTGGGTGGTCGCCAGGCTCGAATGGCCGAGCAGTTCCTGCACGACGCGCAGGTCGGCGCCGCCCTCGAGCAGGTGCGTGGCCGCGCTGTGCCGCAGGCCGTGCGGGCCCATGTCGGGCGCGCCGTCCACCGCCGACACCGTCTCGTGCACGACGGTGCGAGCCTGGCGGACGTCGAGCCGCCGCCCTCGCGCACCCAGCAGCAGCGCCGGCCCCGACGCGGCGGTCACCAGGGCGGGCCGCCCCTCGTCCAGCCAGGCGCGCAGCGCCTCGGCGGCCGGCGTCCCGAACGGCACGGTGCGCTGCTTGTTGCCCTTACCCAGGACCCGGATCAGCCGATGCCCGGCGTCCACATCGTCGAGGTCCAGGCCGCACAGTTCGCTCACCCGGATTCCGGTGGCATAGAGCATCTCGACGATCAGCCGGTCTCGCAATGCCATCGGATCACCTTGCTGGGCACCGGATTTCGCGGCTGCCATGGCGTCGAGCGCCTGGTCTTGGCGCAGCACCGCCGGCAGGGTGCGGTGCGCCTTGGGCACCTGTAGCCGGACCGCCGGGTCCGCGGCCAGCAGGCCGCGCCGCGCGGCCCACGCGGTGAACGCCTTGACCGCCGAGGTGCGACGGGCCAGCGTCGTGCGAGCGGCGCCGGCGGCGCCCGAGGCCGACAACCACGAGCGCAGCAGGGACAGGCTCAATCCGTCCAGCCCTGCATTGCGGTCGTCGAGAAAGGCCAGCAGCGAGCGCACGTCGCCGAGGTAGGCGCGGCGGGTGTGCGCCGACCTGCCGCATTGCAGCGACAGGTATTCGTCGAACTCCTCGAGGATGGCCTCCACGCCTGCAACGTTCGCAGGAGCCGGGGACCTGAATCAGTCGACGCGCCGAAGTGTGTCCGGGGTGAGATCTTTGAGCAGCGGATATCCGTCGACGGCCATGATCAGGTCGGCTTCGGCCAGCAGCGAACGCAGGACGTGCACGATGCCGTCGACCCCACCGAGCGCCAGGCCATACGCGTACGGGCGGCCGATGCCCACCGCGGTCGCGCCCAGCGCGAGCGCCTTGACGATGTCGGCGCCGCTGCGGACCCCGGAGTCGAACAGCACCGGAAGACCGTCGGCGGCCTCGACCACGCCCGGCAGGCAATCGAGCGCGGGCAGGCCGCCGTTGGCCTGGCGGCCACCGTGGTTGGAGCAGTAGATGCCGTCGACGCCGCCGTCCTTGGCGCGCCGGGCGTCGTCGGGATGGCAGATGCCCTTGATGATGAGCGGCAGCTTGGTCAGCGACCGCAGCCAGGGAAGGTCGTCCCACGTCAACGGATTGCCGAACGTCGTGATCCACTGCAGCACAGTGGCTTGCGGGTCCTCCTCGGGCGGCCGCGGCAGGCCGGCGCGAAAGACCGGGTCGCTGGTGTAGTTGCTCAGGCATAACCCGCGCAACTGCGGAAAGTTTGCCGTGCGGAGATCGCGCGGACGCCACCCGGGAATCCAGGTGTCCAGGGTGACGATGATGCCCCGGTAGCCGGCGGCCTCGGCCCGCTGCACCAGGCTGGCGGCGAGCTCGCGATTCTTCGGCGTGTACAGCTGGAAAAAGCCCGGGGTGTCGCCGAACTGGGCGGCGACGTCTTCCAACGGGTCGGCGGTCAGGGTGGAAACGACCATCGGAACGCCGGTGACCGCTGCGGCTTGCGCGGTGGCCACGTCGCCGTGGCCGTCCTGAGCACAGATGCCGATGACACCGATCGGGGCCATGAACAGCGGCGACGGCAACGTCAGGCCGAACATCTCTACCGACAGGTCACGCTCGGCGGCGCCGACGAACATACGGGGCATCAAGCCCCAGCGGTCGAACGCCTCGCGATTGGCCCGCTGGGTGCGCTCGTCGCCGGCACCACCGGCGACGTAGGACCACACCGACGGCGACATGGCCCGCTCGGCCCGGGCCTCCAGCTCCGCGAAGGCCATCGGCAGCGCGGGCGCGATCCCGCCCAGGCCCTTGAAGTAGATCTCGTTCTGGTAGTCCCCGAAATGCGCCATGGGAGTAGAGGATGCCAGCCGGCGTTCAAGCCGCTAGGAGGCCCCGGCCTCCGCCTCGGCCAGTTCCTTCTTCCATTGCCGGAACGTCTCTTCGGTGCGGCCGCGACGCCAGTAACCCGAGATGGACGACGCCCACCTGGCGTCCACGCCGCGCTCCTTGCGGATGTAGGGCCGCAGATTGTGCATGACGCTTTGCGCCTCGCCGTGAATGAAGACGTGCACCTGACCGGGAAGCCACGGCGTGGTGGTGACCGCCTCGATGAGCGGGGCGTGGTCGCCCGCGCGGTCCTCGGGGACCAGATCGGCCCGCCCGCCGCGATAGACCCAATGCACCTCGACGCCTTCCGGTGCGGTCAGCGGAATCTCGTCTTCCTGGCCCGCCACCTCGATGAACGCCTTACCAACGGCGCTGGCGGGCAACGCTTCCAGCGCCGCGGCGATGGCCGGAAGCGCCGATTCATCGCCGGCCAGCAGATGCCAATCGGCGGCGGGATCGGGTGTGTAGGCACCGCCGGGGCCCATCAGGTAGATCCGCTGGCCGGGCTGGGCCGCCGCGGCCCACTGGCCCGCGACCCCGTGCTCGCCGTGCACGACGATGTTCAGCGTGATTACGCCGGCCGCCGCGTCCACGTGCCGGACGGTCATGGTCCGGACCGACGGCCTCTTCTCGGGGGGCAGGCCGGCGAAGCTGTCCAGGGTCAGCGGCTGGGGCAGGTCCGCGACGTCGATGTCGTCGGCGACGAACGCCAACTTGACGTAGGAGTCGGTGAATTTGCTGGGCACGAAGGCGTCGAAGTCCTTGCTGCCCAGCACGACCGCGACCATGTGCGGTGTGAGCTCCTTGGTATCGACAACCTCGAAGCGTTGCAGAGGTCGACCCGCCACTTGTCCTCCTGTCCCCGCCCGACCCCCGTCGACTATACGAGCCGCGTCGTCGATGCAGCTTGACCCCTTGCGGCCCGCACAAGTCGCCACTTGCCCTCCTGGCGCTGCACCAACCCAGCCAGCTCGAGGATCGCCAGCGGCCCCAACACCCGCTCGGGCGCCAGCCCCGACGCGACCGCGAGTTGCTCGACGGTTGCGTCGCCGCGGCCCGGCAGCGCCTCGTACACCCGGCGCTCATCGTCGCTGAGCCCGTCGAGCGCCGTCGCCGGGCGCGGTTCCTCGGCCGCCAGCTCGCCGATGCGGCCGATCAGCTCGACGATGTGGTCGGCCCGGGTCACCAGTTCGGCGCCGTTGCGCAGCAGCGCATGGCACCCCGCCGACGCGGACGACGTCACGGGCCCGGGCACGGCGGCCACCACCCGCCCCAGCGCCCTCGCCCAGGCGGCCGTATTCGCGGCGCCGCTGCGCAAGCCGGCTTCCACCACCACCGCGGCCCCCGCGACGGCGGCCACCAGGCGATTGCGGGTCAGGAATCGGTGGCGGGCCGGCCGAACACCGGGCGGGTATTCGGTGAAAAGCAGCCCGTGTTGCCCCACGCGGTGCAGCAACGCCGTGTGGCCACTCGGATAGGGGATGTCGAGCCCGCCGGCGAGAACGGCCACGGTGATGCCGTCCGCGTTCAGCACCGCCCGGTGCGCCGCGCCGTCGATGCCGTAGGCGCCACCGGAGACGACCGCGACCTCGCGTTGCGCGAGCCCCGCCGCGAGGTCCTCGGCCACCTGCTCGCCATAGGCCGTCGCCGCGCGAGTGCCCACCAGGGCGGCGGCGCGGTGCGCGACCTCGTCGAGCCGGGTCGGGCCCTGCGCCCACAACACCATCGGCGCCCCGCCGCGAGCTTTCGCCGGGGCATTCCCGAACGCGGCGAACGCCAGCAGCGGCCACTCGTCGTCGTCGGGGGTGATCAACCGTCCGCCCCGGCGGGCGAGCAGCTCGAGGTCGGCGGCGGCACAGTCGATTTCGCGCCGCGCTTCGGTGTGCCGCGCCAGGCCGTCGTCCACCAGCCTGCGGCGGACTCGGTCGGCCGCCTCCACCGGACCAACACGGCGCACCAGGGTGGCGAGCTCGGTGCAGGGCGGCTCGGCCACCCGGGACAGGTATGCCCAGGCGCGCAGCACGGGATCGTCGACCGCGGTCAGCATCGCCGTGTTCCGGGGTCCAAGAATTCGCCAAGGATCCGTATAGGCCCGTACGGGAATGTGTTGTCGTCGACCCCCATTCGCCGTCGCGCAGCCGGCACGGAACGGAGCGAACAATGATCGTCTGCCAGCCGACCCAGCTCGCCGCGCCCGCCCGCCCCGTAAACCCGTGGGCGGTCGCCGCGTTCGCTTTGAGCCTGGTCAGTTGGTGCGGCTTGCCCATTCCGATCCTGAGCGGCGCCCTCGCGTCCGTGGCGCTGCGCGACATGGAACAGCGCGGTGAGGGCGGCCGCGCGATGGCCCAGTTCGCCAGGGCGTTCGCCATCCTGGTGACCGTCGCGATCGCGGTCCGGGGCGGGCACAACGACTGGCTGGCGAAGGCGTACTGGTGACCCGGATACGACGCTCATCGCTGCGCTCCCGGCTGCCGGAAGCTGAGCGCGGCCGCGACCTCCGCGGGCCCGGGCGACACCCCGCCGGCCAAGTCGGTCAGGCTCCACGCGACCCGCAGGGTTCGGTCCAGGCCGCGGATGCTGAGCAGCCCCCGGTCCAGCGCTTTCTGTAGCGGCGTCATCGCGGCGTTGCCCGGCCGGAACTTGCGCCGCAACAGCACCCCGCTGACCTCGGCGTTGGTGCGGAATCCGTGCGGTGACCACCGCTCGGCCGCGGCCGCGCGGGCCTGCGCCACCCGCTGGCGAACCTGTGCCGTCGATTCGGCTTCGGTGCCCGAGAAGGCGCCCGCGCGCACCGCATGCATCTCCACCCGCAGGTCCACCCGGTCGAGCAGCGGCCCGGACAGCTTGCCCAGGTAACGACGCTTGACCGCCGCCGCGCAAATGCAGTCCTGCGGATCGGCGGGCGCGCACGGGCACAGGTTGGCCGCCAACACCAGTTGGAACCGGGCCGGGTAACAGGCCACCCCATCGCGTCGGGCGAGCCGAATCTCCCCGTCTTCCAATGGCGTTCGCAATGCCTCCAGCGCGCTGACGCTGATTTCGGCGCATTCGTCGAGGAAGAGCACCCCACGGTGCGCGCGGCTGACCGCGCCCGGGCGCGCCATGCCCGAACCGCCGCCGACGAGCGCCGCCACGCTGGAGCTGTGATGTGGCGCCACGAACGGCGGCGTGGTGATCAGCGGCGTGTCCCCCGATAGCAGCCCCGCCACGGAGTGGATTGCGGTGACTTCCAGCGACTCGCTCTCCGACAGCGGCGGTAACAGGCCCGGAAGCCGTTGCGCGAGCATGGTTTTGCCGACGCCCGGCGGGCCGGTGAGCATGAGGTGATGCGACCCGGCGGCGGCGACCTCCACCGCGAAGCGAGCCTGCGTCTGCCCCACCACATCGGAGAGATCAGTCGCGGCCTCGGGTTCGGTGGCCGTCGCGGTGATCCTGTTTTCCAGGGCGGCGGACCCGCTGAGCCACTTCTGCAGCTGCCGCAGCGTGCGCACGCCCCAGACGTCGATGCCGTCGACCAGGCTGGCTTCAGCCAGGTTGTCCACCGGGACGACGACGGCCGGCCAGCCGTCGCGTTTGGCGGCCAGCAGCGCCGGCAGTACGCCGCGCACCGGACGGACCCTTCCGTCCAGCGACAGCTCCCCCAGCAGCACCGTCTTCTCCAGGCGGTCCCACGGGTTCTTGCGTTGCGCCGACAGGACGGCCGCGGCCAGGGCGATGTCGTAGACGGAGCCCATCTTGGGCAGCGTCGCCGGGGACAGCGCCAGCGTGAGCCGCGCCATCGGCCAGCTGTTGCCGCAATTGGCCACTGCCGCCCTGACCCGGTCGCGGGACTCCTGCAGGGCGGCGTCGGGCAGACCCACCAGATGCACGCCCGGCAGTCCAGAGGTGATGTCGGCTTCGATCTCCACGATTTGGCCGTCCACCCCGCGCACGGCGACCGAGAACGCGCGACCCAGCGCCATCAGCCGATCCCTTGCAGATGGGTGATTTCGGGTGTGCGCCGGCGCCCGATCCGCACCCGGATCACGTCGATCCGTAGCGCCGCCCAGCGCTCGTCCTGGCCGGCCAGCCACAGGCCGGCCAGTCGGCGCAGCCGGCGAACCTTACGCTCGGTGACCGCGTAAGCCAGCCCACCGTAGCCGTCCCCGGTACGGGTTTTCACCTCGACGAACACCACCGTGTGGGTGGCCTCATCGCAGGCGATGGCGTCGAGTTCGCCGTATCGGCAACGCCAGTTGCGTTGCAGGATCGACAATCCCATCCTCTTCAGGTGATCCACGGCGAGCGCCTCACCCATCGCCCCGAGTTGGGCCCGAGTCAAAGTCGTTTCGGTCGTCATGGGAGCCAATGTGCTCGAGGACCCCGACACGGCGTGCCGCAGCGACGCCTGCGACCCATCCGCGACGGCCGGTTATCCCCAGTGCCGGCTACATCCACAACTGGCCGCAAACTACTAGCCGATGCGGTCCGCCCTGGTGTAGATGTTCATCGAGTCCTCGCGCAGGAACGCCACCAGCGTGATGCCCGACTCCTCGGCCAGCGAGACCGCCAGCGACGACGGCGCGGACACGGCGGCCAGCACCGGAATCCCGGCCAGCACAGCTTTTTGCGTCAACTCGAAGGAGGCCCGCCCACTGACCAGCAGCACCGAGCCGACCAGCGGCACCCGCCGATGTTCCAGCGCCCAACCGATGACCTTGTCGACCGCGTTGTGCCTGCCGACGTCCTCCCGCACCGCCAGCATGGTGCCGTCGACGCCGAACAGCGCCGCGGCGTGCAGCCCGCCGGTGCTGTCGAAAACCTTTTGCGCCGAACGCAATTGGGCCGGCATCGCCTCGAGCGCGGCCGCCTCGACGGTGGCGGGGTCCGCGCCGGGCGAGAAGCGGCCGATCAGCCGCACGGCGTCCAGCGAGGCCTTGCCGCACACCCCGCACGACGAGGTGGTGTAGAAGTTGCGGGTCACGTCGAGGGTCGGCACCGTGACGCCGGCGGCCAGTGTCACGTCGAGGACGTTATAGGTGTTCGTGCCCTCGACGGCGCCGTCGCAATACCGGATGGTCAGCACGTCGTCGCGGCCGGTGATGATCCCCTCGGTGAGCAGAAAGCCTTGGGCCAGTTCGAAATCCGCGCCCGGGGTGCGCATCGTCACGGTGACCGCCGCGCCGTTCACCCGGATCTCCAGCGGCTCCTCGACGACCAGCGTCTCCGGCCGGCTGATCGCTTTCCCGGCGGTGAGATGCTTTACCCGCCGGCGCGCAGTTACGTGCCGCACTAGGCGAATTCACCGTCAGCCGGGCTCGCGGCGGAACGCTGGAACCTCACGCAGCCAAACTACCCTGGTCGGCGTCACACCGCCGAAGCCAGCGCCCTCAGGGTTTCCGCCGACGAGTGCACCGGCCGCCAGCCCAGCTGGGTGCGCGCTTTGGTGGTGTCCATGACCATCGACGTGCGCGCGGTGTGCAGCCATTCCAGCATGGACGGGACCAGCGGCACCCGCGACAGCGCCGCCGACGCCGCCGAGGCCGCGACGGCCGGCACCCGCACCGGGCGACCGCCCAGCGCCCTGGCCACATCCCCCACCGTCACCACGCCCTCCCCGGCGATGTTGTACGCCCCGGGCGGCGCCGGGGTGGTGGCCGCCAGCGCAATCGCGCTCGCGACGTCGTCGTGGTGCACCAGCTGTAACGGGATGCCCGGGTCCGGGACGACCGGCTTCAAAATCGGCACCGCCTTGACCACGGCGCGCATCGGGCCCGGCAACTGGTTCCACGGCATGGCGTCGGCCAGGACGGTGGCATTGGGCCCGGCGACGATGCACGGCCGCAATACGAACACCTCGAGGGGCGAGTCCTTGGTGATCTCGCCGAGCAGCGCCTCGCACGCCGCCTTCTGCGCGGAGTAGTAATGCTCGTCGGAGCCCCGAGCCGGGACGTCCTCGGTCAGCGGGTCCGGGTTGTCGCCGTGATAGCCGTAGGCCGCCACCGACGAGGTGTACACCAGGCGCCGCGTCCGCTCGCTGGCGACCGTCGCCTCGAACACGTTGCGGGTGCCCTGCAGGTTGATGCGGGCACTCTCTTCCCGCGACCCCATGATGATGAAGGCCAGGTGGATGACCACGTCGGCCTGCGCCACCAGCGCGTCGACAGCCTCGCGGTCCAGGATGTCGCCCTGCTGATAGGTCGTCTTCTGCCAGCCGCGCGAAGACGGATCGAACGGCCGGCGCGCCATCCCGACGATGGCGTCCACGGCGGGTTCACGCTCCAGCGCCGTCACCGCAGACATGCCGATCTCGCCGGTTGGCCCTGTCACCGCGACGGTAATTCCCACTTGAAGGCTTTTTCCCGCCGGGCGCCCGCCGAAACCCCCGGTGGGAAATGTCACCAACGGGCGCCGCCGCGAGCGCCCCGATTCGTGCGTGCAAGGTGCTGGGGTACCCGTATTGTCAGCGGGTGCTTTCGCCGGTCCGGGGACTGGCGGCCGAGGCGCATAGGATTCGTCGCAATAGCACCGAACAGCGTGTGAGGGTCGCGCCCAGGACCGATAATCTACGGCGATCGAAACGCGGGGTCAGACTGCGGAATGCGCAGGGAATGAGGCACAACATGGCGGACGAATCGACGGCCGCAGGCAGGCCGACGCCGGGCGGGGAAATGGCCGACCCCGGGACGGTGTTCGCCGCGCTGGCCGAGATCATCTACCAGGGCTCGGACGCCGGCCAGATGTACGCGGCCATCTGCATCGCCGCCACCATGGTCGTGCGCGGATGCGACCACGCCAGCCTGTTGGTGCGCGACGGCGACCGCTACGTCACCGTGGGCGCCAGTGACCAACTGGCGCGGCAGATCGACGAGCTGGAACGGCGTTCGGGGGACGGTCCGTGCATCGACGCGATCGAGGAGGAGACCCCCCAGATCGACCCGGACCTGACGACGCCGTCGCTGTGGCCGCAGCTGGCGAAGGTGCTGGTGGCGGAAACCCCGGTGCGCGGGGCGATGGGCTTTCGGCTGTTGGTGGACAAACGCAAAGGCGCTGCGCTCAACCTGTTCAGCGACACACCCAACGTGTTCGACGCCGAGTCGGCCGGGCGCGCGGCGGTGCTGGCCGCGTTCGCCAGCGTGGCCATCAATGCGGTCGCCAAGGGCGAGGACGCCACCAGCCTGCGCCGCGGATTGCTGAGCAACCGCGAGATCGGCAAGGCGGTCGGCATGTTGATGCTGCTCCACGACATGACCGAGACGCAGGCGTTCGACCTGCTGCGGCGCCATTCCCAGACGCTGAACATCAAGCTGGCCGATGTGGCGCGGGAGGTCATCGATAGACGCGGCCAATTGCCGCCCGCCGAAGAGCAGGAGAACGACTAGCTCGCTACTCCGGCAACCGCAGCTCGGGCTTTTCCACCTCTTCGATGTTGACGTCCTTGAACGTCACCACCCGCACCTGCTTGACGAACCGGGCCGGGCGGTACATGTCCCACACCCAGGCGTCGGACAGTCGCAGCTCGAAGTACACCTCGCCGTCGGCGTTGCGGGGCACCATCTCCACGCTGTTGGCCAGGTAGAAGCGCCGCTCGGTTTCGACGACGAAGCTGAACTGGCCGACGATGTCCTTGTATTCGCGATACAGCGAGAGCTCCATCTCGGTTTCGTACTTTTCGAGATCCTCGGCACTCATCTGTTCAGACGTCCTTCTCGGAGAAACACTTCCCCGGCGTTCCGCCCGGGGAATCCTGGCCCCATCTTTCCTCACCGATATCCGCCGCGCGCGGGCGAGGGTCCGGTCGGCATTCGGCCACGACGCGGCCGCCCAACCCTGCTGACCCTATGGCCACGCGCCGGACATTGATGAACGAGTGGCGGTGTTCGGGGCAGGGACCCAGCCGCGTCAGCGCCGTGCTGTGCGCCGGTGTGCTGTAACCCTTGTGTTCGGCGAAGCCGTAGCCCGGGTGGTCGGCGTCCATGGCGACCATCAGCCGGTCCCGGCTGACCTTCGCCAGCACGCTGGCCGCGGCGATGCACGCCGCCACCGCGTCGCCGCCGATGACCGGGAGCGACGGCACCGGCAGGCCGGGCACCCGGAATCCGTCGCTGAGCACATAACCGGGCCGCAGCGACAGGCCGGCCACGGCGCGGCGCATGCCTTCGATGTTGGCGACGTGCACGCCGCGCCGGTCCACTTCGGCCGGGGGGATGAACACGACGTGGTAGGCCAGCGCGTAACGACGGATCAGCGGGAACAACTTCTCCCTGGCACTCTCGGTGAGCTTTTTCGAATCATCAAGCGCAGCAAGGCTTTCCAGGCGGCCAGGCCCCAGCACGCAGGCCGCCACCACCAATGGGCCCGCGCAGGCGCCGCGGCCGACTTCGTCCACGCCGGCGACCGGCCCCAACCCGCTGCGATACAGCGCGGATTCCAGGGTGCGCAATCCCGACGATTTGCGGATCACCGTCCGCGGCGGCCACGTCGTGGTCATGGCTACTGATGCTGCTGCGGGTTCACCGAAGACACGCCACCCCATCGCCCGGGCGGCCACACGATGAACCTCGCCTTGCCGATCACGTTGGACACCGGCACGGTCCCCGACGCGGGATCGCCCGTGCACAACACGCCCTTGAGCGCCTCGGTCGGGACACTGTTGCAGTGGGCGCGGGAATCCGCCGAGTGGGTCCGGTTGTCGCCCATCACCCACAGCCGCCCCTGCGGAACGGTGACCGGCCCGAACTCGCTGCCCAGGCACGGATACACCGACGGGTCGGCCATCATGGTGGCCGGATCCAGGTAGGGCTCTTTGAGCGGCTTGCCGTTGACCGTCAAGCCGGTGTCGGCCCGGCACTGCACCGTCTGCCCGCCGACGGCGATGACCCGCTTCACCAAGTCGTTTTCGTCGGGAGGCACGAAGCCGATGAAGGACAGCGCATCCTGTGCCCACCGCAGCACGGTGTTGTTGGACCGGATCGACTTGTACCCCAGGTTCCAGGAGGGCGGCCCCTTGAAGACGATGACGTCACCGGGGCGGGGTGACTCGAAGCGATAGCTGACCTTGTCGACCATGATCCGGTCACCGACACAACCGGCGCAGCCGTGCAGCGTCGGCTCCATCGATTCCGACGGGATCAGGTAGGGCCGTGCCACGAACGTCAACATGACGTAATAGAGGGCCACCGCGATTACCGCCAGCAGCGCGAATTCCCGCAGCGTGGATCGCTTGGTGCGCTCCGGCGTGTCCTCGTCGGGCGCCTCTCCCGGTTCGGGGACCTTCGGCGACTCGCCTTCGGGCGTGTCCGGGATTTGAGTGGAGACCTTCGGCTCTGACTGGGCGGACTGGGGCTCAGATGAGTCCGTGGGTTCGGTCACGAGATCAGAGTAGCCAGCGCAGATTGTGGCGCGCTAAACCGACCGTGACTGCCGCCCGGCCGTCCCAGCTCAGCGCTTTTCCTTGATCTTGGCCTTCTTGCCGCGGAGCTCACGCAGGTAGTAGAGCTTGGCGCGGCGGACATCTCCACGGGTCACCACCTCGATGTGGTCGATGTTCGGCGAATGCACCGGAAACGTCCGCTCGACGCCGACGCCGTAGCTCTCCTTGCGCACGGTGAAGGTCTCGCGGACGCCGCCGCCCTGTCGACGGATCACCGCGCCCTTGAACACCTGGATACGCTCCTTGGCGCCCTCGATGACCTTGACGTGCACGTTGATGGTGTCGCCCGGGCCGAAAACGGGGATGTCGTCGCGCAGCGACGCTTGGTCGACGAAGTCCAGGCGGTTCATCTGAGAAGACACTTCCTTGCGGTCGCGGCCTGCGGCAACAGCTCTCACCTGCACGTGAGGCAGTCGCCAAGCCGATGGTTTGGGGCAACTTGGGCGTATCTCGCAGCAGGCAAGAAGCGGCCCGGCCGGCCTGGAACCGCTGGAGACAACTGGTCAATTGTGCCAGACAGGAGGCTTGCCACGAAAATCACAGCGTCGGAGGCGGTTCGCAACGAGCCGAAAACGCTGGTGAATGGTACATATGACTGGGGCCAGAACGCGCTACCCGACCTTGCGTAATGGCCGGGACAGGTGGCGCGATGCGGCCCACACCAGTGCGCTTGGGTGCGTCGGAGCCACGTCGGAGGAGAGGAATGCGCGTTCGGCCGCTGATTTTGTTCACCGCCACAGCGGCGGTGGCGTTGATCGTGGCCGCCGGATGCGAGGCGAAGGTACAGGCCAACGTATATAGCCTCCCGGTCTACGTCACGCCCGACCGAGGCCTGCGCCAGCCGCCCCCGCAGTCGGCCGAGGTCCTGCTCGAGGCGGTCAAGCCACCGCAGCCCGAACTGCAGCTGACCGCCCCGGGGCCCGTCGGCCTGCAGGCGCGGGTGCAGCAGGCAACCGACGAAGCCGCCGCCGGCGGAGCCGCCCTCTCGGTGGCGATCCTCGATCGCAAGACCCACCAGCTGGTCTCCACCGGCAACAGCCAGGTCATCGGCACCGCGTCGGTGGCCAAGCTGTTCATCGCCGACGACCTGCTGCTGCACGAATCGGAGGGCAAGGCCGCGCTGACCGCCAACGACCGCCAGGCGTTGGACATCATGTTGCAGTCATCCGACGACGGCGCGGCCGAGAAGTTCTGGGGCCAGGGCGGCGAGAACGCCATCATCACCGCGGTCGCGGCCCGCTACGGGCTCACGTCGACCACCCCGCCCAGCGACGGACGCTGGTGGAACACCATGAGCACGACGACCGACCTGATCCGCTACTACGAGATGCTGCTCGACGGGTCGGGCGGGCTGCCCGCGGACAAGGCGAAGATCATCGTCGACGACCTGGCCCAGTCCACGCCCAACGGGCTGGACGGCTACCCGCAACGCTTCGGCATCCCGGAGGGTCTGTACGCCGAACCGGTGGCGGTCAAGCAGGGCTGGATGTGCTGCATCGGCAGCGACTGGATGCACTTGTCGACCGGGGTGATCGGCTCGGACCGTCGCTACATCATGGTGGTGCAGTCGCTGCAGCCCTCCGACGACGCCACCGCCCGCGACACCATCACCCGGGCGGTCAGGACGATATTTCCCGAGGGCCGAATCGACCCGTTGGGGCGCGGGCTCTAATCTTCTTGCCCGGGCTCGTCCAGCAGCTCCGGGCGTCGTTCGCGGGTGCGCTGCAACGAGACCTCCCGGCGCCAGGCGGCGACGCGCGCGTGGTCGCCGGATAACAACACCTCGGGAACGTCGAGCCCGCGCCAGCTCGGCGGCCGGGTGTAGCTGGGCCCCTCCAGCAGCCGGTCCAGCGCCGGGGAGTGCGAATCCTCGCGATGCGACGCCGGATTGCCGAGGACGCCCTCGAGCAGGCGCACCACGGCTTCGATCATCACCACCGCCGCCGACTCCCCACCCGGCAGGACATAGTCGCCGATCGAGACCTCCTCGACGCGCATCCGCCGGGCGGCATCCTCGATGACCCGCTGGTCGATGCCCTCGTAGCGGCCGCACGCGAACACCAGGTGCTCCTCGGCGCTCCATCGCTGGGCGTCAGCCTGTGTGAACAACGCACCAGCGGGGGTGGGGACAACCAAAACGGTTTGCTCCGAGCAGATCTCGTCCAGCGCTTCGCCCCACACCGGGGCCTTCATCACCATCCCGGGACCACCGCCGTACGGCGCGTCGTCGACCGAGCGATGCACGTCGTGCGTCCACCGACGCAGATCGTGCACCCGCAGGTCGACCAGCCCCGACTGAATTGCCTTGCCCGGCAACGATTGTCGCAACGGGTCGAGGAAGTTCGGGAAGATCGTGACGACGTCGATTCTCATGCGAGATCCAGCAGGCCCTCGGGCGGATCGATCTCGACACTGCGGTCGTCGAGCGACACCGACGTGACGATCGCGCCGACGAACGGCACCAGTACTTCCCCACCGTCGCCTCGGCGCACCGCCAACAACTCACCCCCGGCGGTGTGCAACACCTCGGCGACGACACCGACGTCCTGGCCCGCAACCGTCCGGACGTGCAGCCCTTCGAGTTGGTGGTCGTAGTAGGTGTCCGGCTCATCAATGGGGGGCAAATCAGCGGAATCGACGACGAACAGGGTGCCGCGCAGCGCGTCGGCGGAGTCCCGGTCGGCCACCCCGGCCAATCGCAACAGCAGCCGCCCGCCGTGCTCGCGCGCGCTCTCGACTACGAAGTCACGTTCTTCACCACCGCGGGATGGCTTGCCCCGCAGGGTGTTACCCGGCGCGAAGCGGGTCGCCGGGTCGTCGGTGCGGATCTCGACGACGACCTCGCCGCCGATCCCGTGCGCTTTCGCGACGCGCCCGACGGTCAACTCCAACGGAGCTCCATCAGCGGCTACTGGTCGGTGTCCACCACGTCGACGCGGATACCGCGGCCACCGATACCGGCGACCAGCGTGCGCAGCGCAGTCGCGGTGCGACCCCCGCGACCGATCACCTTGCCCAGGTCGTCGGGATGGACGTGGACCTCGACCGTTCTGCCACGGCGGCTGGTCACCATGTCGACCCGGACGTCGTCGGGGTTGTCGACGATCCCACGGACCAGGTGCTCCACTGCGTCAACGACGACGGTGCTCACGTCGGTCAGCTTTCGGCGCTCGGCGCGGCCTGCTCGCCGCCCTCGGCGGCCGTCTCCGCCGGCGCGGCCTCAGCGGCCGGCTCCGCCGGCGTCTCGGGGGCAGCCGCCGCCTCTGGCTCGGCGGCCTTGGCGGCCTTCTTCGCCGGCGCCTTCTTCTTCGGCTTCGCCGCCTCGGTGGTGGGACCGCCCTCGGCCTCGGCCAGCGCGGCGTTGAACAGCTCGAGCTTGCTGGGCTTCGGCGGGGCGACCTTCAAGCGGCCCTCGGCGCCCGGCAGGCCCTTGAACTTCTGCCAGTCGCCGGTGATCTTGAGCAGCTTGAGGACGGGCTCGGTGGGCTGAGCACCCACGGACAGCCAGTACTGCGCGCGCTCGGAGTTGATCTCGATGAGGCTCGGGTCTTCCTTCGGGTGGTAGCGGCCGATGACCTCGATGGAGCGACCGTCGCGCCGCGTCCGAGCGTCGGCGACGGCGATGCGGTACTGGGGATTGCGGATCTTGCCAAGCCGGGTCAGCTTGATCTTCACAGCCATGGTTAAGCGGGTTCTCCTGTGTGTGTCACGCTGCAATTCAGCGATCGGGGCGGGGATGCCCGGATCCGGTTTTGCCTCGCGTGTATGACCACGAAGCGATGCGTAATCGCTCGGCGGACAGCCGCCCATTGTGCCAGACCAGGGCGCCGCCCCAGAAATCGCGGCGGCGGCCGCCGCCTACATGACCTTCTGGAAGACCTTGGTCTCGACCCGACGGGTCATCCGCCAGCCGTCCGGCGTGCGGACGAACTCGTCGTCGTACCAGAGCCCGCAGAACAACACCTGCTCCTTGTCCCCGCCGAGCACCATCGGGTTGAAGCAGATCACCCGCGACGAGGCCTTATCCCCGTCGATGCGCACCGAGAAGTTGCCGAGCATGTGCGCGTACACCGGGAAGTTCGGCAGCACCTCCGACAGCCACTTCTTGACCTCCGGGTAGTGGCCCTCGATGCCGCCGAGGGCGGTGTAGTCGATGTACGCGTCTTCCGTGAACACCTGGTCGAGATCGTCGAATCGGCGCTGGTCAATGGCGGTGGAATAGTCCACCAGAAGCTGCTGGATCTCTAAGCGGTCGGAAATCTCGGCCAGGCTCAACATGCATCGGACAGTACTGAAATCGACGCCGAACAGGCCCGGAAGTTAGACTTTCCGGCCATGCGCAAGGTCATGGCCGCAGCGGCGGCCCTGCTCACGGTGGGTGCGTACGGGGCAACCGTCCCCACGGCCCGGGCCGACAGCATGCAGCCGGTGGGCTCGGTGCCGATCCCGGACGGCCCGGCCCAGACCTGGATCGTCGCCGATCTCGACACCGGCCAGGTGCTGGCCGACCGCGACCAGAACGTGGCCCACCCGCCGGCGAGCACGATCAAGACGCTGCTGGCCCAGGTGGTCCTCGACTCGGTGAGCCTGGACTCCACCGTCGTCGCCGACACCGCCGACACCCAGGTGGAGTGCAATTGCGTCGGCATCAAACCGGGCCGCACCTACACCGCACGTCAGCTCCTCGACGGCCTGCTGCTGGTCTCGGGTAACGACGCCGCCAACACGCTGGCGCACATGCTGGGCGGGCCCGAAGTCACGGTCGCCAAGATGAACGCCAAGGCCGCCTCGCTCGGCGCGACGAGCACCCATGCCGCGACGCCGTCCGGGCTCGATGGGCCAGGCGGATCCGGGTCATCGACCGCGCACGACCTGGCCGTCATCTTCCGCGCCGCGATGGCCAACCCGGTGTTCGCGCAGATCACGGCCGAGCCGTCGGCGATGTTCCCCGGCGATAACGGCGAACACCTCATCACCAATCAGGACGAGCTGTTGCAGCGCTACCCCGGCGCGATCGGCGGCAAGACCGGGTTCACCAACGCGGCCCGCAAGACCTTTGTCGGGGCCGCCGCCCGCGGTGGCCGTCGGTTGGTCATCGCCATGATGTACGGGTTGATCAAAGAGGGCGGCCCGACGTACTGGGACCAGGCGGCGACGTTGTTCGACTGGGGATTCGCCCAAGGCCCGCAGTCCAGCATCGGCTCGCTGTAGCTATTCCGCCAGGCCCGCGTCCCCCGCCGCCGCGGACAGCAGCGTCATCAGCATCGGGATCCGTTGCTCGGCGATCTGCGGCTGCGGCAGCACCCCCTCCACCACCGCGGCCCCGTCGAACACGTTGGTCAGCAACGCGACCAGCACCGGGAACGTTTCCTCGGGGAAGCTTTCGGCCCCGGGCAGCGTACGGGCGGCGTCGTGAATCTTCGCCGAGTACTGGCGCAGCTCGGTTTGCAAAGTGGCCCTGAGCTTTTCGTCGGTGCGCGCGGCGACCAACAGCTCGTAGAGCACGGCATTGCTCGGGGCGGCGGTGATGTCGCGGAGTATCGCCAGGGCGGCTTCGAGCGCCGGCCGATCGGCCGGGATTTCGGCGACCCGCTTGGTGAACGTCTCGAGCTGACGACGCAGCACCTCCGACGCCGTGGCGGCCATGAAGTCGCCCATCGTCTCGAAGTGCCGGAACAGGGCGCCCACCGACACCCCGGCGCGCTTGGTGATCACGGCCGCCGACGCTCGGGCGTATCCGACCTCGATGATGGTGGCGATGCAGGCGTCGAGAAGCCGTCCCACGGTCTCTTCCCGACGCTGCTGCTGGGTTCTGGCCACGTCAGCCCCCGATTCTCAGGGCGCTCCGGCCCCGGTGTCGCTGGCCCGCGCGCAGGTAGCGGCCCGACTTCAAGGTCCGGCCGTAGCCGTCCCTGAACTGCCCCGCGCGGAAGACGACGGCCCCGCCCACACCGGTCGCGACGACGGCGTCGTCGTTGCGATTGACCATGCGCCGCAAGCCCCCGTAGAACGGCACCTCCTCCTCGTAGTAGCCCTCGACCGTTTCGTTGAGGCCGGCCGGGTCGATCACCACGAAGTCCGCGCGGTCGCCCTGCCGCAGCGTGCCGGCGTCGACGCCGAACCACTCCCCCAGTTCGCCGGTCAGGCGATGCACCGCCTGCTCGATGGGCATGAACGGTGCGCCCGCCCGGGAGGCGTCCCGAGCCCGCTTGAGCAGCTTGATCGGGAAGTTGTAGAAGGCCATGTTGCGCAGGTGCGCACCGGCATCCGAGAAGCCCATGTGCACGCTGCCCTCATTGGCGAGCGCGTTGAGCAGCTTGGGGCGGTGGTTGGCCACGACGGTCGTCCACCGGACGTTGCGTTCGCCGTTCTCGACGAGCACGTCCAGGAATGCGTCGAGCGGGTGCAGCTTGCGCTCGTCGGCGATGGCCCCAAAGCTCTTGCCTATCAACGACTCGTCGGGGCACTCGACGATGACCGCGTCGTGGAAGTCGCGGTGCCACAACGACGGTCCGAGTTTGATCCGGTCGAACTCCTTGCGGAACTTCCGGCGGTATTCCTTGTCGGCAAGTAACTCGTTGCGCTCCAACTGGTCCCGCAGGTGCAGGGCGGCCGTTCCGGCGCCGAATTCCTCGAAGACCGGCAGATCGATTCCGTCGGAGTACAACTCGAACGGCACCGGCAGATGCTGGAATCGCACATGAGAGCCCAGCAGCTTGTTCAGCAAGCGGGTCCCCGGGCCGAAGACGTATACCGACAGCGGCATCGACTTGGCATCGGCGGATACCAGCATGCTCATGCGAACGCCCTTGCCGCGGTTGAGGATCCGGCTACTGGCCAGGAAGAAGAGCATTCCGGACGACGGCTTCGCCACGTTGGGCGCGCTCTGCAGCATGCGTCCGCGCTTGCGCAGCACCTTGATGAGCCGGCGGCGCTCGCGCCAGGTCGCGAAGGTGGACGGCAGCGCCCGCGACCGGAATCGCTCACCGTCGAGCTTGTCGATGGCCGCGTCCATCCCCGACATGCCGAGCACCCCGGCGTCGAGCGCCTCCTCCAGCAGGGCCGCCATCTGCTCCAGCTCGGCGGGGGTGGGCGTGACGGTGGCGTCGGTGGCCCGATCGAGCCCGAGAACCGCCGTCCGCAGGTCCGAATGGCCAAGCAGCGAGCCGACATTCGGCCCGAGCGGCAGGGCGTCGATGGCCTTGATGTATTCCGCTGCGGTGGACCACGTCTTGTTCTGCAGGGCGCCGTAGACGAACTCGCGCGGCACGGCTTCGACGCGGCTGAACAGGTCGGCGGCGTCCTCGGAGCTGGCGTAGACCGTCGACAACGAGCAGTTCCCGAGCAACACGGTGGTGACACCGTGCCGCACGGACTCCCGCAGGCCCGGATCCAGCAGCACCTCGGCGTCATAGTGGGTGTGCACGTCGACGAAGCCGGGCACGATCCACTTGCCGGCCGCGTCGATCACCTCGGGGCAGCCCGTCTCGTCCAGCGGCCCGTCCGACACGGTGGCCACCACGCCGTCGCGAATACCCAGCGTGCGGGTCTGCGGCGCGCTGCCGGTGCCGTCGAACCACAGCCCTTCGCGAATGATCACGTCGTAAGCCACTTTTGCCTCCAGTTGTCGTGGTGACATGGACCGTAACATAGATAGCAAGCACTCGCAATCTTTTCCGGAAGCCGGCGCGGCAACCCCGTGAACAGGGCCGATTCCGGGCTACGTCGGCGAGCGGAACACCTTGCCGCGCAAAATCACCAGGTCCGGACGGTGCAGCGCGGCCGGGCTCGACCGCGGATCGTCCGCGAAGCACAGCAGGTCGGCGGAAGCGCCGTGATCGAGGCCGGGGCGGCCCAGCCAGCGCCGGGCGTCCCAGCACCCCGCGCCCAACGCATCGGTCGGGCTCATGCCGATGCCCTTGAGCGCTTCGATCTCGTCGGCGATGCGCCCGGGCGCGACCATGGTGCCGGCGTCACTGCCGGCGTAGATCGGCACGCCCGCATCACGGGCCGCGGCGATCCGCGACAGCCCGCGTGCATGCAGGTCGCGCATGTGGGCGGCGTAGGTCGGATACTTCCCGGCCGCGGCGTCGGCGATACCCGGGAAATTCTCGACGATGTTGACCAGCGTGGGGACCAGGACGGTCCCGTGCTCGACCATCAGCGCGATGGTGTCATCGGTGAGGCCGGTGCCGTGCTCGATGCAGTCGATGCCGGCCCTGACCAGGCCCGGCAGCGCGTCCTCACTGAAGACGTGCGCGGTGACCCGGGCGCCATGGGCATGTGCGGTGTCGATGGCCGCCTTGAGCACGTCGTCGGACCACAGCGGTGCGAGGTCGCCGACGCTGCGATCGATCCAGTCGCCGACCAGCTTGATCCAGCCATCGCCGCGCCGCGCCTCTTCGGCCACCGCCTCGGGCAGTTGCCACTCGTCTTCCAGCTCGCGCGAGAAACCCGCCGCATACCGCTTGGGCCGGGCCAGATGTTTTCCGGCCCGGATGATGCGCGGCAGATCCTCGTGGTCGTCGAGGCTGCGGGTGTCGGTCGGTGAGCCGCAGTCCCGCAACAGCAGCGCACCGACGTCGCGTTCGATCTCGGCCTGGGCGATCGCCTCGTCGAGCCGAATCTCGCCGTGCTCGCCGAGCCCGACGTGGCAGTGCGCGTCCACCAGGCCCGGGATGATCCAGCCGCCGTCAAAGACGGTGTCGGCCCCCGCGACCGGTTCGGTGCTGATGCGCCCGCCGACGATCCACAGCTCGGTTGGGGTCTCGTCCGGCAGCCCAACACCTCGCACGTGCATGCGCACAGCGGGTCAGTTTCGTCGGGTCCGACGGTGACGACCTGGGGGCACCTCCCGCTTGCGGGGGACTTCGCCCGGCTTCGCCGCGCTCGCGATCGTCACGACTTGCCTGGGAACTTGAGTTTGGACAGGTCGAAATCCGCCAGCCCGGGCGGCAGCTCGTTGAGGCCTTCCGGCATGTGCGAAAGGTCCGGGAATCCGGCCGGCATGCCCGGCATCCCGGCGCCGAGCGGGTTCCTGGCCTTGGGCGGCGTCGGGCCCCGCCCGCCCTTCTTGCCCTTCTTGCCCTTGCCGCCCTTGGCCTTTCGGGTCGCCGACTTGCGCCCCATGCCGGGGATGCCCATGCCGCCGAGCATCGACGACATCATCTTGCGGGCCTCGAAGAACCGGTCCACCAGCTGGTTCACCTCGGACACCGAGACGCCGGACCCGTTGGCGATGCGCAGCCGCCGGGAGGCGTTGATGATCTTCGGGTCGGCCCGCTCTTGGGGCGTCATGCCGCGGATGATGGCCTGCAGGCGGTCGAGTTGCTTGTCGTCGACCTGTGCCAGCGCGTCCTTCATCTGCCCGGCGCCGGGAAGCATGCCCAGCAGGTTGCCGATCGGACCCATCTTGCGGATGGCGAGCATCTGCTCGAGGAAGTCCTCCAGCGTCAGCTCGCCGGTGCCGATCTTGGCGGCGGCGGCCTCGGCCTGCTCGGCGTCGAAGACCTGCTCGGCCTGTTCGATCAGGCTCAGCACGTCGCCCATGCCCAGGATGCGGCCGGCCATCCGGTCGGGGTGGAAGACGTCGAAGTCCTCCAGCTTCTCGCCGGTGGAGGCGAAAAGGATTGGGACGCCGGTCACCTCGCGCACCGACAACGCGGCGCCACCGCGGGCGTCACCGTCGAGCTTGGTCAATACCACCCCGGTGAAGCCGACGCCCTCGCGGAACGCCTCCGCGGTGGTCACGGCGTCCTGCCCGATCATCGCGTCCAGCACGAACAGCACTTCGTCGGGATTGACGGCGTCGCGGATGGCCGCGGCCTGGGACATCAGCTCGTCGTCGATGCCCAGCCGGCCGGCGGTGTCGACGATGACGACGTCGTGGTGCTTCGCCCGGGCCTCGGCGAGCCCCGCCGCCGCGACCGCGACCGGGTCACCGGGCCCCGATCCGGGGGACTCGCCGGGATGCGGCGCGAACACCGGTACCCCGGCGCGCTCACCGACGACTTGCAGCTGGTTCACGGCGGCCGGCCGCTGCAGGTCGCACGCCACCAACAGCGGAGTGTGCCCCTGCCCGCGCAGCCACGCGGCCAGCTTTCCGGCCAGCGAGGTCTTACCGGAACCCTGCAGACCGGCGAGCATCACAACGGTCGGCGGCGTCTTGGCGAACGCCAGCTGGCGGGTTTCCCCACCCAGGATGCCGATGAGCTCTTCGTTGACGATCTTGACGACCTGCTGCGCCGGGTTGAGGGCGCCGGAGACCTCGGCACCCCGGGCGCGGTCCTTGATCCGGGTGACGAACGCGCGCACCACGGGCAACGACACGTCGGCTTCCAGCAGCGCCAGCCGGATCTCGCGGGTGGTGGCCTCGATGTCGGCGTCGGTCAGTCGACCCTTGCCGCGTAGTCCCTGAAGTGCACCGGTCAACCGGTCGGACAGCGATTCAAACACCCCGCCAGCCTAGTGGTAGTCCAGCCCGGCCGGCTTGGCGCCGCCCATCGACCGCGACACCGCAACTACGCACACGACGCGCCGATAAAGGTGTGCGTAGTTTCAGTCTCGCCGAAACGGCGAGCGGGTTTGAATGGTTCCCATGCTCGAGGTGATCGACAAAGGATCCTGCAGCCGAGATCATCCGGTGCCGCTGCTGTTCGTGCACGGCGGCTGGCACGGCGCGTGGTGCTGGGAGCACTTCCTGGACTTCTTCGCCGACGCGGGCTACCGCGCGGTCGCGATGAGCCTGCGGGGGCACGGCGCCAGCCCGACGGCCAAGCCGCTGCACAAGGTTTCCATCGCCGACTACATCGACGACCTCCGTTCGGTGGCCGACGAACTGGGCGGCGACCCCGTGCTGATAGGCCATTCGCTGGGTGGCTTCGTCATCCAGCGCCACCTCGAAACACGCGGCGCCCCGGCGGCGGTCCTGGTGGGCTCCGTGCCGCCGCAGGGCGTGCTCAGGTTGGCGGTGCGCGTCTGGCGCCGCCGGCCATCGATGACGATGGAAGCCTGGACCGACCCCACGCTGCTGAAATTCCTCGCCACCCCGGCTCTGGTCCGTGAGTACCTGTTCTGCGCCGACACGCCCGAGGCGGTCGTCGAATCCTGCAGGCAACGCGCGGGGGCCGAGAGCATCCGCGCCGCCATGACCGATCCCGTGGTCCGCCGCGTCAGAACGCGGCGGGTGACCACGCCGATCCTGGTCCTCGGCGCGCAGTACGACGGCTTCGTCAGCGCCGGCGATGTGCGTGCCACGGCGCGCGCGTATGCGACCGAACCGGAATTCTTCCCGATGGGCCACAACATGATGCTCGAGCCGGGGTGGGCTGACGTCGCGCAACGCATCCACGGGTGGCTGCAGACCCGCGACCTCGCGGGCCGGCCACGGTAGCCGCGCCCGAGTCGTTACTGCGCCGAAAAGCGTTGGCGTGCTAGATTTCACAGCCACCGCTTCACCACTCTGGCCGGGTCGACAATTACAACAAACGGGGGGAAATGTCCGTGCAACCGCTCGCTCGCACGGAGTCTCCCGTCGACGACAGCGGCCGTGCGCTGCGGGGTTGGCAGCGCCGGGCGTTGGTGAAATACCTGGCCGGCCAACCGCGCGATTTCCTGGCCGTGGCGACCCCGGGCTCCGGCAAGACGACGTTCGCCCTGCGGGTGGCCGCGGAACTGCTGAGCCAGCGCGTCGTCGAGCAGATCACGGTCGTGGTGCCCACCGAGCACCTCAAGGTGCAGTGGGCCCAGGCCGCCGCACGGCACGGCATCGCCCTGGACCCGAAGTTCTCCAACTCCCATGCCCTGATGTCGGGCGAGTACCACGGCGTGATGGTCACCTACGCTCAGGTCGCGGCGCATCCGACGCTGCACCGGGTACGCACCGAGCAGCGCAAGACGTTGGTGGTCTTCGACGAGATTCACCACGGCGGTGACGCCAAGACCTGGGGTGAGGCCATCCGCGAGGCCTTCGGCGATGCGACGCGCCGGCTCGCCTTGACGGGCACGCCCTTTCGCAGCGACGACAGCCCCATCCCGTTCGTCGCCTACGAATCGGGCGCCGACGGGGTGCGGCGTTCGCAGGCCGACCACACTTACGGCTACGCCGAGGCTCTTGCCGACGGGGTGGTCCGACCGGTGGTCTTCCTGGCCTACTCCGGGGAGGCGCGCTGGCGGGACAGTGCCGGCGAGGAGCACGCCGCGCGGCTGGGCGAGCCGCTGACCGCCGAGCACACGGCGCGGGCCTGGCGCACGGCGCTCGACCCGGCCGGCGAATGGATGCCCGCGGTGATCGCGGCCGCCGACCAGCGGCTGAGCCAGAAGCGCGCGCACGTGCCCGACGCCGGCGGCATGATCATCGCCTCGGACCGCACCGCGGCGCGCGCCTACGCAACCCTGCTGACCAGGCTGACCTCCGAGGCGCCGACGGTGGTGCTGTCCGACGATCCCGGATCCTCCGCGCGCATCAGCGAATTCGCCGCCGGCACCAGCCGGTGGCTGGTGGCCGTGCGGATGGTCTCCGAAGGCGTCGACGTGCCCCGGCTCTCGGTCGGCATCTACGCCACCAGCGCCTCCACTCCCCTGTTCTTCGCGCAGGCCATCGGCCGCTTCGTGCGATCGCGGCGGCCGGGCGAGACCGCCAGCATCTTCCTGCCGTCGGTGCCCAATCTGCTGCAGCTCGCCAGCGAGCTGGAGGCCCAGCGCAATCACGTGCTGGGGGATCCGCACCGCCCCGACGACGACCCCCTCGACGGCGATCCCGCCATCAGGACGCAGACCGAAAAGACCGAGGCCGACAACGGCTTCACCTCACTGGGCGCCGACGCGGAGCTGGATCAGGTCATCTTCGATGGGTCGTCGTTCGGCACCGCCGCGCCGGCCGGAAGCGACGAGGAGGCCGATTACCTCGGCATTCCGGGGTTGCTCGATGCCGATCAGATGCGGGCGCTGCTGCACCGCCGGCAGGACGAGCAGCTGCAGCGACGGGCCGCACAGGCTGCGCCGGCCGCGGTGTCGGGGCCGCCGTCGATGCATGGCCAACTGCGCGAGCTGCGCCGCGAGCTCAACAGCCTGGTGTCGGCCACCCACCACCGCATCGGCAAGCCGCACGGCTGGATTCACAGCGAACTTCGCCGTCGTTGCGGGGGGCCACCGATCGCCGCCGCGACCCGCGAACAGATCCAGGACCGCATCGAGGCCCTGCGGCGACTCAACGCCGAGCACGCCTGACCCCGCTAGTCGCCGACCGGCTCCTGGAGCACTTCGACCGTGGGGCCGCCCAACACGGCGAGCAGGTTCTGCTCGATCGCGGCTCGCGCGTCGTGCTCGCCGTGCGCCGGCACCGTCACGCAGAAGACGTCGGCGGCGGTCGAGCCGAACGTGTTGACCTTGGCCCAGACGATGTCGGACCCCGCGCGTTCCAGCGCACGGGTCAACAGCGCGAGCAGACCCAGCCGATCCATGGCCCGGACCTCGAAGATCAACTGGCCGGCGGTCGTCGCGTCGAGCCACAGGATGCGCGGCGGGGCGGTAGACCGGGTGACGGGCACCCCGGCCTGAATCTCGCCGGCCCGGGCCGTCGCGGCGCTGACCGCGTCGCTGTCGCGTCTTTCCAGCGTGCCGAGGATGTCGAGGTCGCCGGCCAGGGCACCGTTGAATTGCTGGCGCAGTAAGCCTGATTCGGGCGGCGAGCCGAACACCGGCGACGCGACGAACTCGACGATCGCCACGCCGTCGTGAATGTTGGCCAACGCCGAATGGATACGCAGGGAGTTCACCGCCAGCACTGCCGCTGCTTTCGAAACCAGCCCGCGCTGGTTCGGCGCGAGCATCACCGCGGTCAAGCGCTCCCGGTCACCGGGGTGCAGCTCCACGTGCACGCCGCGGCCAGCCGCCAGCGAAAGATAGTGGGGCGCAATCGGTTCGGCCTCCAGCAGCGGCTCGCCCGCCATCACCAGCCGGCAGCGACGGACCAAGTCGTCGATCAACGACGCCTTCCAGTCGCTCCACACCCCGGGACCGGTGGACTTCGAATCCGCCTCGGCCAGTGCGTGCAGGAGTTCGAGCAGTTGCGGGTCGCCGCGCAGGGCCGCGGCCACCGACTCGATGGTCTTGGGATCGTTGAGATCGCTTCGGGTGGCCGTGATCGGCAGCAGGAGGTGGTGGCGGACCATTCCCGCGAGCGTGTCGGTGTCCTGGGCCGACAGCCCCAGCCGGTTGCCGATCGGGATCGTCAATTCCGCGCCGAGCACACAGTGGTCCGTGCCGCGCCCCTTGCCGATGTCGTGCAGCAGCGCGCCGAGGGCGAGCAGGTCAGATCGCGCCACGCGGGTGGTGAGCGGGGCCGCGTTGACAGTGGTTTCGACGATGTGCCGGTCGACGGTCCACTTGTGCGAGACGTCGCGCGGCGGAAGGTCGCGCACCGCATCCCATTCCGGGAACAGTCGGCCCCACAGCCCGGTGCGGTCCAGGGACTCGATCGTGTTCACCGCCGTGGGCCCGGCCAGCAGCACGACCAGCAGGTCGTCCAGCGCCTCCCGCGGCCATGGCGAGGGTAAATCCGGGACGCTGTCGGCGAGTCGCTTGAGCGTGCCGGCGCCGATCGGCAGGCCGGTGTCCGCCGACGCGGCGGCGACTCGCAACACCAGGCCGGCATCGGTTTGGGGTTGGGCGTCGCGGGCGAGCACCACCTCGCCGTCGTACTCGACCACCCCCTCGTCCAGCGGTCGCCGCTTCGGGCGCCGCACCAGGGCGGTGAGGCCGCGTCGGGGCAGGGCGTTCTGCGCGGTCCGGAGCCCGGTTTCGGCGTGGTACGCGATGGTGCGGCTGACGCTGGAGAGCATGCGGGACAACGCAAATCGATCCCCGACGCCCAAGGCCGCACTGACCTCGTCGGCGAACTGAGCCAGCAGTTGGTCGAGTCCGCGCTTGGATACCCGGTGCAGTTCTGTGCGGACATCGAGCAGCGTGAGGTACGCGGCGTTCAGCGATCCGCCGGGCGCGTCAGGATGACCCATGCCGTGGCGGTCGATGAGCTGCGCGACGCCCAGCGCGTCGAGCAGTTGGACGTCGCGCAGGCCGCCGCGCCCCGACTTCAGATCCGGTTCGGCCCGCTGAGCGATTCGCCAACACCGTTGCCAGCGTTCATATGTCATGGCGACGAGCTCGTCCATGCGGGACCGGATTGCGCTGCGCCACTGGCGTCGAGCCCCGTCGATCAGCTCCGCCGACAGGCGCTCGTCCCCGGCGATGTGGCGGGCGTCCAGCATGCCCAGCGCGGCCACCAGGTCGCTGTTGGCGACGCCGAGGGCCCCGGACACCGATCGCACGCTGTGGTCGAGCCTGACGTTGGCGTCCCACAGCGGATACCACAATCCGTCGGCGACCCGCTGCAATTGGGTATCAGACTTGTTGTCGTGCAACAGCATTAGATCGAGATCGGAATACGGCAACAGCTCGCGGCGGCCCAGACCACCGACCCCGACGACCGCGAAACCGCTACCGTCGGCGATGCCGATCTCGCCGGCCTTGGCGACCAGCCAGGATTCATGAAGCTCCAGCCAGGCTTTCCGGAGCTCCGCGGCGCCGAGGTGAGCGCCCTCCGACAGCAGTTGGCGCCGCGAGGCAGCCAAATCGGCTGCCCCGCCGGCGCTTCCTGTCCCCGCTTCAGATGACCTGTCGGATGGGCTTGTCATACCCTCCCGGCCCGTCCGGCCTGGTTCAGCAATGTGCGGCTAGGAGTCAGAGGGCATCGGTTCCGCGTTCACCCGTGCGCACGCGCACAATGGTTTCCACGGGGGTTACCCAGACCTTGCCGTCACCGATCTTGCCGGTGCGCGCCGCCCGGACGATGCTGTCCACGACCTTGTCCACGATGGAATCGTCGACCACCACCTCGATCCGCACCTTCGGCACGAAATCCACCGAGTATTCAGCACCCCGGTAAACCTCGGTGTGGCCCTTCTGCCGCCCGTACCCCTGGATTTCGCTGACCGTCATGCCCAGGACGCCCGCGTCCTCGAGGCTGGTCTTCACGTCATCGAGGGTGAACGGCTTCACAATTGCGGTGACTAGCTTCATGCCTGCTCTGCCTCCACTTTGTCGCCCACTCGGTCCTCCTCCAGGCCGTTGCGGTCCTCCAGGGGAACCCGCGCCGCCGGAAGAACGGATCCCTGCCCACCGATCGTTCCGAAATCGTACGCGCTCTCCGCGTGCTCAGACTCGTCGATGCCGGTTGATTCTTCCTCGGCGTCGACACGCAACCCGATCGTGTACTTCAGGATCAAAGCCAAGATCAGCGTGACGATGCCGGAGTAGAAGAGGACGGCGAAGGCGCCGACCGCCTGCCGCTCCAGCTGGGCCCAGCCGCCGCCGTAGAACAACCCCTTCGACACCCCGGCCACCCCGTTGATCGCGGTGGACTCCGGCGCGGCGAGCAGGCCGACCAGCAAGGTGCCCGCCAGACCGCCGACCATGTGCACCCCGACCACGTCGAGCGAGTCGTCGAAGCCGAACCGGAATTTCAGCCCGACCGCCAGCGCGCACACCACTCCGGCCACCGCGCCGACGACGATCGCGCCCAGGATGTTGACCGACGAGCAGGACGGTGTGATGGCGACCAGTCCGGCGACGATGCCGGACGCCGCTCCCAGCGTCGTGGGTTTCCCGTCGCGGATGCGCTCGGTCAGCAGCCACGCGAGCATGCCCGTGGCCGTGGCGACCGTGGTGGTCATGAACGTCGCTCCGGCGGACCCGTTCGAACTGGTCGCCGAACCGGCGTTGAATCCGAACCAGCCGAACCACAGCAAGCCTGCGCCGAGCATCACGAACGGCAGGTTGTGCGGCCGGAACAGCGTGGTGGGCCACCCGCGGCGCTTGCCCAGGACGATCGCCAGCGCCAGGCCGGCCACACCGGAGTTGATATGGACCGCCGTCCCTCCGGCGAAGTCGATGGCGTGCAGCTTGTTGTTGATCCAGCCACCGTGCTCAGACGCGAAGCCGTCGGCGGCGAAGACCCAGTGTGCGACCGGGAAGTAGACCAGCGTCGCCCACAGCCCGGCGAACACCAGCCACGCGGTGAACTTGAGCCGATCGGCCACCGCGCCCGAGATCAGCGCGACGGTGATGATCGCGAACATCAGCTGGAAGGCCACGAACACCGTCGCGGGCATGGTGCCGGCCAACGGGATGTCCACCTGCGTGACGCCCTTGCTCGGGTCCGCCTTGACGGCGTTGCCGCCGATGAGCTTCGCCAGGCCCCAGTAATCGGTCGGATTACCCACGACGCCGCCCCGGTCGTCACCGAACGACATCGAGTAGCCGTAGAGCACCCAGAGCACCGTCACGACGCCCATGGCGCTGATGCTCATCATGATCATGTTGAGCACGCTTCTGGTGCGCACCATGCCGCCGTAGAAGAACGCAAGACCTGGCGTCATCAACAGCACTAGCGCGGAACTCGCCAACATCCAGGCGGTATCGCCGGTATCTGGTTGGCCCAATTGCGGGAATGCCACTCGCTCACCTCCGGTCGGACATGAATGGCCGGCAGGCGACGCCTGTGGCCTGCGAGAACCATGCGCAATTGTTGTTTCCGCAGTGGGGCCGCCGTGTTTCGGCGGTATTAACGTCCGGCTCGCCCTGTAAGGGGTTTCAGCCGAGCAGGGCGTCGACGAAGGCACCCGGCTCGAACGGCGCCAGATCGTCGGGACCCTCCCCGAGCCCGACCAGCTTCACCGGTACCCCGAGTTCCTGTTGGACGCGGAATACGATGCCGCCCTTGGCCGTACCGTCCAGCTTGGTCAGCACGGCGCCGGTGATCTCGACGACCTCGGCGAAGACCCGCGCCTGGGCCAGGCCGTTCTGCCCGATGGTGGCGTCGAGCACCAGCAGCACCTCGTCGACCGCGGCGCGTCGTGTTACCACGCGTTTAACCTTGTCGAGCTCGTCCATCAGCCCGACCTTGGTGTGCAGCCGGCCGGCGGTGTCGATGAGCACCACGTCGGCGCCCGAGGCGATGCCCTTGTCGACGGCGTCGAACGCCACCGATGCCGGGTCGGCGCCTTCAGGCCCGCGTACCACCTCCGCGCCCACGCGGGACGCCCAGGTTTGCAGTTGATCGGCCGCCGCGGCCCGGAAGGTGTCGGCGGCGCCGAGCACGACACGACGTCCGTCGGCCACCAGCACCCGGGCCAATTTGCCTACGGTGGTGGTCTTTCCGGTGCCGTTCACACCGACGACCAGCAGCACCGACGGGTGGTCATCGTGCGGCAGCGCGCGGATCGAGCGGTCCATGTCGGGGTGCAGCTCCCGGATCAGCACGTCGCGCAGTACGGCCTTCGCGTCGGCTTCGGTGCGCACATCGCTGCCGGCCAGGCGGGCGCGCAGCTGCGCCATCACCGACTCGGTGACCACCGGGCCGAGGTCGGCGACCAGCAGGGTGTCCTCGACGTCCTGCCAAGCGTCTTCGTCCAGGTCGCCGCCGCCGATCAGGCCCAGCACGCTGCGTCCCAACGCGTTCTGCGACCTGGCCAGCCGGCCGCGAAGGCGCTCGAGGCGGCCTTCGGGCGGCGCGATGGCCTCGATCTCGGGGGCCGCTGGTGGCGGCTCGGCGGCCGGCGGCGTGGGCGCCGGTGCTACCGGCGGTGCGGCGGGGGTCTCCAGCGTCTCCGGTTCGGGGAGCTCGACCTCCGAGATGGTGCGCCGCGGCGCGTCGCGAGGAATGGTGGCGTCGTCGCCCACCGCGGGCAGGCCCGTGGTGTCGAGCCGATCGGCGGTTGCGGTCTGGCTGAAGGTGATGCCCGACGACGCGGTGTAGCCGCCCGAGCGGTCGATCGCGCCGGGCTCCGGCTTGGCCGTGAAGGTGATCTGCCGGCGGCGGTACCGCACCAGCCCCAGGACCAGCGCCGCGACGACAACCAGGACAGCGACGACCGCGATGGCGATCCAAAGACCTTGGGACACGGTGACATTGTTTCAGGGGCGCGACGCCGCGCGGTCGGCGCGGGGTCTACGCCGCTACGAAGACTGCGAGACCAGCTGCTCCACCTGCTGCCCGCGCATCCGCTGTGAGATCACCGCGGTGATGCCGTCGCCCTGCATGGTCACGCCGTACAGCGCGTCGGCGACCTCCATCGTCGGCTTCTGGTGCGTGATGATGATCAGCTGCGACCGGGCCCTCAGCAGCTCGAACAGGCTGATCAGCCGGCGCAGGTTGGTGTCGTCGAGCGCGGCCTCCACCTCGTCCATGATGTAGAACGGCGACGGGCGGGCGCGGAAGATGGCCACCAGCATCGCCACCGCGGTCAGCGCCTTCTCGCCACCGGACAGCAACGAGAGCCGGGTGATCTTCTTGCCGGGCGGACGGGCCTCCACCTCGATGCCGGTGGTGAGCATGTCGTCCGGATCGGTGAGCCGCAGCCGGCCCTCGCCGCCGGGGAACAGCACCGTGAAGACTTCCCGGAATTCGCGTTCCACGTCGACGAAGGCATCGCTGAACACCTGCAGGATGCGGGCATCGACGTCGGCGACGACGTCCAGCAGGTCCTTGCGGGCGGCCTTGACGTCCTCGAGCTGGGTGGACAGGAAGTTGTAGCGCTCCTCCAGCGCGGCGAACTCCTCCAGCGCCAGCGGGTTGACCCGGCCCAGCTCCGCGAGTTCCCGCTCGGCGCGTTTCGCGCGCCGCTCCTGGGTGGCCCGGTCGTACGGCATCGGAGCGGGCGCGACCACTTGCTCACCGCGTTCGCGCGCCTGCTCGAATTCGGCCATCTCGAGCTCGGTGGGCGGCAGGGCCACGTCCGGCCCGTACTCGGCGATCAGGTCGGGCGGCGCCATTCCGAACTGCTCGAGCACCATCTGTTCCAGCTGCTCGATGCGCATGGCCGCCTGCGCGTTGGCCACCTCATCCCGGTGCAGCGAGTCGGTGAGGGTGGCCACCCGGGCGCTCAACACGTTCACCTCTTCGCGCACCGCCGCCATCGCCGTCGCGCGCTCCTGGCGTTCGGCCGCCAGCGCGTCGCGGATCTTCGACGCCGCCGCGACCACCCTGTCCAGCCGCTGCGCCAGCAGCCGGCCGGAGTCGGCCACCGCGGCGGCCACGGCGGCCGCGCGCAGCCGCGCCTCGCGCGCCTGTTGGGCCCGCAGCCGTGCCTCGCGTTCGGCGGCCGCGGCACGGCGCAGCGAATCCGCGCGCCCGCGCACCGCATTGGCCCGCTCCTCGGCGGTCCGCACCGCCAGCCGGGCCTCCACCTCGGCGCTGCGGGCGGCCTCCGCGGCGGCGGCGATCCGCTGGCGGACCTCCGCATGGGTGGGTTCTTCGGCGTCCGAGTGCTGCGTCTGTTGAGCGTTGCGCAGCCGGTTTTCCAGCTCGGTGACTTCCTCGAGCGTCTGCGCGCGACCGGATTCGAGCTCCTCGCGCTGCCGCAGCAGCCTGCTCCACTCGTCTTCGGTCGTGCGGGCCTCCTGCCCGAGCCGGCCCAGCTGCTCGTACATCGCCGAGATCGCGGTGTCGGACTCGTTCAGCGCGGCCAATGCCTGTTCGGCGGAGTCCTGGCGCGCGGCCTGCTCGGTCAGCGCGCCCGAGAGCGCCGCGGTCAACTGGGCGACCTGCGACTCCGCGGCGGCCAGCTCGCTGCCGGCCTTGTCGATTTCCGAAGTCACCTCGAGCGTGGACAGCTTGCGGTCGGAGCCCCCGCTCACCCAGCCCGCGCCGACCAGGTCGCCGTCGAGCGTGACCGCGCGCAACTGCGGCCGCGTCGCCACCAGTTCGAGCGCCTGATCCAGGTCGTCGACCACCGCGACCCGCGAGAGCATCGCCGTGATGGCACCGCGAAGCCGCGCGGGCGCCTCGATCAGGTCCAGCGCCCATAAGGCGGTGCCCGGCAGGGCGTCGCGCGCCGCCTGGTGGTCGGCGGGCCAGTCACCGAGCACCAGCGCCGCGCGGCCGCCATCGGCCTGTTTGAGGGCGGCGACGGCGGACCGGGCCGCCCCGAAGCTTTCGGCGGCCAGCGCGTCGGCCGCCGATCCCAGCACAGCCGCCAGCGCCGCCTCGTAGCCGGAGCGGACTTTGACCAGCTTGGCGATTGGCCCGAAAAGCCCGGCCTGAGAATGATTTTCGGTAAGCCAGGCCGCGCCGTCCTTGCGCTCCAGCCCGACCGACAGCGCGTCGATGCGGGCCCGCAGCGAGGCCACCCGGCGTTCGGCGTCGCGTTCGGCGGATTGCAGTTCGGCGACGCGTGCGTCGGCCAACCGCAACGCGGCGACGGTCCGCTCGTGGTGCTCGTCCAGACCCACCTCGCCCTGGTCGAGTTCGCCGACGCGGCTCTGCACGGTTTCGAATTCCGCCTTGGACTGCTGCGCGCGGCTGGCGGCCTGTTCGATGCGTTCGGACAGCCGGGCGACGCTGTCGTCGATCGATTCGACCCGCGCCCGCATGGTCTCCACCTGACCGGCCAGCCGCGCCAGGCCTTCCCGCCGGTCCGCCTCGGCCCGCACAGCAGCGAGGTGAGCCCGGTCGGCCTCGGCGGCCTCGCGTTCACGTTCGCCCAGTTCGGCGCGGGCGGCATCGAGCCGCTTGCGCGTCTCGGCCAATTCGGCCAGCAATTGCTGCTCGGCGACGGCCACCCGCTCGGCCTCGGCTTCCAGCTCTTCCGGCTTTCTGGGGTCGGTGTCGCTGGGCGGCGCGGGTTCGGTGTCGAGATGGTGCGTGCGTTCGCTGGCGATGCGGACCGTCGCGGCCACCCGTTCGGCCAGCGCGGACAGCCCGAACCAGGTGTGCTGCACGGATTCGGCGCGAACCGACAGTTCGGTCACCGCCGCCTCGTGCGCGGTGAGCTCCTCGGACGCCACGGCCAGGCGGGCGGCGGCCTCGTCGTGCTCGCGGCGGATGGCCGCCTCGGCCTCGAAGATGGCGTCGCGCTGCACCTGCCGGCTGACCAGGTCGTCGGCCGCCAGGCGCAACCGGGCGTCACGCAGGTCGGCCTGGATGGTCTGGGCGCGACGGGCCACCTCGGCCTGGCGGCCCAGCGGTTTGAGCTGGCGGCGCAGCTCGGTGGTCAGATCGGTGAGCCGGGCCAGGTTCGCCGACATCGCGTCGAGTTTGCGGAGGGCCTTCTCCTTGCGCTTGCGGTGCTTGAGCACGCCGGCGGCCTCTTCGATGAAGGCGCGACGGTCTTCGGGTCGCGACTGCAGGATCTCGTCGAGCTTGCCCTGCCCCACGATGACGTGCATCTCGCGGCCGATCCCGGAATCGCTCAGCAGCTCCTGCACGTCCATCAAACGGCAACTGGCGCCGTTGATTTCGTATTCGCTGGCGCCGTCACGGAACATCCGGCGGGTGATCGACACCTCCGAGTATTCGATCGGCAGCGCATTGTCGGAGTTGTCGATGGTGACCGTGACTTCGGCGCGGCCCAGTGGGGCCCGCGACGAGGTGCCGGCGAAGATGACGTCTTCCATCTTGCCGCCGCGCAGGGTCTTTGCTCCCTGCTCCCCCATCACCCAGGCCAGGGCGTCGACGACGTTGGATTTGCCGGAACCGTTGGGCCCGACGACCGCGGTGATGCCCGGCTCGAAACGCAGAGTCGTCGGCGATGCGAAGGACTTGAAGCCCTTCAGCGTCAGACTCTTGAGGTACACGGCGAGCCAGACTACCGCTCAAATCGCCCGTGCCACCCTCACCGAGGGGTGTCGCCGGGGTCGAAATACAGCCGCCGAACACAGTCGACGCACTGGCCACAGTGACCACATCAGTCACGGGAACGGAAGTGAATCCCGGAGCCGAAACGTGATAGCGCCGGCGCTATCACGTTCGTCAGCGCTCGACGAAGCCTTCGTAACGTTCCTGCGGCTGCGACCAGTCGGCGACGACCTTCTCGACGCGGCCCGGCCTGGGCGGCCACGACTCGCCACCTTCCAGCAGGGCCAGCAGCTTCTCGCCGGCCTCCCGCGGACCCTGAGCGACCACCAGGACGCGGCCGTCGGCCTGGTTGGCCGCGTAGCCGGTCAGGCCCAACTCGAGCGCCCGACAGCGCGTCCACCAGCGAAAGCCGACGCCCTGGACCGTGCCGTGCACCCAGGCGGTGAGCCGGACGTCAGGATCCGACATCGGCGACCTTGAAATTGACCTGCGTGCCGGCTTTCAGCGTGCGCCCCACGGTGCAGACCAGGTCGATCGCCCGATCGACCACCACCAGCAGCCGCTCCCTCTCCTCCGAGGAGAGCCCGGACAGGTCGAGCTCGAGCGTCTCTTCCAGCAGCGGATAGACCTCGCGTTCGCGGTCGGCGTCCCCGGACACCTTGACCACCGCTTTGTAGTCGTCGCCGAGCCGGCGGGCGAGCGGCTGGTCGCTGGACATCCCGCTGCACGCGCCGAGCGCGATCTTCAGCAGCTCGCCGGGGGTGAACACGCCCTCGACGTCCTCCGAGCCGATGAGGACCTGCGCACCGCGCGAGCTGTATCCGGTGTAACGGCGCGATCCCGTGCGCTCCACCCAGAGTTCGGTCATGCCCTACTTTTTACCGGGCGTGCTTTCACCGCGCCCTGGGCATACTGCGTTTCATGGCCACCGTGGTCGCATTCCACGCACATCCGGACGACGAGGTGATCCTCACCGGAGGCACGCTCGCGCGGGCGGCTGCAGGCGGGCATCGCGTGGTCGTCGTCACCGCGACCGATGGGCGCGTGCACAACGCAGAAAGCGATTTCCGGCTGGACGAATTGCGTTTGAGCGCAGACATTTTGGGGGCGCGGCGGGTTGAGTGCCTCGGCTATGCCGATAGCGGTTATGGCCCGCTGTTCTACCCGGACCCGCCGGGACGGGTCCGCTTCGGGCGAGCAAACGTCGAGGAGGCGGCGCAGCGGCTCGCGGCAATACTCAGCGAGGAAGACGCGGACCTCCTGCTCAGCTATCAGCCCAACGGCGGCTACGGCCACCGGGATCATGTCCAGGTGCATCACGTCGGCAAGCGGGCCGCCGAACTCGCGGCGACCCCGCGAGTGCTGGAGGCGACGATGCCGCGCGAATTACTTTTGCGCATCGGCCATCTCGCCAGTCTGCTGCGGCTGCCGGCGCCCTACGAGCCGCACGTTGCGCGCACCGCGTACGCGCCGCGGGCGAGCATCACCCACCGCATTGACGTCTTCGGATTCGCGCGCCAGAAGCGAGACGCGTTCGCCGCCCACCGCTCGCAGATCGGTGAGTCCAGCGTGGGCGCCCGCATGTACGGGGTTCTACTTCGACTGCCACCCCAGGCGTTCGGCCTGTTGTTTCCCCGCGAGTGGTTTGTCGACCCGGCCTTGCCCGCGGGATCCGCGCGCCGGGACATCTTCGATTGATCCGCCTTCGACCCGCTCGGCGTTGGCGCACGCTGGCAAACCCTGGACGCACAGTCAAACTCGCGGTCGCGGCTGACATCTCGGGCAGAAGAACGACGACCGGTTCATGAACTTCTCCCGGCGCATCACGGCGCCGCAGCGCCGGCAGTTCTGCCCCTCGCGGCCATAGGCGTCCAGCGACCGGTCGAAATAGCCCGATTCGCCATTGACGTTGATATACAGCGAGTCGAACGACGTCCCGCCTTGAGCCAGTGCGTCGCGCATCACGTCGGCCGCGGCGTCCAGGACGGCGGCCAGCTGACGGCGGCTCAACCCGGCGGCGATCCGGGCGCCGTTGACCTTGGCCCGCCAAAGCGCCTCGTCGGCATAGATGTTGCCGATGCCCGACACCACCGATTGGTCGAGGAGCTGCCGCTTGATCTCGGAATGCTTGCGCCGCAAGACATTAACGACAGCATCGCGGTCGAAGAGCGGGTCCAGCGGGTCGCGGGCGAGGTGCGCGACGGGGACCGGCACAATGCTGCCGTCCACGCTCACCAGATCGGCAAGCATCCATCCGCCGAAGGTGCGTTGGTCGGCGAAGCTCAGCACCGTTCCGTCGTCGAGCAGCGCGGAGATGCGGACGTGGTCGGCGCGCGGCACTTCCCCCAGCAGCATCTGCCCGCTCATGCCGAGGTGCACCACCAGCGCGGTGTCGGGCTGGCCCGGACCGTCGAGCAGCAGCCACAGGTACTTGCCGCGCCGATCGGTGCCGGTGATCCGGGCATTGAGCAGCCGGGCGGTGAGGTCGGCGGGCCCGGCCCCGTGACGGCGCACGGCGCGCGGATGGTGCACCCGCACGGCCGTGATCGTTTTGCCCACGACGCGGGCCTGCAAGCCGCGGCGCACCACCTCGACTTCGGGCAGCTCGGGCATCTAGACGGACGTTTGTCCGGCGGTGTCCAGCACTTCCAGCGCTTTCCAGGTGGCCGCCGCGGCCTTCTGCTCGGCTTCCTTCTTGGAGCGCCCCACGCCGGAGCCGTATTCGGTGTCCATCACGACGACGACGGCGGTGAATTCCTTGTCGTGGTCCGGGCCGGTGGAGGTGACGACGTAGGACGGCGCGCCCATGCCCCGCGCCGCGGTCAGCTCCTGCAGGCTGGTCTTCCAGTCCAGCCCGGCGCCCAGGGTCGGCGCGGCGTCCAGCAGCGGGCCGAACAACCGCAGGATCACCTCGCGGGCCGTGTCGATTCCGTGCTGCAGGTAGATGGCGCCCAGCAGCGATTCCATGCCGTCGGCCAGGATGCTCGACTTGTCTGCGCCGCCGGTGTTGGCTTCCCCGCGCCCGAGGTAGAGGTGCACGCCCAGGCCGTCCGCGGACAGCTTGCGCGCGACGTCGGCCAGCGCCTGGGTGTTGACGACGCTGGCCCGCAGCTTGGCCAGGTCCCCTTCCGAACGGTCGGGATGCCGGTGGTAGAGCTCGTCGGTGATGGTCAGGCCGAGTACGGCGTCGCCGAGGAACTCCAGCCGTTCGTTGGTCGGCAGCCCGCCGTGCTCGTAGGCGTAGCTGCGGTGCGTCAACGCCAGCGAGAGCAGCTCGTCGGGCAGCTCGACCCCGAGGGCATCGAGCAGGTCTTGCCGTGACGTCACTGCTCACCCCGCGCAGCGTCGGCCTCGGGATACATTCCCGCCAGCTTGGCCCACCGCGGGTCGATGCGGTCGTGGTGATGGTCTGGCTCGGCCGCGAGGGCAACGCCGCATTCGGGGCACAAACCCGGGCAGTCGGGCGTGCACACGGGCGAGAACGGCAGCTCCAGTCCCACGGCATCGACGATCGACTGCTCGAGGTCGATGATGTCGTCGACAATGTGACCGACCTCGTCTTCCTCGGTGGTCGCCTCGGTCGTGCTGTCGGGGTAGGCGAACAGTTCGGTCAACCGGACCTGCACGTGGCCCTTGACCGGGGTCAGGCAACGGGAGCATTCGCCCACGGTGGGCGCATCCACCGTCCCCGTCACCAATACGCCCTCGGAGACCGACTGAACTTGCAGGTCGAGTTCCAACGGAGCGCCCGCCTCGATCGCGATCATGTCGAGTCCGATGCGCGACGGGGTGGGCACGGTCTTCCGCAGGGTCACCATCGCGCCGGGGCGCCGCCCGAGCCGGGCGATGTCAATCGTCATCGGCGAGCTCAGATGGCGCCGCGAGGTGGTGCTGTGCTGCCGCGTCATATCAGAAATCCTACGGCGCGGGCCGCATAATTCCAGGGCGCGGCCGCCCGGTCGACGCGCTAGCGCACCGCGTAGTCGTGCGTACCGGCCGCCGTCCGGAGTTGGTGACGACCGCGCCCGACCGAGCGCAGGGTGCCGTTGAGGAATTCCTCGAACTCGGCGAGCTTGTTGTCGACGTAGATGTCGCATTCACCGCGCAGCCGGTCGGCCTCGGCGTGCGCCGAGTCGATCAGCCGGGTGGCCTCGGCGTTTGCCGCCTCCACCACGCTGTTCTGCGATACCAGGCGCTGCTGCTCCTTGATGCCCTCTTGCACGGCCTTCTCGTAGGAGATGTTGCCGTTCTCAAGCAGCCGGTCGGCCTCGGCCTGCGCGCGGCCGACGCTGGCCTCGTACTCGCGTTTGGCCGCCGTGGCGATGCGCATCGACTCCTCGCGGGCCTCGCCGACCATCCGCTCGCTGTGCTGGCGGGCCTCGCTCACCATGCGGTCGGCCTGCGCTTTTGCGTCGGACAACAGCCGGTCGGCCTCCGCGCGGGCGTGGTTGAGCATCGACTCCGACTCGGTGGTCGCCGAGGAGACCATGGAGTCGGCGTGCGACTTGGCGTCCTGCAGCATCGAATCGCGCGCGTCGAGCACGTCCTGGGCGTCATCCAGCTCGCCGGGGATCGCATCCTTGATGTCGTCGATCAGTTCCAGCACGTCACCGCGCGGCACCACGCAGCCGGCCGTCATCGGAACGCCGCGTGCTTCTTCAACGATGGCGCTCAGTTCGTCGAGCGCTTCAAAGACTCTGTACACGGCCATGTCCTCCTGGCGTCTGCAAAAACCCTGTTGTTACTAGTGTGCCTGGTGTTGCCTTTGTGACAGCGGTGGCGAGGTCGGTGTGTCGGACATTTGACCGCGACAACGACGCGAAACGCCGCCAAAAACCGGCTTCGGCCTCGCCATCACCGGTGAAATGCATCGAAACGCCCGTCCGCGCCGCCAAGGTTGGCTGCACCTGTTGCGGCCATTCTAGGGATCGCGGAGGCCCCAGGCGCCGGCCAGCGCGCTCCACGGCGCTTGACCTATACCCCTGGGGGGTATAAGTTTGGGGGCCCAGCCCATCGAGGGGAAGGATTGGAACTCGTGCTAGCAGCGGTCGGACACGCCCTGGCGGTGGCGGGATCGATGACGTGGGAAATCCTGTGGGCGCTGATCTTGGGGTTTGCCCTGTCGGCGGTGGTGCAGGCGGTGGTGCGGCGCTCGACCATCGTGGCGCTGCTGGGCGACGACCGGCCGCGCACCCTGGCGCTGGCCGCCGGCCTCGGTGCGGCGTCGTCGTCGTGCTCGTACGCCGCGGTGGCGTTGGCCCGATCGCTCTTCCGCAAGGGGGCCAGCTTCACCGCCGCCATGGCATTCGAGATCGGCTCCACCAACCTGGTGGTGGAACTGGGCATCATCTTGGCCCTGCTGATGGGCTGGCAGTTCACCGCCGCGGAATTCGTCGGCGGCCCGCTGATGATCGTGGTGCTCGCCGTGTTGTTCCGGTTGTTCGTGCGCTCTCGGCTTGTCGATGCCGCCCGTGAGCAGGCCGACCGCGGAATCGCCGGCTCGATGGAAGGCCATGCGGCCATGGACATGTCCATCAAGAAGCAGGGCTCGTTCGCTCAGCGCCTCTTTTCCAGGGAGGGCTTCACGTCCGTTGCCCACGTGTTCGTGATGGAGTGGCTGGCGATCCTGCGCGACCTCGTCCTGGGCTTGTTGATCGCGGGGGCCATCGCGGCGTGGGTACCCGAAAAGTTTTGGCAGGTCTTCTTTTTGACCGACCATCCGGGCTGGTCGACGATATGGGGTCCGATCGTCGGACCAATCGTGGCGATCGTGTCCTTCGTCTGCTCGATCGGCAATGTCCCGCTGGCCGCGGTGCTGTGGAACGGGGGCATCAGTTTCGGCGGTGTCATCGCGTTCATTTACGCCGACCTGCTGATCCTGCCGATCCTCAACATCTACCGCAAGTACTACGGCACGAAGATGATGCTGACGCTGCTGGGCACGTTCTACGCCGCCATGGTCACCGCGGGCTATCTGGTCGAATTGATTTTCGGCGCAGCGAGTCTCATTCCCAAGCAGCGCAACGCCACGGTCATGGAAGCGACGATTTCGTGGAACTACACGACCTGGCTCAACATCGCCTTCCTTGCCGTCGCGGCCATTCTGGTGGTCCGGTTCGTCACCACGGGCGGAGTTCCGATGGCACGGATGATGGGCGGCTCCCCCGACGGTGGGCACGACCACGATCACGAGTGCCACTAGCTAACGGCGTGAAAACTCTTGAGCGAGTGAGGATTTAGGACCGGCCGGCGAGCTTCTCGCGCAGGCGGCGATTGACCGGTTCGGGCAGAAGTTCCGAGACGTCGCCGCCCAACAGCGCAACCTCTTTGGCCAAGGACGACGACACGAACGAATACCGCGGCGTCGTCGCGACGAAAAACGTGTCGACGCCGGCGATGTGCTTGTTCATCTGCGCCATCTGCAGCTCGTATTCGAAGTCGGTGCCGGTGCGCAGGCCCTTCACGATCGCGGTCATCCCCTGCGACCTGACGAAGTCCACCACCAGGCCCTGGCCGGCCTCGACGCGCAGGTTGGGCAGATGTGTCGTCGACTCGTTGATCATCGCGATCCGCTCGTCGAGTTCGAACATGCCCTTCTTGGCGGGATTGGTCAGGATCGCCACCACCACCTCGTCGAACTGAGCCGCCGCCCGCTCGAAGACGTCGATGTGGCCCAACGTCACTGGATCAAACGACCCCGGGCATACCGCGCCACTCATGACGCGCGCCGGCGACGATGCGGAACACAGAGATGAGACGGAGGTACGCCCCCGCACGTGGGAGGTACCCCCTCCCGCTTGCGGGGGAGAGCGGCGCACATGACGACAGACGGTACACGCCCGCCTCACAGTCGTTCGGCCATCTCCAAACGGGTGTCGCCGTACACGCGCGGCGGCCAGACGGACCAGCCGCGCGGCCAGGTCAGCTCCGCGCCGAACGCCGCCCGCTCCACCACCGCCACGGTTCCGGCCTGCGTCCAGCCGTGGGTGTCCAAAGCGGCCAGCGCGGCTTCCACGTCGGCGGCCTCGACGTCGTAGGGCGGGTCGGCCAGCACGAGGTCGACCGGGCTCTGGGTTCCGGTCGCCAAGACGGTCGCGACCGCGCCGCGGCGCACCGCCGCGCCGGGAAGACCGAGCGCGTCGATGTTGCGTGCGATGACGGAAGCGCTGCGCTGATCCGATTCCACGAACAGCGCCGAGGCGGCCCCTCGCGACAGCGCCTCCAATCCCAGTGCGCCGGAGCCGGCATAGAGGTCGAGCACCGCGACGCCGTTCAGGTCGCGCCGCACAGTCAAGATGTTGAAGAGCGACTCACGCACCCGATCGGTGGTCGGCCTGGTCCCTCGCGGCGGGACGGCGATGCGCCGGCCGCCTGCCACGCCGCCGATGATCCGGGTCACCTGCCACCACTTACAGCAGCGTCGACCAATAGTCCCAGAACCGCGCCATGATCAGCAGAAACACCGCGGTGAACCACAGCGCGGCGATGGACCACCGCCACTGGTACAGCACCCACGCCACACCGCGTCCCCGGCGTTGCAGCGCCGGGGAGAACACGATCGAGGCGACGACCACGAGCAGCGTCATGGTGGCCGCCCAGACCACCATGCAGTACGGGCACAACGCGCCGATGCTGTACAGGCTCTCGTAGATCAGCCAGTGCACGAACACGGCCCCGATCAGCAGCCCGATCATCAGGCCGATCCAATACCATTGCGGCAACGCCACTTTGGTCACCGCGAGCAGCCCGGTGACGACCACAACGGTGAACGCCCCCAGGCCGAGCAGCGGGTTGGGGAATCCCAGCACCGACGCCTGCGGCGTGACCATCACCGAACCGCACGACAGGATCGGGTTGAAGTTGCACGACGGCACGTACGCCGGGTTGAGCAGGAGGTCGATCTTCTCCACGGTCAGCGTCGCGGAGGCCACCAAGCCGATCACACCGGCGATCAGCACCCACCACGCGCTCGGCAAGGGCACGCGCGCTTCGGGACCCGATTCCGGTGTCAGGCCGGCGGTTTGGGCTGACACCGGGGTGGTCACGTGGCCGGGGGGGTCGCGGCGCCGTCGATGCCCGGCACGTCGCCCACGATGCTCTTGATCTTGGCGACCAGCGCATCGGGCGTGGACGGGTCGTAATCGTCGCCGTTGATCTTGATGGTCGGCGTGGCGTTGATCTTCGCGGCCGCCGCCTCACCCGTGACCTTGGCGATGTACTTGCCGCTGTTGATGCAGTCGGGCACCTTGCCCACGACGCCGGCCTCGCGCGCGAGTTCGATCAACCGGGCGTTGTCGGGAAAGCTGGTGCCGCGTTCGCTGGGCTGCAGGTCGGTAGTGAACAGCGCGGTGTGGAATCGGCGGAACGCGTCAAGGGACTCGTCGGCCACGCACAGGGCCGCGGCGCCCGCGCGCGACGAGTAGTTCTGGTTCCTGGAGTTGTCGAGGATCGACACCATGGAGTAGTCGGCCGCAATAGCGCCGACGTCGATCAGCCTGGAGACCGTCGGGCCGAAGGTGCGCTCGAAGTTGCCGCAGGCCGGGCAGAGGAAGTCCTCGTAGAAAGTGACCACGGCCTTGGGGTTGCTCGTACCGGGCTGGGTGACCAGCTTGCTCGATGTCACCCGCACGGTGTCGCCCGCGCCGATGGCCGCGGTCTTCTTGTGGTGCGTGACCACGATGTAGGAGACCAGCGCGACGAGGAAGATGACGACGACCGCGGTCCCGCCGATCTGGAGGAGTCGGCCCGATTTACCGTCGGCGGCCTTCATGTCAAAGCGCGGGGGGCGTTTGGATTTGTCGGCCACAGTTTCCGTGATCCTTCGGTGCTCGGGTTGTCGTTCGGTGGTGGACGTCACTCGTTCGTGGGCGCCTCTAGATTACCGGCGGCGACCGCGCAACAGGTCAGACCCGGCTCATGTGGGCGCGCAGCGCGGAAATCAACTCGGTGGTCGCGGCGGCGCTGCCGCCGCCGAGCTGGAACAGATTGGCGAAGCCGTGCGTCAGCGACCCCATGCACCGCAGATCGACCGCGGTCCCGGGGGCCTGCAGGGCCGCCGCGTAGCTCTCGCCTTCGTCGCGCAATGGGTCGAACCCGGCGACGGCGATCAGCGCGGGCGCCAGCCCGGCCAGCGACTCGGCCAGCAGCGGCGAGACCTGCGGGTCCGCCCGGTCGATGCCCGAACGCCTGAGGTATTGCGACTCGAACCAATCGATGTCGCGCTTGGTCAGCAGGAACCCGCGGGCGAACAGGCCCATCGAACGGGTCTGCGCGGTGAAGTCGGTCCGCGGGTAAATCAGCCACTGCAGCACGGGGGCGGGGTCACCCTCGTCGCGCGCCCGTTGGCACACGACGGCGGCCAGGTTGCCGCCCGCACTGTCGCCGCCGACCGCGACCCGCCCGGGCGCGGCGCCGAGTTCCCCGGCGTGGTCGTACGCCCACCTGAAGGCGGCGTACGCGTCCTCGACCGCGGCCGGCGCCGGGTGCTCGGGAGCCAGGCGGTAGTCGATCGACAGCACGTGGATGCCGGCGTCACGGCACGTCAACCGGCACAGCGCGTCGTAGGAGTCCAAGTCGCCGATCGACCATCCGCCGCCGTGGTAGAAGACCAGCACGGGCGCGGACGCGCCGTTGGCGGGACGGTAGTGCCGCGCCGGGATCTCGCCGGCCGGCCCGGGCAGCGACAGCTCCTGGACGTCGACGTGGATCTGCGGTCCGGGAAGTTCCAGCGACAGCTGGCGCATCTGAGCGCGGGACGCGCCCGGATCGTCGTCGACGACCAGGCCGTCGATGCCGACGGCGCGCAGACCGGAGAGCATCAGCTGAAGCGTGGGGTCCAGTGTGTTGCCGTCGATGGTCACCGAGCGGCCACCGAACAGCGCGCGCTTGGCAGGGGTCGGGATCCACGGAATGACCTTGACGCCGATCGTGGAAACCGCGCCCTGCATGCGACTGGTCAGGCGCATGGGCGTGTGCTTGACGCCCAGGTGCAGGTCCGGCGCGGGCACGCTCTTGGTCATGGGTACTCCCTCGAATAAAACGTCGTAACGCTCGACGCTGCCCGCCGTCGTCTCGGAGCCCTCCGGCCCCGGCGGCCACCGGTGAGTGCCCTTGGTGCCGGGCGCGCTGGGCGACCGACAGGGCACTTGCCGGTTCCGGTGCGCCGTGTGACCAACACTACGTGGTCACGATTATGCGAAATGCAGACCAGGGTCCGATAACACTGCGCGCCCCGCCCGGGCGTTTGACGAGGTGGTATTTTGCAGCCCGGTAATATCGCGCCGATGGAATGGCGTCGATCTCCTCGCTCGATGACGACATCCGGTTTGGTCCACGAACGTTCAATTTCATAGGCAGGTGAATACATTGGCTGGCGAGTCGGGCGTTGCCGTGCCCTCGATAGCTCTTAATGACGAAAACACGATGCCCGTCCTTGGCCTTGGCGTCGCGGATTTGTCGGAGGACGAGACCGAGCGCGCGGTCTCCGCGGCGCTGGAGATGGGCTGCCGGCTGATCGACACCGCCTCGGCCTACGGCAACGAAGCGGCCGTCGGCCGCGCGATTGCGTCCTCCGGGATTCCGCGCGCCGAACTGTTCGTCACCACCAAACTCGCCACCGCCGACCACGGGTTCCTGCGCTCTATGGAGGCCTGCAAGGAGAGCCTGGAGCGGCTGGGCCTGGATTATCTCGACCTGTACCTGATCCACTGGCCGGTCCCGGCACGAGGCGAATATGTGAATTCCTTCGGCGGGCTGATCCAGTGCCGCGGGGACGGGCTCGCGCGTTCGATCGGCGTCTCGAACTTCACCGACATACACGTGACGGACGTCATCGACCTGAGCTTTGTGACCCCGGTGGTCAACCAGGTCGAGTTGCACCCGCTGCTCAACCAGGAAGCGCTGCGCAAAACCAACGCCGAACACAACGTGGTTACCCAGGCCTACACGCCGCTGGCGCTCGGCAAGTTGAACGACAACCCGACGGTGACTTCCGTTGCCGGCGAATACGGCAAGACGCCGGCACAGGTGCTGCTGCGGTGGAACCTGCAGCTGGGCAACGCGGTCGTCTTCCGCTCCGCCAATCCCGAGCACATCGCCGGGAACCTCGACGTGTTCGACTTCGAGTTGGCCGCCGAGCACATGGACGCCATCAACGGGCTCAACGACGGCACCCGGCTGCGCCCGGACCCGAACACCTACGACGGCACCTGACCTAGCCCGCCGGGCAGGTGGCGGCCGCCTGACGCAATATCGGAGTCGACGGCTGGTCCACCGGTAACGAATAGCCGCGCAGCACGGCGATGAACTGCATGGCGTACTGACAGGCGAACGCGGCATTCGGCGGCATCCACAGCGCCGGCGGCGCGTCGCCCTTGTCCTGATTGGCCTGTCCTTGGACGGCCAGGAGGTTGGCCGGATCGTTGGCGAACCGCAGCCGCTCGCCCGCCGGCCAGGCATAGGCGCCCATGTCCCACGCGTAGGCGAGCGGGACGATGTGGTCGATCTGCACCGCCTCGCCGACCTTGGCGCCGCGCTGGAACGCGATCGTGGTGTTGGTATACGGGTCGTGCAGGGTGCCGGTGGCCACCGCGTCCGGACACCGTTTGGTCGACACATAGGTCTTGTCGACGAGGTCGCGGTTGAGGATGTCGTCGCGGGTGTCGCAGCCGTTGTGCCCCAGCGGGGCGTCGTTGTCGTCGTCCCACGCGTCGCCGAAGGCCGCCCTGCGATAGTCGTACCGGTGTGCGCGCAGCGGCAGCACCGCGATGCCCGCGAGCACGTCGGTGCCGGGTTGCACGGTGGGAACGTCGGCGCGAGCCGCGTACTCGGCGGCATGCCTGGCGGTCGAGGATCCGACCGTCTGGTAGGCGACCAGCAGCGCGAGCGCCGCGACCGCGGACAACCACAGCAGCACCTTGCGATTCACCGGCGCCGTCCCCCACAAGTGGGAGGTGCCCCCACTGCATCGTCGCCGGCGGTCACGACTTGTCCAGGTATTCGATCCGGTCAGTGTTCACGAAAGGCGCTGCCAGCAAAGCCAATTCGGGGCTGGCCGGATCATCGGCGTAGGCCCGCACGCAGAAGTCGCGCGCGGCCTCGATGACGTCGCGATGGTCGGCCAACGAGAGCAAGCGCAGATTGATCGCTCGACCGGACTGGTTGCGGCCCAAGACGTCTCCCTCCCGACGCTCCTTGAGGTCCAGGTCGGCGAGCGCGAACCCGTCCAAGGTGGCGGCAACGGCGGAAAGCCGCCGGCCCGCCGGTGACTCCGGCGAAACCCAGCTGGCGAGCAGGCACAGGCTGGGATGCTGGCCGCGGCCGATGCGGCCGCGCAGTTGATGCAGCTGGCTGATCCCGAAGCGGTCGGCGTCCATCACCAGCATCACCGTGGCATTGGGAACATCCACACCCACCTCGATGACGGTGGTGCATACCAGCACATCGATCTCACCGGCCCGGAAGGCTGCCATCGCGGCGTCCTTCTCGTCGGCGGACAACCGCCCGTGCATCAGCGCCAGACGCACATCGGCCAGCTCGCCGGAACGCAGCCGGGCGTAGAGACCCTCGGCGGTTGCCGACGGTCTGACGTTCTGCTCCTGCTTCTCCGCGTCGTCGGTCTCGTCGATCCGCGGCGCCACCACGTAGGCCTGGCGCCCGGCGGCGACCTCTTCGATGACACGCCGCCAGGCCCGCTCGAGCCACGCGGGCTTGTCCTTGACGAAGATGACGTTGCTGGTGATCGGCTGGCGTCCGCGCGGAAGCTCGCGCAGCGTCGAGGTTTCCAGATCGCCGTAGACGGTCAACGCGACCGTGCGCGGTATCGGCGTCGCCGTCATCACCAGCAGGTGGGGGGTGACACCGGGACGGGCCTTGGCGCGCAATTGGTCTCGCTGTTCGACACCGAACCGGTGTTGCTCGTCGACCACCACCATGCCCAGGTTGTGGAATTCCACCGCGTCCTGCAACAGCGCATGCGTGCCGACGACGATCCCGACCTGACCGCTTGCCACTTCGTCACGGACTTGCTTTTTCTGCGCGGCCGTCATCGAACCCGTGAGCAGGCCGACCCGGGTCGCGTTGTCCGCGCCGCCGAGCTGGCCCGCCATCGCCAACGGGCCGAGCACGTCATTGATCGACCGCAGGTGTTGGGCGGCAAGGACTTCCGTGGGCGCAAGCAGCGCACACTGATAACCGGCATCCACCAGCTGCAGCATCGCCAGCACCGCGATGATGGTCTTGCCCGAACCGACCTCACCTTGGAGCAGGCGGTTCATCGGCCGGGTTGCCGACAGCTCTTGCCCGAACACGTCGAGCACCTCGCGCTGCCCCGCGGTCAGCTCAAACGGCAACCGCCGCAGCAGTTCCGCGGCCAGACCGTCGGGGCGCGGCGGCGCCGGGGGCCCGGATTCCGACAACTCGCTGTGCCGCCGGGCGACCAGCGCCCACTGCAGCCCGACGGCTTCGTCGAAGGTCAGGCGCTCCCGCGCCCGCCTCCGTGCCGCCTCGTCTTCGGCCAAGTGGATGTCGCGCAACGCGAGGTCTTCGGCGACCAGGCCGTAACGGCCGCGCAGGTCGGCGGGCAGCGGGTCGCCCACCGGATCCAGGACGTCGAGCACTTGGCGCACGCACCTGAATATGTCCCAGCTCTGCAACTTCGTGGTGGCCGGATAAATCGGAAAGAAGGCTCGCTCGAAGGCCGCCATCTGCACCTCGCCGGTGGTGGCTTGCGAGGCGATGGCGATGTTCTTCAGGGAGCTGGTGCCGCGGTTCTTGCCGTCCGGTGAGTCGAGGATGAGGAACGCCGGGTGCGTCAGCTGCATGACGTTCTTGAAGAATCCGACCTCTCCGGAGAGCATCACCTTGGTGCCTTCGGTCAGGTCCTTCTTCAAATAGTTCGCGTTGAAGAACGTCGCGGTCACCTTGTTGCGGCCGGCGCCGAGGGTGATGCGGTGGCACAGCTTCTTCGGGGTCTTCTTCATCGGCCACGTCTTGGTTTCGGTGATCGTGTCGACGATCGTGATGTGCTCGCCGGCCGGCGGGCGTTGATCGTCGGAGCCCCAGCGGGTGGCGCCCTCGGTGTAGCTGCGCGGATAGTGGCGCAGCAGATCGTCGACGGTCCGGATGCCCAATTCCTCGTCGAGCTGGTCGGCGGCCTTGGCGCCCACCACGAAGTCCAGCCGGTCGCCGAGCGACGCCACGGCTACTCGACCCCGATCAAGAGCGCATCACCGCGATGGCCGGTGCGGTAGGTGACGAGTTCGGTTCCCGGGTGGTGGTCGTGCATGTGCCTTTCCAGGACGCCGCCCACGGCCGCCGCGTTCTCTTGCGTGTCGATGTCGGCGCCGACCAGCACCGTCACCAGGTCGCCGCCGGAGGCCAACAGCAGGTCGAGCAGGCCGATGGCAGCCGCGACCGCGTCGGCGGCCACGATCAACACCTCGTCCCCGGCGATCCCCAGGCCGTCGCCCGGCTGGCAGCGGCCCGCCCACGTCAGCGCGCTCTCGGTCGCGATGCGCACCGATGCGTGCCGGGCGGCACCGGCGGCACGGGCCATCGTGTAGCCGTCGTCCACCGCCTGCCGGTCGGTTTCGTGCACGGCCAGCGCGGCCAGCCCCTGCACCATCGACCCCGTCGGGATCGGCACCACGTCGATACCCCACCCGATGGCCGCGGTGCACCCGGCCACCAGCTCCTCGGCGGGCACGTAGCCGTTGGGCAGCACCATCACCTGCGCGGCAGCGGTGTCGACCACCGCCCGCATCAGCTGGTGGGCGCTGATGTTGGGTTCGTTGGCGGCCGGATCGCGCTGCAGCACACAGGCACCTTCGCCGCCGAACAGCTCGGCGGCGCCATCGCCGTCGACCACCGCCAGCACGGCGCGTTCCCGTGTCCAGCCACCGGCCGGCAGCCCCGTGCCGCCGGAGCTCAACGCAGAAATCACGATGCGACTCAGCCGCCCAGCCGCCAGCCCCGCCTCGACCGCGGCGCCGGCGTCGTCGGTGTGCACGTGCACCGAGTACGTGCAATCGGCCGACGACGGCGCGGCGGCGATGCCCACGGAGTCCCCCAGCTCCCCGAGCCGGTCGCGCAGCGCGTCGGCCGCGGACGGATCGCATCCGTCCAGCCGGTACATCACCTCGAACTGCGGTGCCGGCCGCTCGGCGGCGCCGTCCGGTTGCGGTGCCGGCGGCGAGAGCTCGTACACCGTTCGGGCGGGCGCCTGGCCGGTGACGGTGGTGCGCAGGGCGTCCAGTAGGACCAGCAGGCCCCGCCCGCCGGCGTCCACGGCACCGGCGTCGGCGAGCACGTCGAGCTGTTCGGGCGTCTTCTCCAGCGCGACGACCGCCGCATCGCCGGCGGCGATGATCGCCGCGGCGAGCCCTTCCCCGGCCTGGGCGCACTCCCCGACGGCGTCGGCCGCGGCCCGCAGCACCGAGACGATGGTCCCCGGGATCTCGTCCCCGCCCATCGAGGTGATGACCAGGTCCACGCCGCGGCGCAACGACGCCTCGAGGATGGCCGCGTCCATGTGGGGCAGCTCACCGCCGGAATCGGTGGCCGCGAGGGCGGTGACGTCGGCGATGCCCCGCAGGATTTGGGACAAGATCACGCCGGAATTGCCGCGGGCGCCGTTCAGCGCACCGGCCGACATCGCCGCGGCCGTCCGGGCGACGCAGGCCGAGCCGCCCTCGGAATTGACGCCCGCGTTGGCCTCGGCCAGCGCCGAGCGCATGGTGAACAGCATGTTCGCGCCGGTGTCGGAATCGGCAACCGGAAAGACATTGAGCCGGTTGATCTCATCGATGTGGGTGATCAGGTCGCTGACGGCGGTGTGCGCCCAGTCCCGCAAGGTGATGGCGTCCAGCAGACGCTCCGACGCTCCCAGTGTTACCCACCTCCTCCACACCCAGCTCCCGGTGGGCGCCAGCGTAGCTCGGCGGCCCGGGCGACGGCTGCCCGTGACCACCACCCGCCGGCGGGGCGATCCGACCCATTGAGCCTAGCCAGACGGGGCGACAGCGGCGTCGATCGTTTTGGTGGTTGCCAGGACAATCGCCTATCCTGGTTGGGCCCGGTCAGCCCGGGCTGTCCCGGCCGCGTGTCAGACCGCCGAGCCGGACCCCCGAGATTTGAGGAGCTTGAACCATGGCCGCTGTGTGCGACATCTGCGGGAAAGGCCCCGGCTTCGGTAAGTCGGTGTCGCACTCCCACCGCCGCACCAGCCGTCGGTGGGACCCCAACGTTCAGACCGTGCACGTCGTCACCCGGCCGGGCGGCAACAAGCAGCGCCTGAACGTCTGCACGTCCTGCATCAAGGCCGGCAAGGTCGTCCGGGGCTAGTCCGCCGCTACATCACGATGTGCCCGGCGTCCACGGGTATCGACACGCCCGTCACGTAGCGGGCACGGGGACCGACCAGCCACAGCACCGCTTCCGTCACGTCCTGCGGCTCGACCAACGGCACGTCGGGCAGCAGCATCTGGGAGACGGCCGGGTTCGGGTTCTCCAGCATCCGGTTGACGACGAAGTCGTTGAGGATCATCGGCGTCATGACGCCGCTCGGGTGGACAGAGTTGACCCGAATCTTGTGTTGCGCATAGGCGTTGGCCGCTGACCGCATCAACCCGACCACCCCGTGCTTGGACGCGGCGTAGGCGAACATCGCCGCACTGCCGTCGCCGCCCCGGCCGGTCAGCCCCTGCGACGAGCTGACCAGGACGATCGACCCCCCCTGGCCCTTGCGGATGATCGACGGGACCGTCGCCAACAACGTGTGCCACACCCCCTTGAGGTTGGTGTCCACGATCGAGGTGAACACCGGTTCGGAATGGGCTTCCGGGTCACCGATCGCCACCACCCCGGCGTTGGCGATGACGATGTCCACCTCCCCTAGCTCGTCGATTCCGCTTTGCACCGCGGCCTCCAGTTGGGGCAGGTCGCGGACGTCGGCGACGACGGGCACCACCTTGCGGCCCGCGGCTTCGACCAGCCGCGCGGTCTCGTCGAGATCCGATTTGGTCCCCAGCGGGTAGGGAATCGCGTCGATGTCGGCGCAGATGTCCACCGCGATGATGTCGGCGCCCTGTTCGGCCAGGGCGACGGCGTGACTGCGACCCTGGCCGCGCGCCGCACCGGTGATAACGGCGACCTTGTTGTCGAGTTCACCCATGGCTATACCTCCAGCTTCGTGCCGGTTTGTTCTTCGGCGAAGGCCACCAGGCGAGCGGCCGTGTCATAGTCGCAGGCGACCGGTGACCGTCCGATCAGCACCGGCCCGCCGCGCAGGCCGAACCTGCCGCTGACCCCGACGTAGCTGCCCGGGGGCACCGGTTCGCTGATGCAGTACAGCGTGGGTGCCGCCCCCTCGTCGATGTCGTTGGCCAGCCGGTCGGCCACCACCTTGACCACTTTGTGGGCCGCCGCCAGCACCGGCGAGTCGCCGAGCTGCGACAGGTTCGAGGCCACCCAGCCCGGGTGGGTGAGCTGGGTGACGATCGGCGACCCGGCGGCGCGCAACCGGCGGTCCAGCTCCAAGCCCCACAGCATGACCGCGAGCTTGGACTGCGCGTAGGCGCCCAGCCGGGTCCACTTGTGCCGGCGCAGGTGCAGGTCGTCCATACGCAGCGTCGCCGACCGGTGTGCGTCGGAGCCGACGTTGATGATCTGCGTGCGCACCTTGGGCAGCAGCAGGTTGGTCAGGGCGAACGGCCCGAGCAGGTTGGTGCCCAGCGTCATCTCGAATCCGTCGACCGTGTCGGTGCGGCGCTCGGTCAGCGCGCCGGCGTTGTTGACCAGGATGTCGATGTCGTCGTCGACCGACTTCGCGAAGGCGCGCACCGACGACAGGTCGGCGAGGTCGACCCTGGCCACCGACGTCGAGCCACCCATCTCGGCAGCGCGTTGCTCGCCCAGTTCGATGTTGCGCACCGCCAGGATCACGTGCGCGCCGGCTTTGGCCAGGGCACGTGCGGTGCCCAGCCCGACCCCGTTGGTCGCTCCGGTCACGACGATTCGCTTGCCGGTCAGATTGCCGAGTCGGCTCGGCGTCCAAGGTAACGTCACGGCGATCAAGAGTAATGGTCGGTTCTATGTAAATTGGACCGGTTCTGCCACCATTGTTCGCGGAAGCGGAGGAGATGGGTCCAAAGGTGGTTCCACATGAGTGACAGCGCAACCGAAATCACCAACCTCATCTACACCTACGCCGAGCTTCTCGACCGCGGCGACCTGGACGGAGTGGCCCGGCTGTTCGAACACGGCCGCATCTGCGGCGTGGAGGACGGTCCACCGGAGACGGTGTTCGCCGGGGCCGCCCGGGTGCGCGAGATGTATGAGATGGCCACGCGCATCTACTCCGACGGCACCCCGAAGACCAAGCACAACACGACCAACGTGCAGCTGCACATCGACGAGGCCGAAGGGACCGCCCGCAGCACTTCCTACTACTGCGTCACGCAGGCCACCCCCGACCTGCCGCTGCAGGTGATCGTGACCGGGCACTACAAGGACACGTTTGCGCGGGTGGACGGCGCCTGGCGGTTCGACAGCCGCACCATGTTCATCGATCAGGTCGGCGACGTCAGCCAGCATTTGAAGTTCTGATCGCGTTGTGTGCCAAGCGTTTTGAGCAGTACATCGGAGGAACAGCGCATGCATGACGACCCCGTCGCGACGACATCCCAGCACGAACAGGAACTGGCCGCCCTTGACCTGATCGAGCACCCGACCGTCAAGGCCGCCTATCGGACGGTGGCCGATACCTGGCTGGGCCGCGCCAAGGCGTCCGACGCGATGCGGGAGCGGTTCGACGACGCGTTCGCCGAGGTGATGTTCTCGGCGGCGGTGTGGTCGTCCAATCAGGACAAGCTGAGGCCGAAGGTCAGCTGCATCACCCGGCTGGCGCATCCCGTCGACGGCCGGCCCATCCCCGGGTCACGTTGGGGCATCGACAATCCGGACAGCGTGTACCGGGTGATCCCGATCTCCGGTGACGAACGCTACGAAATCCACGGCCGGGTGGGCGAACACCGGATGACCGAGAACTACTTCACGTTGTGGGATGCGAACATGGGCACCGTCGACGTGCTCAACGGCCGGACAATGCAGGTCGACTCCGACGGAAGCTTCACCATCACCGTGGACGCCGACCCCGCCGGCGGGCGGCCCAACCACGTGCGGACCACACCCGCGGCACACGAGTTCTACATCCGCGACGTGCTGCTGGACTGGAGCCGCGACGACCCCAATCATCTTGAGGTGCAACGGCTCGGGGGGCCGCCCGCGACACCGGCACGCACGCTCGACGAGCAGGCCGAGGCCACCGCGGCGATGATGGACTACTTCGCCAACTTCACCGGCAAGCTCAGCCACGGCGTGTACAAAATGCCGGCCAACCATTTCAACCTGGCGTGGTCGGCCGACAAGGTCGGCGCGATGCGCAACCAGGTCTACGTCATGGGGCGTTTCGATCTCGCACCCGACGAGGCGTTCGTGGTGGACCTCAACGACGGTGGCGCCGAATACTTCACGGTGCCGCTGAGCAACATCTGGGGCACCACGCTGGACATCCTCGACCGCACCGGCAGCCTCAACAAGGCGCAATCGGTCGCCAACGAGGACGGCAGCTACACCTACGTGATCGCGCCGGCCGATCCCGGGGCGGCCAACTGGATCGACTCCGACGGCCTGCGCGAGGGGATCTTGACCCTGCGCATGGCGGAATTCGGTGAGGCGGGTCCCCGCGAAGACCTCGGCGCCCGCGGGCGGGTGGTCAAGCTGGACCGGCTCGACGCCGAGGTGCCGCACTTGCCGCGGGTGGGCTCGCAGCAACGGGCCGCCCAACTCGCGGCTCGGCGAACCGCGTATCTGCGCCGACTACCGGAAGGGCCGATCTAGCGATGTCGCGCTGGCTGATCACCGGATGCTCCACCGGCTTCGGGCGCGAAATCGCGCGCGCCGCACTGGAAGCGGGCCACAGCGCGGTGGTGACCGCGCGGCGGACCGACTCGATACGCGACTTCGTCGACGAGTTCGGCGACCGGGCGCTGGCCGTCGCGCTCGACGTGACCGACGCCGACCAGATCGCGGCGGCGGTGTCGGCGGCCGATGCGGCGTTCGGCGGCATCGACGTCCTGGTCAACAACGCCGGTCATGGCTACCTGTCCGCAGTGGAGGAGGGCGAGGACGCCGAGGTTCGAAAGCTGTTCGAGGTCAACTACTTCGGTGCGGTCAACATGATCAAGGCGGTGCTGCCGGGCATGCGGACCCGCGGATCCGGGCACATCATCAACATGTCGTCGATGACCGGTCTGGTCGCCAACCCGCCCAACGCGTATTACTCGTCGACGAAATTCGCGCTCGAAGCGATCACCGAGGCGCTGGCCACCGAGGTGCGGCCGCTCGGGATCAAGGTGACCGCCATCGAGCCGGGCGCCTTCCGCACCGACTGGGCGACGCGGTCGATGAAGGAGTCGGGCACCCCGATAGCCGATTACGTCGACGTGGCGGCCCGCAAGGACTTGATCAAGCAGTTCGCCGATCATCTCCCTGGTGACCCCAAAAAGGTTGCCGACGCGGTGCTGATGGTGACCACGCTCGACGAGCCACCGCTGCGGCTGCTGCTGGGCCGCGACGTACTCAAGGCCATGCGCGACAAGATCGCCGCGCTGTCGTCGTCGATCGAACAGTGGAAAGCCGTCACCAAGGACGTCAACTTCGAGAGCTCGTAAGTCACTCGTCGAGGAACACGGCGTGCCGGTCCACGGGGTCTCGCCCGATGTGCAGGTTGTTGGCGGGAAAATCGGGATCGGAATAACCGATCGACAGGCCGCACAGGATGTTCATCTCCGGCGGGATATCGAGCTGCTCGCGCACGACGTCGGGATAACCGGCGATGGCCACCTGCACGCAGGTGCCCAATCCGCGTGCGGTCAACGCCAGCAGCAGCGTCTGCAGGAACATGCCGACGCCCATGCTGTCGGCGTAACCGAGGTCGCGGTGCATGCACACGATGCCGCCCAGCGGTGCGCGGAAGAACTCCCAGTTGCGCAGGACGGCGATGCGCCGGGCCTCGCTGTCATGGCGGGCGATGCCCATCGAACCGTAAACGTGTGCGCCGGTGTCACTCCGGAAATGAGCGAACGCGGCGGGCAGTGTCGGGACGCGGGGCGGTTCGGCGCGCGCCTTTTCCAGCATGGCGGCGACCAACCGGTCCCGGGCCGCACCGGATACGAACACCAGGTGCCATGGCTGCACGTTCGAATTCGACGGCGCGCGCATCGCCAGCTCCAGCGATTCCTGCACCAGGTGGCGCGGTACCGGGTCGGGCAGGAAGAGCCGCGTCGAATGCCGCTGTCGAATGGTGTCTTCGAGGTCGTACATAGCTTCATGGTGTCAGGCGCCGAGCTGACGGCGCCTTCCGCTTCCAAGGGTCACCCCAGCGTGACGGTCGTCGCCGAGCGTCACGCCAGCGTGATCGCCGAGAAGGCCCTAGTCCCGAACGACGATGACCGTCTTGCCGGGCCGCCGGCCCGGGCGGCCGCCGCTCTCGAAAGCCTCGCGGCCCTGCTCGAGCGGGAACGTCTCGGCGATCTCCACCCGCAATTGTCCCCGGTCAACCAGCGCCGCTAGCTCGACCAGCTGATCCCGATTCGGCGTGACGATGAAAAAGATTGCCCTGACGCCGTATTCATCGGCTACGCCCGTCGGCGGCGGCGCCGACAGGGTGACCAGCCGCCCACCCGGGCGGAGCGCCGGAAACGATCGGTCCAGCGTCTCACCGCCGACGGTGTCGATCACGACGTCGTAGACGGCGTCTTCGACTGTCTCGGTGCGGACGTCGATCACCCGGACGGCACCGAATCCACGGACGAGGTCACCGGCGTCGCTGCGCACGGTCGCGGTGACGCGCGCGCCCAGCATCGCGGCGAGCTGAACCGTCAAGGCGCCCACACCACCCGCGCCGCCGTGCACCAGCACGGCCTCACCCGGGCGCACGCCCGCGTGGTCGACCAACGCCTGCAGGGCGGTCAGGCCGGCCAGCGGCAGCGCGGCGGCGACGACGTGCGACACCGTCGACGGCTTGGCGGCCAGGTCGGCCGCGGGGACGCAGACGAATTCGGCTGCGGCGCCGTCGCGGTCGAACGGGACCAGGCCGTAGACCTCGTCCCCGGGCGCGAAGTCCGTCACGCCCGCGGCGGCCTCGCGGACGACGCCCGAGACTTCGTGCGACGGGATCACCGGCGTGCGGCTGACACCGTCTCGGGTCCAGGTCTCGTCCCACGTCAGCTCATCGAACGTGATGGCGGCGGCGTGGACGGCCAGCAAGACTTCGCCCGCGGCCGGGGCCGGCACGGGCGCCGGCTCGACCACCAGCTGCTCCGGGCCGCCCCGGTGGTGCGCCCGCAAAGCCCTCATCTCGGTCAAGGCAGTCGCCAATCGATGGGATCGGCGCCCATGCCCGTGAGCAGTTCGTTGGCGCGGCTGAACGGACGCGACCCGAAGAATCCCCGAGATGCCGACAGCGGCGACGGGTGTGGCGACTCGATCGCCACACAATTGTCCTCGGCCAGAATCGGTTTCAGCGTCGAGGCGTCGCGGCCCCAGAGGATCGCCACCATCGGCTGCGAGCGCGCCGCCAGCGCACGGATCGCGCATTCGGTCACCGCCTCCCAGCCCTTCCCCCGGTGCGAGGCGGGGTTGCTCGGGCGCACGGTGAGCACCCTGTTCAGCAGCATCACCCCCCGCTCGGCCCACGGCGTCAGGTCGCCGGACGAGGGCTGCGGATGCCCGAGGTCGGCGGCGTACTCGTCGAAGATGTTGGCCAGGCTGCGTGGCAACGGGCGCACGTCCGGGGCCACCGAAAAACTCAGGCCCACCGCGTGCCCCGGCGTCGGGTACGGGTCTTGCCCGACGATCAACACCCGGACGCTGTCGAAGGGAAAGGTGAACGCGCGCAACACATTCGGCCCGGCCGGTAAGTACCTGCGCCCGGCCGCGATCTCGGCCCGCAAGAATTGGCCCATCGCGGCGACCTGATCGGCCACCGGTTGCAGCGCGGTCGCCCAACCCTGCTCGACGAGTTCGCTCAGGGGCCGCGCCGTCGTCACCGGTCCTTTCGAAGCATCAAGGCTCATCGCGCCACCCTAACGGTCATATGACTGCCAGCCGGCGTAGCCGGTCCACTGTTGCCCGTCGACAAGGACTTCGGCCTTCCCCTCGAGAACCCGTCCGATGATCCGCCATCCGGCGGGCGCGGGGCCGGCGAAACAGGCCACCAGGGCGTGGTCTTCGCCGCCGCCGAGCACCCACGACCATGGGTCGGCGCCCGCGGCGGCGGCCGCAGCGGTCAGCGAGTCGTGGTCGGCGGTCAGTGCCGCCGTGGACAAGTCCATCGCCACCTCCGACGCCTCGGCGACGTGCCGCAGGTCGGCGACCAGGCCGTCGGAGACATCGATCATCGCTTGCGCTCCTCCGGCGGCCGCCGCCACGCCCTGCCCGTAGGGCGGCTGGGGAACCAGATGTCGATGGCGCAGCGGATCGAATCCCTCGATCCCCTTGCCCAATAACGAAAGTCCAGCCGCCGAACGGCCGAGTTCACCGGCGACCGCGATCACCGAGCCCGCTTTCGCCCCGGACCGCAGCACCGGCGCGCGGCCATCGAGGTCACCCAGCACCGTCACGGAGATCACCCATTGCGGGCAGCTGACGAGATCGCCGCCGGCGATGCCCGCGCCGATACGCTGCGCCTCGTCCCACATGCCGCCGACCAGTCCGTCGACGTCGGCCGCCCGAGTGTCACCGGGCGCGCCGAACGCGACCACGAAGGCCGTCGGCCGCGCTCCCATCGCCTCGATGTCCGCGGCGTTCTGGGCGATGGCCTTGCGGCCGACGTCGCGGGGGGTCGACCAGTCCAGCCGAAAATGCCGATCCTGCACGAGCATGTCGGTCGACACAGCGATGCGGCCGTCCCTGGCTTGTACCACCGCCGCGTCGTCGCCCGGCCCGACGGCCACCGCGGCCGGCTGCCGGCGGCCGCGCACCAAACGATCGATGACGGCGAACTCCCCGAGCTGCTGCAGTGTGGGCTCCGATGCGTCGTCGCGCACGCCACCTCCTCCGGCGCTCTCGTCCCCTGCGTGGGCCTCTGACGGGTCGCCGACCTGCGGTAAGTTAATTTACTGCCCGCGCGAGCGGCCCGCGCCAGTGTAGAACCCTGCACCGCTGTGCCAGAGATAGGAGGTGCGCGGCGGTGACGACCGACCCCGATACCGGCCCCGCCGTCGACACGGGGCCACCGCCCGCGGCGATCATTGCGGCGGTCGCGGTGGCCGTCGTGGCGATCGGCGTGATCCTGGTGATCGCGGCGAATCGTGAGGCGCCGCCGCAACCGGTCGCCGTGCCCGCCGCACCGGCGCCGCAGGCCGACAGCCCCGCCTGCCGGGCATTGGCCGGGGCGCTGCCGCAGCGGCTCGGCGACTATCAGCGCGCGCCCCTCGCCCAACCGGCGCCCCATGGGGCCGCCGCGTGGCGGGCCGGCCCGGACGGCGAGCCGGTCGTGCTGCGCTGCGGACTCGACCGTCCCGCCGAGTTCGTCGTGGGATCGCCGATTCAGGTCGTCGACCGTGTGCAGTGGTTCGCGGTGCGCCCCGAACAGCAATCCGCCGGTGACGCGGGCAGGTCGACCTGGTACACCGTGGACCGGCCGGTGTATGTGGCGCTCACGTTGCCGTCGGGATCGGGCCCGACGCCGATCCAGCAACTCTCCGAGGTGGTCGACCGCACCATCGCGGCGGTGCCCATCAACCCGGGGCCGGCGGCGGGCTAGTCCGATGGTGGCGACCCGCATCGCCCGGCTACGCCGCGCTCGCGATCGCCACTAGTCCGATGGTGGCGACCCGCATCGCCCGGCTACGCCGCGCTCGCGATCGCCACTAGCGCAGGCCCACGCCCCGGGCCAACGCCGTTTCGACCATGGTCGCCAGCAGGGTCGGGTAGTCCACGCCGCTGGCAGCCCACATCCTCGGGTACATCGAAATCGTGGTGAACCCGGGCATCGTGTTGATTTCGTTGAGCACCGGCCCGTCATCGGTGAGGAAGAAGTCGACCCGGGCCAACCCCTGACAGTCGATGGCGTTGAAGGCCCGGATCGCCAAATGCCGGATGGTGTCGGCGATATCGTCGTCAACCTTGGCGGGCACGTCCAATTCCGCTGCGTCATCCAGATATTTGGTGGCGAAGTCGTAAAACGAATCCTCACGTCCCCGCACCCCGGCCACCCGGATCTCGCCCAATGTGCTGGCTTCTATTGTGCCATCGGGCATTTCGAGCACGCCGCACTCCAGCTCGCGACCGGTGATCGCCGCCTCCACGATCACTTTCGGGTCGTGCCGACGCGCCACCGCGACAGCGGCGGCGAGGTCCTCCCAGCGCGCTACCCGGGTGACGCCGATCGAGGAGCCACCCCGGGCGGGTTTGACGAACACCGGCAGACCCAGCCGCTCGCACTCATCGGGTCGCAGGGTCGACCGCGACGGGCGTAGCACCGCGTACGGGCCGACCGGCAGGCCTTCGGCGACGAACAGCTTCTTGGTGAACTCCTTGTCCATGCCCGCCGCGCTGGCCAGCACGCCGGCGCCGACATAGGGCACGCCGGCCAACTCCAGCAGGCCCTGGATCGTGCCGTCTTCTCCGTACGGACCGTGCAGCACCGGGAACACCACGTCGACCGACGCCAGGACCTCGCCGGCCCCGGACGAGAGGGAGACCAGTTGGCCGCTGCGCCGCGGATCCGCCGGCAGGGCCAGTTCGGTGCCCGACTGCGCGGTCACCTCCGGCAACTGCCGGTCGCTGATGGCCAGCGCATCCGGGTCGCCGTCGGTGAGCACCCACGACCCTTGCGGGGTGATGCCGATCGCGACCACCTCGAACCGCTCGGGGTCGAGATTGCGCAGGATGCTGCCCGCGGACACGCACGAGATGGCGTGCTCGTTGCTGCGCCCGCCGAAGACGACGGCGACGCGAACGCGGCTTCCGCTGGCACTCACAACCTGGAGAGGCTACCGGTTGTGCGGCACGCGGGCCGGGCGGCGGGCCGCTAGCTGGGGTTTCGGTCGCCGCGCGGCAAGTCACTCGGGCTTGGTCCTGCGGCCCAGCAGCAGGGCCATCGCCTCGTCCACCAACAGCCCCTTGTGGCAGACCCGGTGCACGGCGTCGGTGAGCGGCATCTCGACGTCGTAACTGGACGCCAGTGCCAGCACCGACTCGCTCGATGTCACGCCCTCCACGACATGCCCTTCCCTGGCCTGCATCGCCGATTCCATCGTCCCGCCGCGACCCAGGCGTTCACCGAAGGACCGGTTGCGCGAATACGGCGACGTGCACGTCGCGACCAGGTCACCCACCCCGGCCAGCCCGGCCAGGGTGGTGCCCTTGGCGCCGAGCGCGATGCCCAGCCGCATGATCTCCGCCAGACCGCGGGTGATGATCGCCGCCGCGGTGTTCTCCCCGAGTCCGACCCCGGCCGCCATGCCGCACGCGAGCGCGATGACGTTCTTGCACGCCCCGCCGACCTCGGTGCCGACGACATCGCTGTTGGTGTACGGGCGGAAATACCCGGTGTTCAGCATGCGCTGCAGGGCGACCGCGCGCCCGGAGTCGCTGCACGCGACGACGGTGGCGGCGGGCTGACATTCGGCGATCTCGCTGGCCAGGTTGGGCCCCGAGACGACCGCGACCTGAGCGGGATCGACACCCGTCACCGAAACGATGACCTGACTCATCCGCATCAGCGTGCCCAGCTCGATGCCCTTGGCCAGGCTGACCAGGGTGGCGCCGTCGGGTATCAACGGCGCCCACGCCTCGAGGTTGGCCCGCATCGTCTGCGCGGGAACCGCCAGCAGCACCGTCGAGGCAAAGCCCAGCGCCTCGGCGGCGTCGGTGGTCGCGCGGACGTTCGCCGGCAGTGTCGCGCCGGGCAGATAGTCGGGGTTGGAGCGGGAGGCGTTGATCCGGTCGGCGACCTCGGACCGACGGGCCCACAGCATGACCTCCGCGTCGGGTTCGCCGGCCTCGACGAGCACCTTGGCCAGCGCGGTGCCCCACGCCCCGGCACCCATGACCGCGACGGCGCCCTTCGAACCGGTCATCCGCTATCCCCGTCTGTCGTCTCCCGTGTTGCAGCCGCTACACCCTAGATCAGCGGCCGTCACGCGAGCTAGGGCGTCCGCCTTCAGCGGTCGCTGGCAGGATGAGATCTCATGAGCGGCACACGAGCCGACGATGCGGGTAGAGACGTTGCCCTGATCGTCGCGGTCAAGCGGTTGGCCGCGGCCAAGACGAGGCTGGCCCCGGTGTTCTCGGCACGCACCCGGGAGGGCGTGGTGCTGGCCATGTTGATAGACACCCTGACCGCCGCGGGCCGCGTCGGTTCACTGGGCTCGATCACCGTCATCACGCCCGACGAGGCAGCGGCCGCCGCGGCGACCGAGCTGGGCGCCGAGGTGCTCAACGACCCGACGCCCGAGGGGCACGGCGACCCCCTCAACAACGCCATCGCCACCGCGGAACGGGCGGTGGGCGGTTTTTTCCCGAATGTCGTTGTGCTGCAAGGCGATTTGCCGGCGCTTCAAACGCAGGAGCTGGCCGAGGCGATCGCCGCCGCGCGTCATCACCGGCGCAGCTTCGTCGCCGACCGGCTGGCGACGGGAACCGCCGCGCTCTTCGCCTTCGGCGCTCCGCTCGATCCGCAGTTCGGTTCCGATTCGTCGGCGCGACACCGACGTTCGGGTGCGATAGAGCTGACCGGTGCGTGGCCGGGCCTGCGCTGTGACGTCGACACTCCCGACGACCTCGCCACCGCGCGCCGGCTGGGGGTGGGTGCGGCGACCGCTCGTGCCCTCGCCCAGCAGTGACTCATCCGTCGACGCGGCGTACCTGTCCACGCGGTTAACGACGACCCAACGGCGAATGGATGTCCGTCGAGCGCTAGCAGCATCGGCGCGTGATGAGCAATGATCGCAGGGTGACTGAAATCGAAGCTGAGGCGCGCCCCGAAGAGAACTTGTGGCATCAGGGCGACTCGGCTGTGGCAGCGCCGCCCGCCGCGACGCACGCCGCACTCACTGACCTGCCGGAGGACCGCTATCTCAACCGGGAGCTGAGCTGGCTGGACTTCAATGCCCGGGTGCTGTCGCTGGCCGCCGACAACTCGTTGCCGTTGTTGGAGCGGGCCAAGTTTCTGGCGATCTTCGCCTCCAACCTCGACGAGTTCTACATGGTCCGGGTCGCCGGCCTCAAGCGTCGCGACGAGATGGGGCTGTCCGTGCGCTCCGCCGACGGCCTGACGCCGCGCGAGCAACTGGCCCTCATCGGTGAACAGACGCAGCGGATCGCGACCCGGCATGCGCGGGTGTTCCTCGATTCGGTGCGACCGGCGCTCGCCGGGGAAGGCATACATATAGTCACCTGGGCCGATTTGGATCAGGGTGAACGCGACGAACTGTCCACCTATTTCCACGAACAAGTCTTTCCCGTTCTCACGCCGCTCGCCGTCGATCCCGCTCACCCCTTCCCGTTCGTCAGTGGGCTGAGCCTGAACCTGGCGGTCATGGTGCGCCAGCCCGAGGAAGGCGGCCAACATTTCGCGCGAGTCAAGGTGCCCAACAACGTCAATCGCTTCGTGGAGCTGGGCGCACGCGATACGGAGGACAGCGAAGGCCCCACCATAATTCGCTACCTGCCAATGGAAGAGCTGATCGCGGCCTTCCTGCCGGTGCTGTTCCCCGGCATGGAGATCGTCCAGCATCACGCTTTCCGCATTACCCGCAACGCGGACTACGAGGTCGAAGAGGACCGCGACGAGGACCTGCTGCAAGCGCTGGAACGGGAATTGGCGCGCAGGCGGTTCGGGTCGCCGGTGCGACTAGAGGTCGCCAACGACATGACCGAGAGCATGCTGGAACTGCTGCTGCGCGAACTCGACGTGAACCCGGGCGACGTCATCGAGGTGCCCGGCCTGCTCGATCTGTCGTCGTTGTGGCAGGTCTACAGCCTCGACCGGCCGGCGCTCAAGGACCCGGCGTTCGTTCCGGCAACCAGTCCCGCATTCGTCGACCGCGAGACGCCCAGGAGCATCTTCGCCACCCTGCGCGAAGGCGATGTGCTGCTGCATCATCCATATGAGTCGTTCTCCACCAGCGTGCAGCGATTCATCGAGCAGGCCGCCGTCGACCCCAATGTGCTGGCGATCAAGCAGACGCTGTACCGCACATCCGGCGATTCGCCCATCGTTCGGGCGCTCATCAACGCCGCCGAGGCCGGCAAGCAAGTGGTGGCGCTCGTGGAGATCAAGGCGCGCTTCGACGAGCAGGCCAACATCCGCTGGGCGCGCGAGCTGGAACAGGCGGGCGTGCATGTCGTTTACGGGTACGTCGGACTCAAGACGCACTGCAAGACCTGCCTGGTGGTCCGCCGCGAGGGTTCGACGATCCGGCGCTACTGCCACATCGGAACCGGCAACTACAACGGAAAGACGGCGCGACTGTACGAGGACGTCGGCCTGCTGACCGCGTCTCCCGAGATCGGGGCCGACCTGACGGACCTGTTCAATTCGCTGACCGGCTACTCCCGCAAGGTCTCCTACCGCAACCTTCTGGTCGCCCCGCACAGCATTCGCACCGGCATCATCGAACGCGTCGAGCGTGAGATCGCCGCCCACCGCGAGCACGGCGGCGGGCGGATCCGGCTCAAGATGAATGCGCTCGTCGACGAGCAGGTCATCGACGCGCTGTACCGCGCGTCGCTGGCGGACGTGCGGGTAGAGGTGGTGGTGCGCGGCATCTGCGCGCTGCGCCCCGGCGCCGAAGGATTCTCGGAGAACATCACGGTCCGTTCGATTCTCGGTCGCTTCCTGGAGCATTCCCGCATCATGCATTTCAATCGCATCAACGAGTTCTGGATCGGCAGCGCGGACATGATGCACCGCAACCTCGACCGGCGCGTCGAGGCGCTGGTTCAGGTGAAAGATTCCCGGCTGACCTCATACCTGGACGACCTGTTCGAGTCCGCGCTGGACCCGTCCACCCGGTGCTGGGAGCTGGGGGCCGACGGACAGTGGATCGCGTCACCGCAGGACGGCCACACCGTGCGCGATCACCAAGTGTCGTTGATGGAGCGACACCGCAGTCCGTAGCCCCTGCGTGGTGATTTACGGTTGTTCTCCGGCCGCATCGCAAACGTGTGCGCGGTCCCGACCGAATTGACCTGCAGGAGTTGAGTTGCCGACCAAGAGCTCATCCACCGCTCGGCGTCCGGGAAGCCGGATCGTGTACGCCGCCGGCGCGGTCTTGTGGCGGCCGACCGATTCCTCCAACCCCGGCCTCGAGCTCGCGGTGATCCACCGCCCCCGCTACGACGACTGGTCGCTGCCGAAGGGCAAGGTAGACCCGGGCGAGACGGCGCCCGTCGCCGCGGTGCGGGAAGTGTGCGAGGAGACCGGGCAGCATGCGGTCCTGGGCCGGCGGCTCGACATGGTGAGTTACCCGATCGAGGCGGGCGTCAAGAAGGTCTACTACTGGGCGGCGCGCAGCACCGGCGGGGACTTCATCCCCGGCAACGAGGTCGACGAACTGGTCTGGCTGCCGATGCCCGAGGCACTCAAGAAGCTCAGCTATTCACATGACCGAAAGATGTTGCGCCACTTCATGAAACACCCGGCCGACACGCGTTCGGTGGTAGTGGTGCGGCATGGCACGGCGGGACGGAAATCACGGTTCAAGGGCGACGACACCCAGCGACCGCTGGACAAACGGGGACGCGCGCAGGCCGAGGCGCTGGTTCCGCAGCTGCTGGCCTTCGGCGCCACCGACGTGTACGCGGCCGACCGCCTGCGCTGCCACCAGACGGTGGAACCGCTGGCCGAGGAATTGGGCGTGACGGTGCACAACGAGCCGACCCTCACCGAGGAGGCCTACGGCAAGAGCCCCAAACGTGGCCGGCACCGAATGCTCGAGATCGCCGAGCAGCAAGGCACACCGGTCATTTGCACTCAGGGCAAGGTGATCCCGGACTTGATCTCCTGGTGGTGCGAACGGGACGGGATACGTCCCGACAAGTCGCGCAACCACAAAGGCAGCACCTGGGTGCTCTCACTATCGGGTGGCCGACTGGTGGCGGCCGACCACATCGGCGGCGCGCTGGCCGCCAACGTGCGGGCCTGACACACGAATACCCTTCGGGCGCACCGCTGCGGCCCGAAGGGTATTCGCGTTGAGAACTCGGCTGTTGCCTTAACGGCGACCGCGACGCGCGGTGGCCTTCTTGGCGGGAGCCTTCTTCGCCGCGGTCTTCTTGGCCGGAGCCTTGGTCGCGGCCTTCTTGGCCGGAGCCTTCTTGGCGGGAGCCTTCTTCGCCGCGGCCTTCTTGGCGGGAGCCTTCTTCGCCGCGGCCTTCTTGGCGGGAGCCTTCTTGGCGGCGGTCTTCTTGGCCGCGCCGCTTGCCACTACACCACGCTTCACTGCAGGTCCTTCCGACGGGAGACGCTGTGCGCCAGAGACAACCGCTTTGAATTGAGCACCAGGACGGAACGCCGGGACGGAGGTCGGCTTCACCTTCACCGTCTCGCCGGTACGCGGGTTGCGGGCCACCCGGGCCGCGCGGCGCCGTTGCTCGAAAACACCGAACCCGGTAATGGTGACGCTGTCGCCCTTGTGCACGGCACGCACAATGGTGTCGACGACGTTCTCGACGGCGGCGGTTGCCTGCCGACGGTCGGTGTTCAATTTTTGAGTGAGCACATCTATGAGCTCTGCCTTATTCATCCAATCCCTCCGACGCTAGTGGTCCTCGATTTGAACCGACTAGTGCACACGGTAAACCCTCACCCAGCAAATTTCCAAGAGCCACGCGCAATTTCAGGGTCGGACAATCCGAGGTTTCGCAATCCGGTTGCCGCCCTTGACCGGTGGCGGGACTTGGAAATCGGCCCGGTTTAGTTAGGTGAGCGAGAAGAAATTCCGGCGTTCTCGACCGTTCAGGAGGCGGGCAGAGTGCGCGGTTTCCACCGCGGATAGGTGGCCTCGTAAGATTCGATTTTGTCGAGTTTCCGCAGCGTAAGGGCTATATCGTCGAGGCCTTCGAGCAGTCGCCAGGCGGTGTGGTCGTCAATCTTGAACGGCAACACCGTCGTTCCCGCGGTGATATTTCGATCTTGAAGATTGGCAGTGATTTCCAGTCCCGGGCTCTGCTCGATGAGCTTCCAAAGGAGTTCCACGCCGTCCTGAGAAACTTCGGCCGCCAAGAGGCCCGCCTTGCCGGCGTTGCCCCGGAAGATGTCACCGAATCGAGACGAGATGACCACCCGGAACCCGTAGTCCATGAGCGCCCACACCGCGTGCTCGCGCGACGAGCCCGTCCCGAAATCCGGGCCGGCGACCAGGACGGTCCCACGGTCAAAGGGGCTGAGGTTGAGGATGAATGAGGGATCCGAGCGCCAGCTGGCGAACAACCCGTCCTCGAAACCGGTTCGGGTGACCCGCTTCAAATACACCGCAGGAATGATCTGATCGGTGTCGACATTGGACCGCCGCAACGGCACACCGATACCGGTGTGGGAGTGAAATGCTTCCATGCTCATCTCTTCTTCTCGATTGGGTCAGGTCAAATCGGCCGGGGCAGACAATGTGCCGCGAACCGCCGTCGCGGCGGCCACGGCCGGCGACACCAGATGCGTGCGGCCGCCTTTCCCCTGGCGCCCTTCGAAGTTGCGGTTGGACGTCGCCGCGCACCGCTCCCCCGGCGCCAGCTGGTCCGGGTTCATTCCCAGGCACATCGAGCAGCCCGCCTGTCGCCATTCGGCGCCCGCTGCGGTGAAAACCTCGCCCAGCCCTTCGGCTTCGGCCTGCGCGCGCACCCGCATGGACCCGGGCACCACGAGCATCCGCACCCCGGGCGCCAGCTTGCGACCGCGCAGCACGTCGGCGACCACCCGCAGGTCTTCGATACGACCGTTGGTACAAGAGCCCACGAACACGGTGTCGACCGCGATATCGCGCATCGGAGTGCCCGGCCGAAGGTTCATGTAAGCCAAGGCTTTCTCGGCGGCCTGCCGCTCGGCGTCGCCGGTCATCAGCTCCGGGTCGGGAACGGCCGCGGCCAGCGGCACGCCCTGCCCAGGGTTGGTTCCCCACGTCACGAACGGGCTCAACGATGTTGCGTCGAGGTGCACCTCGGTGTCGAAGACGGCACCGGGGTCGGTGTGCAGCTCCTGCCAATAGCGCATCGCCGCGTCCCATTGCGGCCCCTGCGGCGCGTGCGGCTTGTCGCGCAGGAATTCGAAGGTGGTGGCGTCCGGGGCCACCATGCCCGCTCGGGCACCGGCCTCGATGCTCATGTTGCAGATCGTCATCCGGCCTTCCATCGACAGCGATTCGATGGCGCTGCCGCGGTATTCGATGACGTGCCCCTGCCCGCCGCCGGTGCCGATCTTGGCGATCAAGGCAAGAATGATGTCCTTGGCCGTCACACCGGCGGGCAATTCGCCGTCGACATTGACCGCCATCGTTTTGAATGGCCGCAGCGGCAAAGTCTGGGTGGCGAGCACGTGCTCGACCTCCGATGTGCCGATGCCCATTGCCAGTGCGCCGAATGCGCCGTGCGTCGACGTGTGACTATCACCACAGACAACGGTCATTCCCGGTTGGGTCAGCCCCAATTGCGGCCCGACGACATGCACGATGCCCTGCTCGATATCGCCCATCGGATAAAGGCGAATGCCGAATTCGGCGCAGTTGCGGCGCAACGTCTCGACCTGGATGCGCGACACCGGGTCGGCGATCGGCTTGTCGATGTCGACGGTGGGCACGTTGTGATCCTCGGTGGCCAGCGTCAGATCGGGCCGACGCACCGGCCGGCCGGCCAGCCGCAGCCCGTCGAAGGCCTGCGGGCTGGTGACCTCGTGCACCAGATGCAGATCGATGTAGATCAGGTCGGGCGCGTCATCGCTCCCTTTATCCACAACGTGGTCTTCCCAGACCTTTTCGGCCAGGGTGCGCGGCTTGCCGGATCCCATCTGAAAATTCGCCTCGATTCCCTCATCTGCGGCTCGCGGATCGACCATGGGCTGTGATCTCAGAATGCGAGACGCTAGTATCTCTTTGTGAGACAGCATAGCGGCATCGGCGTCCTCGACAAAGCCGTGGACGTCCTGCACACCATCGGCCAATCCCCGTGCGGATTGGCCGAACTGTGCGAAAGAACCGGACTGCCCAGGGCCACCGCGTATCGGCTGGCAGCGGCGCTGGAGATCCATCGCCTGCTGGCCCGCGACGACGAAGGACGCTGGGGACTCGGTCCGGCCCTCACCGAGCTCGCCGCCCATGTCAACGATCCGCTGCTGGCCGCCAGCGCCGGGGTGCTTCCCTTGTTGCGCGAGGCCACCGGCGAAAGCGTGCAGCTGTACCGCCGCGAGGGCACCGAACGAGTCTGCGTGGCCGCCCTGGAACCCGCTGCCGGCCTTCGCGATACGGTCCCCGTCGGGGCGCGATTGCCGATGACGGCGGGCTCGGGCGCCAAGGTGCTGCTGGCCCACAGCGACGCGGCGACGCAAAAAGCGGTGCTACCGGCGGCGAAATTCACCGAGCGCACCCTGGCCGAAGTGCGGCGGCGCGGCTGGGCGCAAAGCGTGGCCGAGCGCGAGCCCGGGGTGGCGAGCGTGTCGGTTCCCGTGCGCGACGGCCGCGGTGCCGTCATCGCCGCCATCTCGGTGTCGGGACCGGTCGACCGCATCGGCCGGCGCCCCGGTGCGCGCTGGGCTGCCGATCTGCTGTCCGCGGCCGAAGCGCTCACCCGCCGGCTCTGAACGTGGCGGGGCGCTTCCTCTGCCACCAGCGCACACTCGACCGCTCGCGGCCTGACAGACTGGCCGCCATGGGAACCAATCAGCGCGCGAGCATCGTCATGTCCGAGGACGAAATCGCCGACTTCGTCGTCAAGAGCCGCACCGGGACGCTGGCTACCATCGGCCCCGACGGCCAGCCGCACCTGACCGCAATGTGGTACGCCGTCGTGGACGGCGAAATCTGGCTGGAGACCAAGGCCAAGTCGCAGAAGGCCGTCAACCTCAAACGCGATCCCCGGGTGAGCTTCCTGATCGAGGACGGCGACACCTACGACACCCTGCGTGGAGTTTCCTTCGAGGGCGTCGCCGAGATCGTCGACGACCCCGACGTCTCACACCGGGTCGGGGTCAGCGTGTTCGAGCGGTACACCGGGCCCTACACCGACGAGATGAAGCCGTTCGTCGAGCAGATGATGAACAAGCGCGTCTGCGTGCGCATCGTCGCCCAACGCGCCCGCTCGTGGGATCACCGCAAACTCGGCCTGCCGGCCATGCCGGTGGGTGGATCCACGGCACCGGCCGTGCTGGGCACCGGCCAATAATTTTTTGTAGCCCCGATGGGATTCGAACCCACGCTACCGCCGTGAGAGGGCGGCGTCCTAGGCCGCTAGACGACGGGGCCGGACACGATCCGGAGAGTCAGCATAGCTCACACGCAGAGGCCCACCTAATCGCTTGAGGTGGCGAGATTTTTGCTGGGGTACCAGGACTCGAACCTAGAATGGCTGAACCAGAATCAGCTGTGTTGCCAATTACACCATACCCCATTGGCTGCCTAAAACCGCTGGTCAGCGGTCATTCGGAGCCTTATCGAGCTGCTCGGAAGACCGCTGCCGCCAACAGTTGTCGGCCTTTGTGAACCGCAGTGCAGACTACCAAAGACTCCCGGCACAATTCGCATGCGAGGTCTTCGCCTATCCGGCGACCGTTTCGCGTGCGGCGCGTAGGCGCTGCAAGCTGCGGTCACGGCCGAGCAGCTCCAGCGATTCGAACAACGGCGGGCTCACCGTCGTTCCCGTGGCGGCCACCCTGATCGGGCCGAACGCCTTGCGCGGTTTGAGGCCCAGGCTTTCGATGAGCGCGCCCTTGAGGGCGGCCTCGATCTGCGCCGTGGTCCAGTCCGTCATGCCGTCCAGCGCCGCCAGTGCGGCGTCCAGCACCGCGGCCGCGTCCGGACCGAGCTCCTTGGCGGCGGCCTTCGGGTCGATGGCGTATTCGTCGTCGTTGAGGAACTTCAACAGCTCCCACGCGTCGGCGAGCACGACGATGCGTGTCTGCACCAGGTCGGCGGCGGTGGCGAACGCCTCGTCGTCCAATCCGATGCGATGTCCGTGGACGTCGAAGTAGTCGCGCAGCCGGCCCGCGAAATCCGCTGGCTTGAGCATGCGGATGTGCTCGCCGTTGAGCGCGTCGGCCTTCTTCTGATCGAAACGGGCCGGGTTGGAATTGACGTCGACGACGTCGAACGCGGCGACCATTTCGTCGAGACTGAACAGGTCATGGTCGTCGGCGATCGCCCAGCCGAGCAACGCGAGATAATTCAGCAGCCCCTCGGGGATGAAACCCCGGTCGCGGTGGGCGAACAGATTCGACTGCGGGTCGCGCTTGGAGAGTTTCTTGGTCCCCTCCCCCAATACCGTTGGCAGGTGCGCGAACTCCGGGATGCGCTCGGCGACGCCGACTCGGATGAGCGACTGGTACAGCGCGAGCTGCCGCGGCGTCGAGGGCAGCAGGTCCTCGCCCCGCAGCACGTGGGTGATTTTCATCAGCGCGTCGTCGCACGGGTTGACCAAGGTGTACAACGGATCTCCGTTGGCGCGGGTCAACGCGAAGTCCGGCACGCTGCCCGCGGCGAAATTGGTGGGTCCGCGCACGAGATCGTGCCAGCCGAGGTCCTCATCGGGCATCCGCAGCCGCACCACGGGCTTGCGGCCCTCCGCCAGGAACGCGGCGCGCTGGGCATCGGTGAGCTGCCGGTCGAAATTGTCGTATCCCAATTTGGGGTTGCGGCCCGCCGCGATGTGGCGCGCCTCGACTTCTTCCGGTGTCGAGAAGGCGTAGTAGGCCTCGCCCGCCTCCAGCAGCTTGGCCACCACGTCGCGGTAGATCTCTTTGCGCTGCGACTGCCGGTATGGACCGTAGGGCCCGCCGACCTCGGGCCCCTCGTCCCAGTCGAGGCCCAGCCAGCGCAGCGCGTCGAGCAGCGCCAGATAGCTTTCCTCGCTGTCGCGTTCGGCGTCGGTGTCCTCGATGCGGAAGACGAAGGTGCCGCCCGTGTGCCGCGCGTAGGCCCAGTTGAACAGCGCGGTGCGGACCATTCCGACGTGCGGGGTGCCGGTGGGCGACGGACAGAACCTGACGCGGACTTTCGTTTCGGGGGTCACGACTTTCCCTTACGGACCACGGGATTGGTGAGGGTACCGATGCCCTCGATGGTGATGGAGACGGTGTCGCCGTCCTCGATCGGACCGACCCCGGCCGGCGTTCCGGTGAGAATGAGGTCGCCGGGCAGCAGGGTCATCACGGCCGAGATCCATTCGATGATGGCGCCGACGTCGTGGATCATCAGCGAGGTACGGCTGTGTTGCTTCACCTCGCCGTTGACCTCGGTTCGGATTTCGAGATCAGCCGGATCGGCATCGGTGACGATCCACGGACCCACCGGGCAGAAGGTGTCGTGCCCCTTGGCCCGGGTCCATTGGCCGTCGGCTTTCTGTTGGTCGCGGGCCGACACATCGTTTCCGATGGTGTAGCCCAGGATGCTGTCGGCGGCCTCGGCGGCGGAGACGTCCTTGCAGGGCCGGCCGATGACCGCGGCCAGCTCGCCCTCGAAGTGCACGGGTGATGCGTTGGCGGGCAACCGGATCGGCACGTTCGGGCCGACGATGGCCGTATTGGGCTTGAGGAAGATGATGGGATCCGGTGCCGCGGGGCCGGTGAGCTCGGTCATCTCGGCGATGTGATCGGCGTAGTTCTTGCCGATGCAGACCACCTTGCTGGCCAATATCGGAGCCAGCAGTCGCACATCGGCCAGCGGCCATGATCGGCCGGTGAAGTTCGGCGTGCCAAAGGGATGCTCGGCGATTTCGCGGGCGATCATGGCGGCGGGATCGGCGAGTTCGCCCTCGATGCTGACGAAGGCGACACCGTCCGGGCTGGCGATTCGACCAAGGCGCATTTCGTTGAGCCTAGTGACGGTCGCGAGCGAGCTGTTGGGGGCACCTCCCGCACCAGTATTACCAGCGGTTTTCGGTGCATGTGCAAGCATTAAGGATGCAAACGGGGACGGCCACGACGCGGGAGCTGGGCGCGCGCGGGCGCTGGTCCATCATGGTCGTATCGCTGGTGGCCACGGCGAGTTCCTTCCTCTTCATCAACGGCGTCGCGTTTTTGATTCCCTCGCTCCAGACGGCGCGCGGAATCCCGCTCGATGAAGCCGGTCTGCTGTCCTCCATGCCGAGCTGGGGCATGGTGGTGACACTGGTGCTGTGGGGCTACGTGCTCGACCGCGTGGGCGAGCGGCTAGTGATGGCCGCGGGTTCGGCGCTCACCGCGGTGGCCGCCTACGCCGCGGCGTCGGCGCATTCGATGGTGTTGATCGCCGTCTATCTGTTCCTCGGGGGCATGGCGGCGGCCAGTTGCAATACCGCCGGCGGGCGGCTGGTGTCGGCGTGGTTCCCGCCGCACCAACGCGGCCTGGCCATGGGCTTTCGCCAAACCGCGCAGCCCCTCGGAATCGCCTTGGGAGCGCTGGTGATTCCCGAGCTGGCCGAACACGGGCCGGCCGCGGGGCTCAGATTCACGGCCTTGGCGTGCGCGTTCGGGGCGGCAGCGAGTGCGGTCGGCATCATCGACCCGCCGCGCAAGCCCCGGGAGAAGGCCACCGATTCCGAACTCGCCAGCCCGTACCGAGGGTCCTTGGTGCTGTGGCGAATTCACACGGTGGCGGGCCTGATGATGGTCCCGCAGACGGTGACCGTCACGTTCATGCTGGTATGGCTGATCAAGAATCTGCACTGGTCGGTCGCGGCCGCCGGCAGTCTGGTGACCCTTTCGCAGCTGCTGGGTGCGATCGGCCGCGTCATGGTGGGCCGCTGGTCCGACCGCATCGGCTCGCGCATGCGACCGGTCCGCATCATCGCGGGCGCCGCCGCCGTCATCCTCTTCCTTCTGGCCTGGGCCGACTTCCTGAATTCGAGTTGGCAGGCGCCCTTGATGGTCGCCATTTCGGTGATTGCCGTGCTGGACAACGGTTTGGAGGCCACGGCCATCACCGAATTCGCCGGGCCGTTCTGGAGCGGACGCGCCCTCGGCATTCAGAACACCACCCAGCGGGTGTTGGCGGCGGCCGCGCCGCCGCTGTTCGGTGCGTTGATCACCGCTGCGAAATACCCGAACGCGTGGATATTGTGCGGACTGTTTCCGGTGGCCGCCGTGCCGTTGGTGCCGACGCGGTTGCTCCCGCCCGGGTTGGAAACTACAGCCCGGCGGCAATCCGTTCGCCGACTTCGGTGGTGGCGAGCCGTTCGCTCCCACGCGTCGACAGGTAGGCCTCGACGGCCCGATCCACCCGCCTAGCCGCATCGTCCTCGCCGAGATGGGCGAGCAGCAACGCCACCGACATGATCGCCGCGGTCGGGTCGGCGATGCCCTTACCGGCGATGTCCGGCGCGCTGCCGTGTACCGGCTCGAACATCGACGGGTTGGTCCGGGTGGCGTCGATATTTCCGCTGGCGGCCAAGCCAATTCCGCCGCACACCGCCGCCGCCAAGTCGGTGATGATGTCACCGAACAGGTTGTCGGTGACGATCACGTCGAAGCGACCGGGGTCGGTGACCATGAAGATGGTGGCGGCGTCGACGTGTTGGTAAGCGACCTCGACGTCGGGGTAGCCCTCCCCGACCTCGGCCACGATCCGCGACCACAGCTTCCCCGCGAAGGTCAGCACATTGGTCTTGTGCACCAGCGTCAGGTGCTTGCGGCGGCGCTGGGCCCGTTCGAAGGCGTCGGCCACCACACGGCGCACGCCGAAGGCGGTGTTCAGGCTCACCTCGGTGGCCACCTCATGCGGCGTTCCGGTGCGGATCGCGCCGCCGGTGCCGGTGTAGGGACCCTCGGTTCCCTCGCGCACCACCACGAAATCGATGTGCGGATTTCCGGCGAGCGGGCTGCTCACACCGGGATACAGCCGTCCCGGCCGCAGGTTGACGTGATGGTCCAGCTCAAAACGCAGGCGCAGCAACAGACCCCGCTCCAGCACACCGCTCGGCACAGACGGATCGCCGATCGCCCCGAGCAGGATGGCGTCGTGCTGGCGCAGCTCGGCGAGCACCGATTCCGGCAGCAACTCACCGCTGGCGTGAAAACGCCGGGCGCCCAGGTTGTAATCGGTCTTCTCGACACCGGGCAACACCGCGTCAAGGACTTTGAGCGCCTCGCCTGTCACTTCCGGCCCGATACCGTCGCCGCCGATAACCGCGAGTTTCACGACAGATCAACCACCTCAAGCTTGTTGGCGCCCACCGCCGCGCCGATTGCCGACCGCACCTCGCTCGGCACGTCGCGGTCCAGCCGCAGCAGGATCGTCGCACCCGGGCCCTCGGCATCCTCGGAGAGTTGCGCGGCTTGGATGTTCACGCCCGCCGAGCCGAGCAGGGTGCCGATCTTGCCCAGCGCCCCGGGCTGGTCGACGTAGTTGATCACCAGGTTGGTGCCCCGGGCCCGCAGGTCGAAGTTGCGGCCGTTGATCTGCACGATCTTCTCCACCAGCTGCGGCCCGGACAAGGTTCCGGCGACGTTGACGGCGGTGCCGTCGTGGGCTACTGCGCGCACGTCGACGACGCTGCGGTGGTTCGGGCTCTCCGAGGCCTTGGCGAGTTCGGCGGTGACGCCGCGCTCTTCGGCCAGCGCCGGTGCGTTGACGAACGTGACTGGCCCCTCGACCACCGCCGAGAACAGACCGCGCAGAGCCGAAAGCTTCAGCACCTCAACGTCTTCGGAGGCCAGCTCGCCGCGTACCTGGACCGAAACCGAAACCGGCGGCCCGTCGGACAGCGATGCGGCCAGCACCCCGAGCTTGCGCACCAGGTCCAGCCAGGGCGCCACCTCTTCGTTGACCGCGCCGCCGCCGACGTTGACGGCGTCGGGGACGAATTCACCGGCCAGCGCGAGCTTCACGCTTGCGGCGACGTCGGTGCCCGCCCGGTCCTGGGCCTCGGAGGTGGACGCGCCCAGGTGCGGCGTGACCACCACCTGCGGCAGCTCGAACAGCGGGCTATCGGTGCACGGCTCCTTCGCGAAGACGTCGATACCGGCCGCGCGGACGTGTCCGCTGCTCACCGCTTCGGCCAGCGCGGCCTCGTCCACCAGGCCGCCGCGGGCGGCGTTGACGATGATGACGCCCGGCTTGGTCTTCGCCAGCGCCTCCTTACCGATCAGCCCCGCCGTCTCGGGCGTCTTCGGCAGGTGCACCGAGATGAAGTCGGCGCGGCCGAGGAGGTCGTCGAGGGGCAGCAGTTCGATGCCCAGCTGAGCGGCCCGGGCCGGCGAGACGTACGGATCGTAGGCGACGAGGTGGGTGCCGAAGGCCGTCAACCGTTGAGCGACCAACTGCCCGATCCGGCCCAGCCCCACCACCCCGACCGTCTTGCCGAAAATCTCGGTGCCGTTGAACGATGACCGCTTCCAGGCGTGCTCGCGCAGCGAGGCGTCGGCCGCCGGGATCTGCCGGGCAGCGGCCAAGAGCAGCGCCAACGCGTGCTCGGCGGCGCTGTGGATGTTGGAGGTGGGGGCGTTGACCACCAGCACGCCGCGCTCAGTCGCGGCGGGCACGTCGACGTTGTCCAGCCCGACCCCGGCGCGGGCGACGATCTTCAGCTTGGGCGCGGCGGCCAGCACCTCGGCGTCGACGGTGGTGGCCGAGCGCACCAGCAGCGCGTCGGCCTCGCCCACCGCGGCCAGCAGCTTTTCCCGGTCCGGCCCGTCTACCCAGCGCACCTCGACCTGGTCTCCCAGGGCGGCGACAGTCGATTGGGCGAGTTTGTCGGCGATCAATACAACAGGCAGATTCACCCGGCCAGCCTAACGGCTGCCTTCGACGGCCATCGACGGGCTCACCACTGCCGTCACCTGCGCCGACACGCGCTTGGGGAGCGCGTCATCGCGGTCCTAGGATGCGCTCGTGACCAAGCTCGCGATCATCTACTACTCGGCCACCGGTCATGGCACCGCGATGGCGCAACGCGTGGCCACGGCGGCGGAGTCCGCGGGCGCCGAAGTCCGCGTGCGGCACGTCGCCGAAACCCGTGACCCGGGATCGTTTGCCCAGAACCCGGCCTGGACCGCGAATTACGAAGCGACCAAGGACCTTCCGGCGGCGACGGGTGCCGACATCGTCTGGGCCGACGCGGTGATCTTCGGTTCGCCGACCCGCTTCGGCTCTCCCGCTGCGCAATTGCAATTTCCTGGACTCGCTGGGCGGGCTGTGGGCCGAGGGCAAACTCGCGGACAAGGTGTACGCGGCTTTCACGTCTTCCAACACCGTGCACGGCGGTCAGGAGACCACGCTGCTGTCGCTCTACATCACGCTGATGCATTTCGGCGGCATCATCGTCCCGCCTGGATACACGGACCCGCTGAAGTTCGTCGACGGCAATCCGTATGGGGTGAGCCTGGTCTCCACCCACGACAACATCAACGAGTTCGATGAGGCCACGGAGAAGGCCCTGGATCACCTGGCCCGGCGCGTGGTCGAGGTGGCTGATCGCCTGAGTTCTTGAGCCGCGACACTGAAACTACGCACGCGACACGCCGGAGCACGTGTGCCTAGTTTCAGGCTCGGGGATCGGGCGTTTGCGCTAAATACGTTCCGTGGCCTTCGATTACGAAGTCGCCGCTGAATCGAAGGACTTCGCTCACGCGGCCACCGTCCTGGTTGCGATAGGCGATGACGATGGTGTCGACACCCTGATAGACCGCCTCAACGCTGAACCGCAGGTGAGGAATACGCTGCAACGCCAGGTTCCAGTAGCGTCGCAATTCCGATTTCCCGCGAACGACTCCGGCGCTCTCCGGCACAATCGTGGCGGCCACCGGCGACGTGAACACCACGTCGTCGTGAAAGTGATCGAGGACCGCCTCGACGTCGTGGGCGTTCCACGCATCGACCCACTGCTGGCCGAAGGCGACCGCATCGACGTTCATCCGGGCACTCCGTGCCTGACCGCCGAACGTGCACTGACGGCGAGAAATCCGCCGAAAACTCGCCCTGAGTGCACGTTCGGCGCCAAAGGCTACGCCGTCTCGGTGATGGGCCGGTCGACCCAGCTCATCAGGTCGCGCAGCTTCTTGCCGGTCACCTCGATGGGGTGCTCGGCGTTCTCCTTGCGCAGCTGCTCGAGTTGCTTGTTGCCGCCCTCGACGTTGGCGACCAGCTTCTTGGTGAAGGTGCCGTCCTGGATGTCGCGCAAGATCTCTCGCATCCGCTCCTTGGTGCCGGCGTCGATGACCCGTGGGCCCGACAGATACCCGCCGAACTCGGCGGTGTCGGACACCGAATAGTTCATCCGGGCGATGCCGCCCTCATACATCAGGTCGACGATCAGCTTGAGCTCGTGCAGCACCTCGAAGTACGCCATCTCCGGCGGGTAGCCGGCCTCCACCATGACGTCGAAACCGGTCTTCACCAATTCCTCTGTGCCGCCGCACAACACGGCCTGCTCACCGAACAGGTCGGTTTCGGTCTCGTCCTTGAAGGTGGTCTTGATGACGCCGGCCCGCGTGCCGCCGATGGCCTTGGCGTAGGACAGCGCCAGCGCCTCGCCGTTGCCGGTCGGGTCCTGGTCGACCGCGATCAGGCAGGGGACGCCCTTGCCGTCGACGAACTGGCGGCGCACCAGGTGACCGGGCCCCTTCGGGGCCACCATCGCGACGGTGACGTCGGCGGGCGGCTTGATCAGACCGAAGTGGATGTTGAGGCCGTGCCCGAAGAACAGCGCGTCACCGGGCTTGAGGTTGGGCTCGATGTCGTTCTTGAAGATGTCCGCCTGCGCCGTGTCAGGCGCCAACAGCATGATGACGTCGGCCCACTTGGCCACCTCGGCGGGCGTGTCGACGTCCAGGCCCTGCTCCTCGACCTTGGCCCGCGATTTCGAACCCTCCTTGAGCCCGACGCGCACCTGCACACCGGAGTCGCGCAGGCTCAGCGAGTGCGCGTGCCCCTGGCTGCCGTAACCGATCACACCGACCTTGCGGCCCTGGATGATCGACAGGTCTGCGTCGTCGTCGTAGAACATTTCTAGTGCCACTGTTGAATATCTCCTTGTGTGTTACTTGGCCGTGGCGATGCCGCGCGGACCGCGGGACAACGACACCACTCCCGATTGGACTATCTCGCGGATGCCGAACGGTTCCAGCACCCGCAGCAGCGCCTCGATCTTGCCGCGATCACCGGTCGCCTCGATGGTCAGCGCCTCCGGCGATACGTCAATCACCTTGGCGCGGAACAGGTTCACCGCTTCGATCACCTGACTGCGGCTGCCCGCGTCGGCGCGGACCTTGATCAACGCCAATTCCCGTGACACCGCGGCCCCGTCGTCCAGCTCGACGATCTTGATGACGTTGATCAGCTTGTTCAGCTGCTTGGTGATCTGCTCGAGCGGGGTCTCCTCCGCGCTGACCACAATGGTCATGCGCGACATGTCCTTCTGCTCGGTGGCGCCGACGGCCAGCGACTCGATGTTGAAACCGCGCCGGGAGAACAGCGCCGCCACGCGGGCGAGCACACCGGGTTTGTCCTCCACCAACACCGACAGCGTGTGCGTGTGCATCAGGCGTGCCCTTCGCTCTCGTCGTCGAACAGCGGGCGAATGCCGCGGGCGGCCTGGATCTCGTCGTTGCTGGTGCCGGCGGCCACCATCGGCCACACCTGCGCGTCCGCGCCGACGATGAAGTCGATCACCACGGGACGGTCGGTGATCGCCCGAGCCGCATTGATCACGTCTTCGACGTCTTCCTCACGCTCGCAACGCAATCCGACACATCCCAACGCCTCCGCCAGCTTGACGAAGTCCGGGATGCGATGCGAATGCGTGGCCAGGTCCGTCTGCGAATACCGCTCCTCGTAGAACAGCGTCTGCCACTGGCGCACCATGCCCAGGTTGCCGTTGTTGATCAGCGCCACCTTGATCGGCACGCCCTCGATGGCGCAGGTCGCCAACTCCTGGTTGGTCATCTGGAAGCAGCCGTCGCCGTCGATGGCCCACACCTCGGCCTCCGGGCGAGCCATCTTGGCCCCCATGGCCGCCGGAATGGCGAACCCCATGGTGCCCAGCCCACCGGAGTTGATCCAGGTGCGCGGGTTCTCGTACGTGATGAACTGCGCCGCCCACATCTGGTGCTGGCCCACCCCGGCGACATACACCGCGTCCGGGCCGGCGATCTGACCCAGCTTCTCGATGACGTATTCCGGGCCCAGGCTGCCGTCGCTCTGCGGGTCGTAGCTCAGCGGGTAGGTGGACTGAACGCTGTCCAGATAGGCCCACCATTCCGTCATGTCGACGTTGCCGGGGATGTCGTAGTGCCGCAGCATCGCGATCAGGTCGGTGATGACCGCTTTGACGTCGCCGACGATCGGCACGTCGGCATGGCGGTTCTTGCCGATCTCGGCCGGGTCGATGTCGGCGTGGATGACCTTGGCCTCCGGCGCGAAGGTGTCGAGCTTGCCGGTCACCCGGTCGTCGAAGCGGGTGCCCAGGGCGATCAGCAGGTCGCTGCGCTGCAGCGCCGCCACCGCGGCGACCGTGCCGTGCATGCCGGGCATGCCCATGTGCTGTCGGTGGCTGTCGGGGAACGCCCCGCGCGCCATCAGGGTGGTGACCACCGGGATGCCGGTCAGCTCGGCCAGCTCGCGCAGCTGCTCGGTCGCCTCGCCGCGGATGACGCCACCGCCGACGTACAGCACGGGCTTGCGGGCGTCCGCGATCAGCTTGGCGGCCTCGCGGATCTGCCGGTTGTGTGGCTTGGTGTTCGGCTTGTAGCCGGGCAGGTCCATGCGCGGCGGCCAGCTGAACGTGCACTGCCCCTGCAGCACGTCTTTGGGGATGTCGACGAGCACCGCGCCAGGACGGCCCGAGGCGGCGATGTGGAAGGCCTCGGCCATCACCTGGGGGATCTCATCGCCCGAGCGGACCAGGAAGTTGTGCTTGGTGATCGGCATCGTGATGCCCGAGATGTCGGCTTCCTGGAAGGCATCGGTGCCGATCAGGGTGCGACCGACCTGGCCGGTAATCGCGACCACGGGCACCGAGTCCATTTGGGCGTCGGCCAGCGGCGTGACGAGATTGGTGGCGCCGGGGCCCGACGTGGCCATCATGACGCCGACCTTGCCGGTGGCGTGCGCGTAGCCGCTGGCGGCGTGGCCGGCGCCCTGCTCGTGGCGAACCAGCACGTGGCGCAGCTTTTTCGAGTCGAACAGCGGGTCGTAAACCGGCAATACGGCACCACCGGGAATCCCGAAGATGACCTCGACGCCGAGCTCCTCCAGCGACCGGATCACCGACTGGGCACCGGTAAGTTTCTCGGGCCCAACACGTTTCGGCTTTTTGGTGGGGGCGGCGGCAGGGGTTTCCGCCGCGTCGGAGGCGACGTCGGCGGCACGCTGTGGCTGTGTGGCGTGCTGCCTGGTGGGTGCGCTCACTGTCTTTGTTCCTTATTCACTCTGGGAGTTTCGCTGGGGGCAACAAAAAACCCCCGACAGCTCATCTGCTGCACGAGGGTTGCGCGTTGGTCTGGATAGCTTCAAATGCCGAAGAGGCTAGTCAGGCACCAACGCGCCGACTAATTACTACGAGCATCCCGGGCTGTCCGGCGGTATCCATAACGTCCGACGGTAGCCTTCGCACAGCTCAGCCGTCAAATCCGCTACGGTCCGCTCGCGCGGCGATCCGGTGTCCCGTGCCGGGTGAAATGATGGTCGGGTGGCTACCGGTTCGTCTTCCCACACGCCCGTGGTGATCAAGCTCTCCCCCATCGCGCACCTGGCCGTCGGGTTCTTGACCCTGGGGTTGCTGATACCGGTGATGCTGTGGCCGCTGTCCGTGCCGCTGCTGGTGATCCCCGTGCTGCTGTCGGCACTGATCGTCCGGCTACGCACCGTCGCCGACGACCGGGGCGTGACGGTCCGCACGCTGCTGGGCAGCCAGACGGTGCAGTGGGATGACATCGACGGGCTGCGCTTCCATCGGGGCTCCTGGGCACGCGCGCACCTCAAGAGCGGCGCGGATTTGCGGTTGCCCGCCGTGACGTTCGCGACCCTGCCCCAGCTGACCGAGGCCAGCTCCGGGCGCGTGCCCAACCCCTATCAGTGAGGGGTCAGGCGATCGGGTTGACCCCGTTGAGCAGTACCCACACCGCGATGCCGGCGGCGATGCCCACCAGCAGCGCGACGAACGACCCGATGAACGGGCGATGGGCCCAGCCCCGCCGCGCGTCGAGGCCGTAACGTCCGGGCCCGCACAGGATGACCGCGACGGCCAAGACGATCAGGGTGATCTGGTATTCGTGCCCGTCCGGCAGGAAGTACGTGAAGGTGTGCGGATGCGGGCGCGCCGTGATGGTGGCCAGCATGCCGTTGATCAGAAAGGCCAGCGCACCGGCCGCGGCCAGCGGGGTGAAGAGCCCCAGCACCAGCAGCACACCGGCGACGAGCTCGCCGCCCGCGCTGACGTAGGCGAGGATGTCGGCGTGCTGGTAGCCGACGTCGGACAGTGAGTTCTTGAACCCGCCGACTCCGGAGCCGCCCCACCAGCCGAACAGCTTCTGCAGACCGTGGGCGGCCAACACGACTCCGAGGCCGACCCTCAGTATCAGCAAACCCAGATGCTGGGTGCCGCGCCGACCGACGTCGTGCAGCCGGTCGTGGTGTTCGTCCGCGTCGATCTCGGTCGGTTCGGCGGCCGCGTGCCGGGCGGATTGCCCCTGGACGTAGGGCAGGGGTTCCTGCTGTTCGAGCAAGTTGTAACTCGTCGCCCTGGGGCCCACGCCGGCGTGGTCGCCCATGTAGGGGATGACGGTGGTGGTTCCAGTGGAGGGGTTGAAGTCGCCGGGGTAACCGACGGGCGTCAGATCATCTTCGGGGTCAACCACACGCGCCGTCGCGGGGCGTCCCGGGGTTGGCTCCGGGGATTCGCCGGGCCGCTGCCAATGTCCGTCATTCGGTTGACTGGTCACGCGTGACAGGGTAAGGGCATTTGGCGCTGAATTGGGGATTTGAGCGGCGCTTTCGCCAGGCAATCGATGGTTTGCCCGCCAAAGTGGCGCGGATTGGGCCGAAATTAGCCCGCTCGCGGCTCCAGCGGGCACCAAACCCCACATTTCGGCCCCCTGGGGCGGCCGTTGGCCGGCGCCAAAAGTGGTCGGATCGTGTGGCGCCGGGCGGGCAGCCCCAGGCATGTGGCGGCGGCGGGCGCACTATCCGTAGCCTGTCGGTCATGCGACTACGGCACTCGGTTCGGTGCGGGTTTGCCGCGCTTTGCGCGGTGGTGCTGGTCGCGAGCGGCTGCGCGCGGTTCAACGACGCCCAGTCGCAGCCTTTCACCACCAACCCGGAACTCAAGCCGCAACCCAGCTCGACGCCTCCCCCACCGCCGCCGCTGCCGCCGACGCCGTTCCCCAAGGCTTGCCCGGCTCCCGGCGTGATGCAGGGCTGCCTGGAGAGCACCAGCGGACTGATCATGGGGCCCGACAGCAAAACCGCGCTGGTCGCCGAGCGCACCACCGGCGCCGTCAAGGAGATCTCGGTCAGCGCCGAGCCGAAGGTGAAGATGGTCATCCCGGTCGACCCGTCCGGCGACGGCGGCTTGATGGACATCGTGCTGTCCCCGACCTATGCGCAAGACCGGCTGATGTACGCCTACATCAGCACGCCCACGGACAATCGGGTGATCCGGGTGGCCGATGGCGACATCCCCAAGGACATCCTCACCGGGATCCCCAAGGGGGCGACCGGCAATACCGGCGCGCTGATCTTTACCAGCCCCACCACGTTGGTGGTGCTGACGGGTGACGCCGGTAATCCGGCCGCCGCATCTGACCCGAAATCGCTGGCGGGCAAGGTCCTTCGCATCGAGCAGCCGACCACCATCGGTCAGGCGCCGCCCACGACGGCGCTGTCGGGCGTCGGCTCCGGTGGCGGCTTGTGCGTCGATCCGGTGGACGGCTCGTTGTACGTGGCCGACCGCACGCCGACGGCGGATCGGTTGCAGCGAATCACCAAGGCTTCCGAGGTCTCCACGGTGTGGACGTGGCCGGACAAACCCGGCGTGGCCGGCTGCGCGGCGATGGACGGGACCGTGCTGGTCAACCTGATCAACACCAAACTGACGGTGGCGGTGCGGCTGGCGCCGGCGACGGGTGCGGTCACCGGCGAACCCGACGTGGTGCGCAAGGACACCCATGCCCACGCGTGGGCGCTGCGGATGTCACCGGACGGAAACGTCTGGGGCGCAACGGTCAACAAGACCGCCGGGGATGCCGAGAAGCTCGACGACGTGGTGTTCCCGTTGTTCCCGCAGGGCGGCGGATTCCCCCGCAACAACGACGACAAGACCTAGCGGACGCTGCGAGAGCTCTCGTCAGCTCTGCCCGCAGGCGGCCAGCACCAGTTCGCGCACCCGGGCCGCGTCGGCCTGCCCCCGCGTGGCTTTCATCACCGCGCCGACGATCGCCCCCGCCGCCGCCATCTTGCCGCCGCGGATCTTTTCCGCCACATCGGGATTGGCTGCCAGCGCCTCGTCGACCGCGGCCTGGGTCACCGAATCGTCACGCACCAGCTCGAGGCCGCGGGATGTCATCACCTGCTCGGGTTCGCCCTCGCCGGCCAACACCCCCTCCACGACCTGGCGGGCCAGCTTGTTGGACAGCTTGCCCTCGTCGACGAGTGCGATCACCGCGGCGACCTGGGCTGGGGTGATCGCCAGTTCGTCGAGGCCGATGTTCGCTTCGTTGGCCTTCTGCACCAGGAAGTTTCCCCACCAGGCGCGCGCCTGCTCGCTGGCCGCGCCGTGCTTGACGGTCTCGATGACCAGTTCCACGGCGCCGGCGTTGACCAGATCGCGCATCACCTCGTCGGAAACGCCCCACTCCTGCTGAATCCTCTTGCGGCTCAGCCACGGGAGCTCCGGGATCGTCTGGCGTAGCCGCTCGACCAACTCGCGGCTGGGCGCGACCGGTTCCAGGTCGGGCTCGGGGAAGTAGCGGTAGTCCTGGGCCGTCTCCTTGGCGCGGCCCGGGCTGGTGTACCCCGCCTCGTGAAAGTGCCTCGTCTCCTGGATGATCCGGCCGCCGGATGCGAGGACGGCGGCCTGCCGTTGCATCTCGTAACGCACCGCCACCTCAACGCTTTTCAGCGAGTTGACGTTCTTGGTCTCGGTGCGCGTCCCGAACTCGGTCGTTCCGGTCGGCATCAGCGACACGTTGGAATCGCAACGCATCGAACCCTGGTCCATCCGAACATCGGATACGCCCAAGGCCCGCAACAGGTCTCGCAACGCCGTGACATAGGCACGGGCGATCTGCGGCGCCCGGGCACCGGTACCGACGATGGGCTTGGTCACGATCTCGATCAGCGGCACCCCGGCACGGTTGTAGTCGAGCAGCGACGTGGTGGCGCCGTGGATCCGGCCGGTCTCACTGCCCAGGTGGGTCAGCTTGCCGGTGTCTTCCTCCATGTGCGCGCGCTCGATCTCGACCCGCCAGGTGGTGCCGTCGTCCAACGGCGCTTCGAGGTAGCCGTTGATGGCGATCGGCTCGTCGTACTGGGAGATCTGGTAGTTCTTCGGCATGTCCGGGTAGAAGTAGTTCTTCCGCGCGAAGCGGCACCAGGGCACGATCTCGCAGTTCAGCGCCAGCCCGATCCGGATGGCCGATTCCACCGCCGTGCGGTTGAGTACCGGCAGCGATCCGGGCAGGCCGAGGCATACAGGACATACCTGGGTGTTGGGTTCGGCGCCGAAAGCGGTGGAGCAGCCGCAGAACATCTTGGTGACGGTCGACAGCTCGACGTGCACCTCGAGGCCGAGTACCGGGTCGAAGCGCGCGATGACGTCGTCGTAGTCCATGAGATCGGCGCTGGCAGCAACACTCATGCCGTCGATCGTAGTGGTGACCGCGAGCGCGGCGGAGCCGGGCGAAGCGGGTCACCACCATCAGGCGTAGTGGTGACCGCGAGCGCGGCGGAGCCGGGCGAAGACCGCGAGCGCGGCGGTGGGGGCACCTCCCGCTTGCGGGGGACCGGGCGAACTCAGGGCCAGTGCGGCGAGCGCGGCACCGGGAACCGATTGCGCTCCTCACCCCTGCCGGGGAACATGTCGGCCAGCACGGCCGCCATCTCCAGGTAACTGCGCCGGCTTTCCTTGCTCAGCCGATCCAGCTCGATCTGTTTGCCCTCGTGTATGTGGCGATCGAACGGCAGCACCACCGTCGCGGCGACGCGTGCGGACAATCGCTCGAGTTCCTTGGCGGCCAGCAGCTCTACCTTGGCCGGCTCGACGTGGTTGATCGCCAGTATCGTCGACCGCACCAGCGCTTGATATCCGTTGTTGCCCAACCAATCCAGCGTGGTCGCCGTCTTGCGTATCGCATCGATCGAAGTGCTGGTCACCACGACCAGCGCCCGCGCCTCGGGCAGGACCGCGTCCATCACACCGGAATTGAGGGCCTTGGCGCAGTCCACCAGCACCACCGAATAGTGATTTCGCAGCAGCGAAAACGCTTTCACCACATGGTGACGCTCGAGCCGCCAGTCGGTGTGCGCATAGTCGGGCAATCCGAGCACTTCCAGGCCGAAATTGTTCATGTAGGTGTGCGCCCGGACATCCGCATAATTCGTGATCGCCCCGTCGGCGAGCAGGTCGGCCATGTTCAGGGAGTTAGGACGGCCATGCCGCTCCACCAAATCCCCGGCGTCGATGTCGACGGCGATGATCCGGTCGTGGCGCACATCGGCGAACGTGGACCCCAGCGCCTCCACCACCGAGGTCTTGCCGACGCCGCCTTTGAGGTTGAGGACGGCGATGGGAAATGCGCCGCCCACGACCGCGCGAATGCGGTTCCGCAGGTCCTCTTTGTACTGCGAGTCCTTGCCGGGGCCCAGATCAACGCCGGTCAGGCGATGGACCACCTTGCGCCAGTTGAACCGCGCGGAGCCCTCGTGTCCCCGCTGGTCGAGTCCGTCCAGCGCCGTCCCGCCCGGAAGTCGCGCCGGCCGCGGCGGCGCGGGGACGCGCGCGGGCGGGGGCGCCTGGAACGGCGGACGGCGGATGGACGGATCGGAGCGATGGGCCTGCGGCACCGTGGCCGCCGCCGGATCGCCGTCGACGCGCCGAGGTGGTTGCGGCGGATTGAGCGGCGGGGCCGGGGGCCCCGCCGACGCCGCGGGATGCTGAACGACTCCGCGAACCGAACCGCGGTTGCTCACATCCCCGGTATAACCCCTGAGGACCAGTCCGGAAACCACCAATTTGCGCCGACGGGTCCTAAGCTGGTCCATCGCCGGGCAAATTCAGGCCGGCGTCAGCTCGAAGCCACCCAACGTTCGCCGAACCGGCCGGGATCACCCGAAGAAGGCGGCGGCGTCGTCGTAGCGACTTTCCGGCACCAGTTTGAGCTGGCGGACCGCGTCGGCCAGCGCCACCCGGCCGATGTCCTGCCCCCGAAGCGACACCATCTGGCCGTATTCGCCCGCGTGCGCGGCGTCGGCGGCGTTGACGCCGAACCTGGTGGCCAATACCCGGTCGTAGGCCGTGGGCGTCCCGCCGCGCTGAACATGGCCCAACACGGTCACCCGGACGTCCTTATTGATCCGCTTCTCCACTTCGGCGCCCAGCTGGGCCGCGACGCCGGTGAACTTCTCGTGGCCGAACTCGTCAATTCCGCCTTCGCGCAACGAGATCGAGCCGGGGACGGGTTTGGCACCCTCGGCGACGACGCAGATGAAGTGCGCATCCCCGCGCTGGAAGCGGCGTTTGACCAGCCGGCACACCTCCTCGACGTCGAAGGGCTGTTCGGGAATCAGCGTCATGTGCGCGCCGGAAGCCAGCCCGGCGTTCAGCGCGATCCAGCCGGCGTGCCTGCCCATCACCTCCACCAGCATCACCCGCTGGTGGGATTCGGCGGTGCTGTGCAGGCGGTCGATGGCTTCGGTGGCCACCGTCAGCGCGGTGTCGTGGCCGAAAGTGACATCGGTGCAATCGATGTCGTTGTCGATGGTCTTCGGCACCCCGACGACGGGCACGTTCTCGTCGGACAGCCAGTGGGCGGCGGTCAGGGTGCCCTCGCCGCCGATCGGGATGAGGACGTCGATGCCGTTGTCGTCCAGCGTCTGCTTGATCTGGTCGAGCCCGGCCCGCAACTTGTCGGGATGCACCCGGGCGGTCCCCAGCATCGTGCCGCCCTTGGCCAACAGCCGGTCATTGCGATCGTCGTTCTGCAGTTGAATGCGCCGGTTTTCCAGCAACCCGCGCCACCCGTCCTGGAAGCCGACCACCGACGAGCCGTACCGGGCGTCGCAGGTGCGCACCACCGCCCGAATGACGGCATTCAGCCCCGGGCAGTCACCGCCCCCGGTGAGAACTCCGATCCGCATGCCCTCATCTTGCCCTGCCCGACACTCGCACGGCGACGAAAGGTCAGATGGCGGACGGCAGCGGGCCGCGGGCGGCCTCGTAGGCGGCGCCCACCCGGTACAGGCGGTCATCGGCCAGCGCCGGCGCCATGATCTGCAGCCCGACGGGCAGGCCGTCGTCGGGCGACAACCCCGACGGCACCGACATGCCGCAGTGGCCGGCCAGATTCAGCGGCAGCGTGCACAGGTCGAACAGGTACATCGCCAGCGGATCGTCGACCTTCTCGCCGAGCGCGAAGGCGGTGGTCGGGGTCGCGGGCGACACGACCACGTCGACGGACTCGTACGCCTTGTCGAGGTCGCGGGCGATCAGCGTGCGCACCTTCTGCGCCTGGTTGTAATAGGCGTCGTAGTAACCGGCCGACAGCGCGTAGGTGCCGATCATGATGCGCCGCTTGACTTCCGGTCCGAAACCGGCGGCCCGGGTCAGCGCCATCACTTCCTCGGCGCTGTGCGTCCCGTCGTCACCGACGCGCAGGCCGTAGCGCATCGCGTCGAAGCGGGCCAGGTTGCTCGACACCTCCGACGGCAAGATCAGGTAGTAGGCGGCCAGCGCGTATTCGAAGTGCGGGCAGTCGACTTCGCTCACCTCGGCGCCCAGTTCGGTCAGCTGACCGACGGCCGCCTCGAAGGAGGCCAGCACTCCCGGCTGGTAGCCGTCGCCGCGCAGCTGCTTCACGATCCCGACGCGCACGCCCTTGAGGTCACCGGCCGCACCCGCCTTGGCGCCCCCGACGACATCGGGCACCGCGGCGTCGACGGACGTGGAATCGCGGGGGTCGTGCCCGGCGATCACCTGGTGCAGCAGTGCGGTGTCCAGCACCGTGCGCGCGCACGGGCCGCCCTGATCCAACGAGGACGCGCACGCCACCAACCCGTAGCGCGACACCGTGCCGTAGGTGGGTTTGACGCCGACCGTCGCCGTCAGCGCCGCCGGTTGCCGAATCGAGCCGCCGGTGTCGGATCCGATGGCCAGCGGCGCCTGGAATGCGGCCAACGCCGCCGCGCTGCCTCCGCCGGACCCGCCGGGCACCCGGTCGAGGTTCCACGGGTTGCGGGTGGGCCCGTAGGCGGAGTTCTCCGTCGACGAGCCCATCGCGAATTCGTCCATGTTGGTCTTGCCGAGGATCGGGATGCCGGCGGCACGCAACCGCATGGTGACGGTGGCGTCGTAGGGGGACCGCCAGCCTTCGAGGATCTTGGAGCCGCAGGTGGTGGGCATGTCGACGGTGGTGAAGACGTCCTTGAGCGCCAGCGGCACCCCGGCCAGCGGCGACGGCAGGCGCTCCCCCGCGGCCACCGCCGCGTCGACCACGGCCGCCGCGGAAAGCGCCTCGTCGGCGGCCACGTGCAGGAAGGCGCGATACCGGTCGTCGGTCGCGGCGATCTGGTCCAGGCACGCCTGGGTGACCTCGACCGACGACAGTTCCTTGGCGGCGATCCGGGCGGCCAGGGTCGCGGCGTCGGCGCGGATGACGTCGTTCACTCGCTGTCTCCCAGGATCTGCGGCACGGCGAAGCGGCCATCGGCGGCCGCGGGCGCCTCGGCCAGCGCCTCCTGCTGGGTCAGGCAGGGGGTCGGTTCGTCCGGGCGGGTGACGTTGACGTCCTTGAGCGGATTGCCGGTCGCTTCGACGCCGGTGACGTCGACCGCCTGCACCTGGCTGACATGGGTCAGGATGGCGTCGAGCTGGCCGGCGAAGCTGTCGAGCTCGCTATCGGTGAGCGCCAACCGGGACAGCCGGGCCAGGTGCGCCACCTCGTCGCGGGAGATCTGAGACACGACAGGAAAGCCTAGCCGCGAGTGTGCGGGCGGGTTCAGGCCCGTTGGTTCTGCGCGAAAATGCAGTCCACGCATCGCTGTGTAACAGTGTTGGCCGTGCCGTCGTATCTGTTGCGCATCGAGTTGGTCGACCGCCCGGGCAGCCTGGGCTCGCTGGCCGTGGCGCTCGGTTCGGTGGGCGCCGACATCCTGTCGCTCGACGTGGTCGAGCGCAGCTCGGGCTATGCCATCGACGACCTGGTGATCGAGTTGCCGCTGGGGGCGATGCCGGACACGCTGATCACCGCCGCGGAGTCGCTTTCCGGCGTCCGGGTGGAGAGCGTGCGCCCGCACACCGGGTTGTTGGAAGCCCATCGCGAGCTCGAGCTGCTCGACCATGTCGCGGCCGCGGGCGACAAGGCGTCGCGGCTACAGGTGCTGGCCAACGAGGCGCCCAGGGTGCTGCGCGTCAGTTGGTGCACCGTGCTGCGCGGCACGGGCGATGAGCTTCAGCGCCTGGCCTTCAGCCCGGGTACGCCGGAGACGCGGGCGGATTCCGCCCCGTGGTTGCCCATCGAACGGGCCGCGACGCTGGACAGCACGGGCGAGTGGGTGCCACAGTCGTGGCGCGACATGGACACCACGATGGTCGCCGCCCCGCTGGGCGATCCGCATACGGCCGTCGTGCTCGGCCGCCCGGGCCCGGAATTCCGGCCGTCGGAGGTGGCTCGCCTGGGCTATCTGGCCGGGATCGTCGCCACCATGCTGCGCTGAACGCCGGCTATGCGGGCACCGGGTCCAGCAGGCTGTTGTAGATGGCGATGATCTTCTCCGTTTGCACGGATTGACGGCCGCTGTCGCGGTGTTCGGTGGCGACGCCGGACATTTCCCGCAATCGGTCGCGGTCCGAGGCGAGCGCACGAATCGCCGCCGCCAGTGCGGACGGGGACGGGTCAGCGGCGAGGATGCCCCCGCCTTCCGGAACGGTTTCGCTCAGCGCGGGGTCGCAGTAGATGACGGGCGACGACATGGCCACCGCTTCCAGGAGGACGAGCCCCTGGGTGTCGAAATCATAGGACGTGAACAGCAGCGCATCGCTCGATCCCATCGCGACCAGGCAGGCTTCGCGGTCGACCCGGCCGTGCAGGCGGATTCGGTCAGAGAGTCCGGCCGAGTGGATGAGTTTCCTCATCGACGCCTCGAGGTGACCCTGGCCGTAGATGTCGAGTGTGCAGTTGTCGACCTGGGCGACGGCCTCGATCGCTTCGAGAGCCCGCTTCTCCGACGATAGGCGCCCACACCACACGAGTCGGAGCGGCTCGTCGTCCGACAAGGCGCCGACCACGGCCGTCCGGGCCCGGTCGACGACGTCATCGTCAAAGCCGTTGGAAATCGCCGATATTGGACGGGTCACCCCGCGTTTGGCCAGCGACCGCGCGAAATGCCGCGTCGGTGTGATCTGGTGGTCCACGGCTTGTGCGTTCGCCACCATGAACCGCCACGCCAGTCGCGAAGCCGCACTTTCCTTTTCGGGGGTCAGGTGGAATTCCTGCGCGAGGTACCGCTTCTGCACCTGACTGACCAATATCGCCAGGAACAGCGGGGCCGGGGTGGCTTGCTCGAAATACGTGTCGTAGCGAGTGTGTTTGGTCTGAACCACCGGAATGCCGTGGCGGCGAGCGGCTTCCACCCCGGCTATCGCCACACCCAAGTCACCCTGGGTGTGCACGATATCGATGGGTCCCCGGCTGCCGAACGCCTCGTCGATGATCGCGCGATTCGCCTTGGAGGGCCACACCAGAACAAAGTCCTCATGCCTGCCCAATTTGCGCATGATCGGGTCGATGACGGGCACCGGCTTCAATTCGACGACGCAGGGGTCCGGATCGACCGCGCCGGGCATCGGTGCCGTGAAGACCGTGACCCGGTGCCCACACTGCTCGAGCGCACGACGCTGGGTGGCCACCGAAACCTGCGTCCCCCCGAGGCCGTCGGGATGGAGATCGGTGAACAGTGCGACATGCATGGGAGAACCTCGCGAAGAGTTGAGTCGGGTGACGGTTGCCCATCGGATTTGGTCGGCAACCTACGATCGCCCCGCCCGCTCTGCCACGAGGGAGACCAAGCGGTCGTCGGACGCATCCTACTGACCGGCCCGGCGCCCCGCGCGGGGTGTGGCGGCGCGGCGGTTGCGACCGGGCTAAATCAGTGCGCCTGCGAGTTCGATCCCGCCAGCACCGCATGATCGTCGTCGTCCCACAGCAGCAGCTGCCGGACCGCCGGCCGCGAACCGTAAGGCCGCAGCATGGTGCTCGCCGGGCGCGGCCGCACCCGCTGCGGCCACCAGAACCACCGCCCGAGGATTTTTGCGACAGAGGGCGTCATGAACGAGCGCACGATCAGCGTGTCGAACAGCAAGCCGAGACCGATCGTCGTGCCGATCTGACCGAGAACCTGAAAACCGCTGAACACGAACGCACACATGGTCACGGCGAAGACGATGCCCGCCGAGGTGACCACCGACCCGGAGCCGGCCATCGCGCGGATGATGCCGGTGTTCAGGCCGGCATGAATTTCTTCCTTGAACCGCGAGATCAACAGCAGGTTGTAGTCGGATCCGACCGCCAGCAGCAGGATCACGGCAAGCGCGAGCACGACCCAATACAACTGGATGCCGAAGAGGTACTGCCAGACCAGAACCGACAACCCGAACGAGGCGCCCAGCGACAGGGCGACGGTGCCCACGATGACGAGCGCGGCGATCAGACTGCGCGTGATGATCATCATGATCAACAGGATGAGACTCAGCGCGGCGAACGCCACGATCATCAGGTCGTACTTGGCGCCATCCTGGATGTCCTTGTACGTCGAGGCGGTCCCACCGAGATAGATCCCCGCGCCCGCCATCGGCGTGCCCTTCAGGGCCTCGCGCGCGGCCTTGGCCATCGGATCGATGTGCGAAATGCCCTCGGGCGTCGCGGGATCGCCTTCATGCGTGACGATCATGCGCGCGGCCTTACCGTCGGGTGACAGGAACAGTTTCAGCCCGCGCTTGAAATCGGGGTTGTTGAAAACGTCGGGCGGCAGGTAGAAGGTGTCGTCGTTCTTGGCGGCGTCGAAGGCCCGCCCCAACGCCGTCGCATTGTCGATCGCGGCCGCGGTCTGCGCGTAAATGCCGGACAGCGTCGCGTAATTGGCCAACGTCAGATCGCGGTTGGTCTGCTGGCTGTCGATCTGCGGAGGTATGAGCGCCACCAGTTTCGGCTGCAGCGCGTCGAGTTTGTCGAGCGAAGCCGTGAGGCCTTCGAACTTTTCGGTGAGTTGGTCAATGCCGTCGAGCGCGTCGAAGAGTGATCGGAAAGCAAAGCAGATCGGAATGTCGAAGCAATGCCTTTCCCAGTAGAAGTAACTCCGCACCGGCCGGAAGAAATCGTCGAAGTTGGCGATCTTGTCGCGCAGATCCTGAATTGTGCCGAGAGTGTCGTGAAAGCTTTGAGTTTCGTCGTGGGTGGTGTTGGCCAACTGCTGCTGCAGCTCGTACTGCTGCCTGAGGATGTTGATGGTTTTGTTCAGTTCATTGGCCTGCTTGAGCGCATCCTCGGCCCGATCTCGTTGATAGGTCAGGTTTTCCTGCTGCGCCGCGCTGGAATTGCTGACCACGAACGCGAGCGAGCTGTGGACCAGTGGGGTGCCCAACGGACGGGTGATGGTCTGCACCTGCGCGACGCCGGGAACGTGAAATACCGCCTTGGCCACCTTGTCCAGGACGAGCATGCTTTCCGGGTTACGCATGTCGTGGTCGGTCTCGACCATGAGCAATTCGGGCTCGAGCCGGGCCCGCGAGAAATGCTTCTCGGCGGCGGTGTAGCCCACATTGGCCGGCGCGCTGGCGGGCATGTAGGGACGAGTGTCGTAACTGGTCTTGTATCCGGGCAAGGCGATCAGACCGACCAGGGCCAGCGCGCAGGCCGCGGCGAGAACGGCACCGGGCCAGCGCACGATGGCGGTGCCGATCCGCCGCCAGCCGCGAGTTCTGACCGCGCGCTTGGGGTCGAAGATGCCCACCCTGGCGCCCAGGGTGAGGATCGCAGGCCCCAGGGTGAGCGCGGCGCACAGTGCGACGAGGATGCCCAGCGCGGCCGGAATACCCAAACTCTGGAAGTAGGGCAGCCGGGTGAAGCCCAGACAGGCGACCGCGCCGGCGACGGTCAGCCCCGATCCCAGCACGATATGGGTCGTGCCGTGATACATGGTGTAGAAAGCTCTTTCGCGGTCTTCACCGGTTCCGCGCGCTTCCTGGTAGCGGCCCACGAAAAATATCGCGTAGTCGGTGCCCGCGGCAATCACTAAGAGCGTCAACAGATTCGTCGCATACGTCGACAACCCGATGACGCCGGCGTTCCCGAGAAACGCGACCAGGCCCCGCGCGGCCGACATCTCGATCAGGACCGTGGCGAGCACCAGCAGCGTGGTGAGCACCGAACGGTAGACGAAAAACAGCATCAGGGCGATCACGCCGACGGTGATCATGGTGACCTTCGCGGTTCCCTTGCTGCCGACGTCGAACTGGTCGGAGATCAGTGGCGCCGCGCCGGTCACGTAGGCCTTGACGCCGGGCGGCGGCTTCATGCGCTCGACGATGTCGCGCAGCGCCCCGACGCCCTCGTTCGCCAACGCCGAGCCCTGATTGCCCGCGAGGTTCACCTGAACGTAAGCGGCCTTGCCGTCGCTGCTCTGCGACCCCGCCGCGGTCAGGGTGTCGCCCCAGTAGTCCTGGACATGCTCGACGTGCTTTTTGTCCTGCTCGAGCCGGCGGATCATCTCGTCGTAGAAACGGTGCGCGTCCGCGCCGAGCGGCTTGTCGCCTTCCAGCACGATCATGGCCGAGCTGTCGGTGTCGAACTCGTGAAACTTTTCACCGATGCGCTTGATGGCCTTGAGCGACGGGGCGTCGGGCGAGTTCAGCGCCACATTGTGCGTCTTGCCAACCTCTTCCAACTGCGGCACCGCGATGTTGGTGATCGCGGCCAGCGCCACCCAGAACAGCAGGATGGGCAATGCGAGCCGGCGGATGGTGCGCGGGACGCGGGCCCGCGACTGTTCGTGGTTGCTCATCGGGAATTCATCCAGACTTGTCGAGGCAGAAGGTGTAGGCGTCGGCTTTGTCAACGGTGCGTTGGTCTTTCACTTCCCCGTTGACGGTGATGCGGCAGCCAAGACTGTCTCCGTTGCCCTGCGCCACGACGTTGCCGATGACCGCGGGCTCCGTCGTGGTGATCGTGAACGACCACGGCAACGGGGCGTCCTTGACTTGCTGCGGCTGGGCGTTGACATCAAGGTAGTTGATGGTCGCGGTTGCGCCGGGCCTGCCAAAGACCTCGAGCACCACCTGCTTGGGGTTGAACGGGACGATCTCGTTGGCCAGACCGCTGTCGGCCGAGGTGCTGCTCTGGGAGCCGAAGATTCCGTGCAGGCGATAGATGGCGAAGCCTGCGAGCACGACGACCAGCACCGCAACCATCACCATCCACCCGCGCTTGACGAGGGCTGCCAACGAAATCCCCTTCACCCGTTCACCTTTCGATCATCGGGCGACACCGTCACCCCCGAACCGACGGCGGCAGCCGGCGGGCCGGGCGTGATCGACAGGTATGACAGTACGGTACGGGACCGTACTGTACAAGAGACGCGAGCGTACACATTCCGTCTCGGCGGATTAACCCGCCGTTACGCGGTGGTTCTGGTCAGACCCGGGATGAGGAACCCGTCGACGAGCGCTTGCACGGTGCGGCGGGTGGGTGGCCGGCCGGGGATGATGGACCGGAAGATGAGGTAGCCCGGCAGCAGGTCCCAGAGTTCGTCGGTGATGACTTCCTCGCTGATCTCACCGCGGTCGACGGCCTGATGCAGCACATGCTGAATCAGCGCCTTGCGCTGCTTGAGGAATTGCTCCTGCAAAGCGTCGTTGAGCGCCGGGTGCCGCGACACCTCGACCATCACCGCGCGAATGGTGCTGGCGTGCTCGGCGCCGTGCTGACCGCACGTCTCCCCCAGGCTCAACAGATCGCCTCGCAAAGTGCCGGTGTTCGGCGGAAGCGCGACCTGGCGGACGCCTTCGATGAAGGCGGCCAGGACCAATTCCGCCTTCGAAGGCCACCGCCGGTACACCGTGGCCTTGCTGGCGTGGGCGGCACCGGCCACGGCTTCGACGGTCAGTTGGTCATAGCCGTGTTCCTGCAGCAGCCGCAGGGTCACGGCCAGTATCTCGGCCTCGCGGGGTGACCACGGCGATGCCTGCGTGCACTCCTCGACCGTCTGCGTCATAGCGCCCACGATAGGACCGCTTCGGCGATGCGGGCCACTTTATGACCGGATGGTGTTGAGCGCCTGCTCGATGTCGGCGACCAAATCGTCGGTGTCCTCGATGCCCAGCGAGATGCGCGCGAACCCCTCGGGGACATGATCGCCCCAGCGTGCGCGGCGGTCCACCGAGGTGTGGAGGCCACCAAAGCTGGTGGACGCGATGAGCAGCTCGCTGTTGTCGATGAGGGTGTGGACCGCGGCGGCGTCGGCCAATTCGGCCGAGACCAGACCGCCGAACCGGCGCATCTGCGCCATGGCCACGCGATGCGCCGGGTCCTCGGCCAACCCCGGGTAGCGGACCGCACGGACCGCAGGGTGGCGGGCCAACATCGTCGCCACCGCCCGGGCGTTCTGGCATTGACGCTCGAAGCGCAGACCGGCACTTGCCAGGCTGCGCAACAGCAGCCAAGCCTCGAACCCGCCCAGAATCGCACCGGCGAGCAGTCGTTGGCGCTCCGCGCCTGCGAGCAACTCGGGATCGTTGGTGGCCACGTAGCCGGCCACCAGGTCGCTGTGACCGGACAACGCCTTGGTGGCGCTGGCCACCACCGCGTCCGCCCCCAGCGACAGCGGCTGCTGACCCAACGGGGTGGCGGCGGTGTTGTCGACGATCAAGCGTGCACCGCGGCCACGGCAGACGGTGGCCAACCGGTGCAGATCGATCACATCCAACGCCGGGTTGGTGGGAGTTTCGGCCAGCACCACGTCGGCGGCCGCGGCAGCGTCATACATCTGCGGGCTCGACGCCTCGATGACGGTCACACCCGCGGGCACCAGGTCTTCCCTGGCCAAGCGGCGCACTTGGTAGTAGCCGTCGGCGGGCACCACCAGAGCCGATCCCGGCGTCGCCAGCGCCCGCAGCACGGCGCCGATGGCCGCCATACCCGAGCCGAACACCAGCGCACCGGTCGCCCCTTCCAGCTCGGCGAGCGCCGACTCCGCTTGCCGCCAGGTGGGATTCGAGCTGCGGCCGTAGCTGTCCAACGCACCGGTTTCGTCGCCGGACAGGTGGTAGGCGGCGGCCAGCACCGCCTGCGGCGCCACCGGTTGCCCCGAGATCGCCTGTGGGCTGGCCGCTTTGAGGCTGCGGGTGGAATCGCCGTAGCGACCGCTCATCGGCCTAGTCCGCCGGTGTTTCCGGCGGGCCCTCGGCCAACAGTTTTCGGAAGCCGTCCTCGTCGAGGACCGCCACGCCCAGCTCGATCGCCTTGTCGTACTTGGATCCCGGCGCATCCCCGGCGACGACGAAGTCGGTCTTCTTCGACACCGAACCGGCGGCCTTCCCCCCGCGCGCGATGATCGCTTCCTTGGCGTCGTCGCGCGAGAAACCGGCGAGCGAACCGGTGACGACAATCGTCAGCCCTTCCAGCGTGCGGGGCACGGTGGCGTCGCGTTCGTCGGCCATCCGCACACCGGCGGCCCGCCACTTGTCGACGATCGCGCGGTGCCAGTCGACGGTGAACCACTCGGTGAGCGCGGCGGCGATCGTCGGTCCGACACCCTCGACCGCGGCCAGCCGCTCGGTGGACGCCGCCATGATCGCGTCCAAATCACCGAACTCGGTGGCCAGCGCGCGCGCGGCCGTCGGCCCGACATGCCGGATCGACAGCGCCACCAGGACACGCCACAGCGCCACCGATTTGGCCTTGTCGAGGTTGTCGAGCAGCCGCCTGCCGTTGGCGGACAACGCGCCGGCCTTGGTCCGGAAAAGCTCGGTGCGCAACAGGTCTTCCTCGGTGAGGGTGAACAGGTCGCCCTCGTCGGCGATCACCCCGGCCTTCAGCAGCGCGATGGCCGCCTCGTAGCCCAGCCCCTCGATGTCGAACGCTCCCCTGCCCGCGACGTGAAAGACGCGCTCGCGCAGCTGCGCCGGGCAGGACCGGGCATTGGGGCAGCGGATGTCGGCGTCGCCCTCCTTGGCGGGCGCCAGCGTGGTTCCGCATTCGGGACACGTTGTCGGCATGACGAACTCGCGCTCGGACCCGTCCCGGAGGTCGACGACCGGGCCGAGCACCTCCGGGATCACGTCGCCCGCCTTGCGGATCATCACTGTGTCGCCGATCAGCACCCCCTTGCGCTTGACCTCGGCGGCGTTGTGCAGGGTGGCCAGCCCCACGGTCGATCCGGCCACCTTCACCGGCGTCATGAACGCGAATGGCGTGACGCGCCCGGTGCGTCCGACGTTCACCCGGATGTCGAGCAGCTTGGTCTGTGCCTCCTGGGGCGGATACTTGTACGCCACCGCCCAGCGCGGCGCCCGCGACGTCGTTCCAAGCCGGCGCTGCAGCGCAAAGTCATCGACTTTGACCACCACGCCGTCGATTTCGTGGTCGATGTCATAGCGGTGCTCACCCCAATACCCGATCCGATCCTCCACGGCTGCGAGGCCACGCACGCGCGCGGTCTCTTCGGCCACCGGCAGGCCCCAGGTTTTCAGCGCGGTGTAGGCCTCGTGCAGCGTCTTGGGCGCGAACCCGTCGGTGCGGCCGATGCCGTGACAGATCATTCGCAGCTTGCGCCGCGCGGTCACCGCTGGGTTCTTTTGCCGCAGCGAACCGGCCGCGCTGTTACGCGGATTGGCGAACGGCGCCTTGCCGTCCTCGACCAGGCTGGCGTTGAGCGCCTCGAAATCGGCGAGCATGAAGAAGACCTCGCCACGTACCTCGAGCACGGCGGGAAGCGGCAAATCGGCACCGGCGGTAAGCCGTTCGGGCACGTCGTCGATGGTGCGCGCATTGAGCGTCACGTCCTCACCGACCCGGCCGTCGCCGCGCGTGGCGGCCCGTTCCAGCCGGCCGTCGCGGTACACCAGCGACAACGCCACCCCGTCGATCTTGAGTTCGCACAAGTAGTGCGGCTCACGGCCGATCTCATTCTCGACGCGGTTGCTCCAGGCGACCAGCTCGTCGCGGTCGAACACGTCGTCGAGGCTCAACATGCGCTCGAGGTGCGCGGCCTCGGTGAAGTCGGTGGCAAAGCCCGCCCCGCCGACCAGCTGCGTCGGCGAATCCGGAACCCGCAGCTCCGGGTAACGGTCCTCCAGCGCGACAAGGTCGTTGAACATCTTGTCGAATTCGGCGTCGGAGACGATCGGCGCGTCCTTGATGTAGTAGCGGAACTGGTGTTCGCGGACTTCATCGGCCAGTTCCTGCCACTGTCGCCGGACCTCGGGCGCCACCGAATCAGCTTCTGGTGAGCTCACCCTCGCAGGCTATCCGAGAACGCCGACACTCCCGACTCAGTCCTCCACGTAGGCCCGTAACCGGTCCACCGCCGCATCCCACCGGCGCGACAACGCGGTGAGGTAGTCACTGGCCTGGGCCAAGGGGGCCGTCCGCACCGCCCACACCCGCTCGCGCCCCCGCTTGCTGCTGGTCACCAAACCCGCCGACTCCAGCAGCTGCAGGTGTTTGCTGGCAGCCTGCCGGGTGACCGGGATGACGCCGGTGAGCTGCGATGTCGAGCTCGGGCCCAGATCGCAGAGCCGCACGATGATGCGCAGCCGGTTCGGATCACCGAGTGCGTCGAAGAGCGGCGCGCCCACGGCGACGCGACCACTCATTCGCGGGCTTCTTCCAGATACCTGCGCACCAGTCCCGCCTGGATAGCCCACCCCTGGGCGTTGGCCTCGAACGAGGACGGGCGGCGCGCTTCGGGAATGTCCTCGAATCCGGATTCGGTGATGGTGAGCAGCACGCCATCGGCAGCCTCCGACAAGGTGAACTCGACCAGCGTGGTCGGCTCTTGCTCGTAGTCGACGTCCGGGTCGACGGCGAAGGGATGCCAGCGATAGGCGAACCGCCGCTGCGGCTCGACCGCGACGATGTGCCAGGTGCTTTTCACCCCGGCGTGCGGCTCCTGACGTTTGGCGACCTCGTCGTCGACCGTTGTCGGGCTGATCACCGCGCCGACCGAAGTCCCGGCGACGAAGGGCCCGTCGAAGCGGACGCCGAACCAGCGGCCGAACTCGTCGGCGTCGCTGATGGCCCGCCATACCCGATCCAACGGTGCGTGCAGCACGACGCTCTTCTCGATCCTCATACGCAACCTCCTGGTTGCCTATTAGTCCATCACGCGACCAGAAAAAGCGCAACTTTTTGGTTGCCTATCAGATGGCGTCGGGGTCCTCGGCGAACGCCTCGGCCGCCTTGCGGGCCAGCTCGATCGCCAAACGGGCCCACTCGGGCGTCGCACCGGCCAGGCCACACGCCGGGGTGACGCCGATGCGGTCGCGCAACGCCGAACGAGCGAAGCCGAGCCGATCCGTCACCGCAACCAGCGCGGCGGCCACCTCCTCGGTCGACGGCCGACGTGGCGGTGCGTTGCCGGCAACCACTCCCAACATCACCGTGCGGCCCGATTCGACGAAGGCGGCGATACCGTCGAGATCCGCCGCGCCCAATGTGCTGGCGTCCACCGATACCGCATTAAAGCTGCTGTCCTGCAACATCTTCCACGGCAGTTCCGGAGCGCAACTGTGCAATAGCACCTCGCCTCCGACCGTGGCGACACAAGTGTTGAGCAGGGCGGCGGCCACCGCTTCGTCGAGCGGCGCCACCGGGCTCAGCGCCGTCACACCGCCCAGCCGCCCGCCCAATGCCCGCGGCAGCGCCGGCTCGTCGAACTGCACCACCACCGGTGTTTCGAGGCGGCGGGCCAGCGCCGCGCGGTGGGCGGCGACGCCTTCGGCCAGCGACGCCGCCAGATCGCGCACGGCGCCGGGGTCGGTGATCGCCCGGTGGCCATTGGTCAGCTCTAGCTCCGCGGCCAGCGTGATCGGCCCGGGAGCCTGCACCTTGACCACGCGGTCGCGACCGCCCAGGCCGGCTAACTCCCAGGCCTCTTCCAGCGCGTCCATGTCCTCGTCGAGGAGACTCACCGCGCGGCGGACGACCGCCCCCGGCCGAGCGGCAACGCGATAACCGCGCGGCACGATGTCGATGGCCACATCGATCAGCAGCGCGCCGGCCCGGCCGAGCATGTCGGCGCCGACTCCGCGGGTGGGCAGCTCGACGATGTGGGGCAGCCCGCCGGCCAGCTCCCCGACGACGACCTCGGCGGCCTCCCGGGGCTTGATGCCGGGCCACGACCCGATGCCACTGCCGATCGCGAAAACACTCACCCGCCCAACCGTATTCGACGCCACCTCGGACGCCCATGGCCAGGGGTGTCTGCCGCGCGGCCGCACGGGTAGGTTCGACGCCGGAAGGGTGCGAAACGTGTCGCGGATGGCGAGATTGGCACGCCCGCTGCTGTGGTGCGGGGCAGTGGCGCTGGCTGCCGCGTGCACCCGGGTGGTGGACGGCGCGGCGGTGGCCGGATTCGGTGCCCCACACAGGGCCGTGCACGGCGTCAATGTCGACACGGTCCTGCTGGACCAGTCGCGGATGCGCGCGATCACCGGCGCCGGCGAGCACCTCACGATCATCCCCTCCATGGACGGCACCAGCCTGGTTGACATCGACGCGCTCGCCGACACCACGCCGCACGAATGCCGATTCATCTACGCCGAGACGGCGACGTTCGGGCCCGAGGTCGAAGAGTTCCACAAGACGACCTTCCAGGACCCGCCCGACGGCGCGCTGATTTCTGAAGGGGCCGCGGCCTACCGGGACGTCGACACCGCACAGCGCGCGTTCGGCGCGTTGGTGACCACGGTCGGGGACTGCGCGAACGACTCGTCGGGCCAGCAATACGTCGGCGACTGGAAGGCCGACGCCGGTTCGCTGCACCTGCGGCCCGGTGGCTGCGGCCGCGACTACCGGCTGCGTTCGGTGGCCATTCTGGAGGTCACGTTCTGCGGCTTTGCGCAATCGGTGTCCGACATCGTGATGACCAACATCGTCGCGAACGTGCCGAACTAGCGCGCGGTGGCGGCGATGATGGCGCTGCCGAGCACCTCGTCACCGCCCGGGTCGGGGCGGTACAGCACCAGCGTCTGACCGCACGCGACTCCGCGAAGGGGGGCGCGCAACCGCACGACCAGCTCGTCGCCGACCAATTCCGCTACGGCACTTACAGTCTCACCGTGCGCCCGCACCTGCACCACGCACTCGAGGGGACCAGACGGCGGCCGTCCCGCGGTGAAGACCGGCTCACGCCCGCGCAATTCACGCACGTCGAGGTCGGCCGCCTCCCCCACCCGCACGGTCGCGGTGTCGGCGTCGATGGCCGTCACGTAGCGCGGGCGGCCGTCGGGCCCCGGCCCGGCGATGCCCAGGCCTTTGCGCTGGCCGATGGTGAAGCCGTGCACCCCATCGTGCTCGGCGAGCACAGCGCCGTCGGCGCCGACGACGGTGCCGCGGCGGACCGCGATGCGCTCGCCCAGGAATGCCCGGGTGTTCCCGGACGGGATGAAGCAGATGTCGTGGCTGTCCGGCTTTTCCGCGACCGCGAGGCCGCGACGGGCGGCCTCGGCGCGGATCTGCGCCTTGGGGGTGTCGCCGATCGGGAACGTGGCGTGGCGCAGCTGCTCGGCGGTCAGCACGGCCAGCACGTAGGACTGGTCCTTGTCGCTATCGACCGCGCGGCGCAGCCGCCCGCCGGACAGCCTGGCGTAGTGGCCGGTGGCCACCGTGTCGAAGCCGAGCGCGAGGGCTTTCGCCGACAGCGCCGAGAACTTGATCCGCTGGTTGCACCGCACACACGGGTTGGGCGTTTCGCCGCGCGCGTACGACGAGACGAAGTCGTCGATCACGTCCGCCTGAAATCTCTCGGCGAAATCCCAGACGTAGAAAGGGATTCCGAGGACGTCAGCGACGCGGCTGGCGTCCGAGGCGTCTTCCTTGGAACAGCACCCGCGCGAGCCGGTGCGCAACGTGCCGGGCGCGGTCGACAGTGCCAGGTGCACGCCGACCACGTCGTGCCCGGCGTCGACCATGCGGGCGGCGGCGACAGACGAGTCGACGCCACCGCTCATCGCGGCGAGGACCTTCACTTAAGGAGCCCCCGCGGCGGCCAGTGCGGCCCGGCGGGCGCGGTCCACCGCCGCGGGCAGCACCTGTAACACCGCATCGACATCGGAATCAACGCTGGTGTGCCCCAACGAAAGTCGCAGGGACCCGCGGGCACTTGTCGGGTCGGCCCCCATCGCGAGCAACACGTGCGACGGTTGCGCGACGCCGGCGGTACACGCAGACCCGGTCGAACACTCGATTCCATTGGCGTCCAACAACATCAACAGCGCGTCACCTTCACAACCGCGGAAGGTGAAGTGCGCGTTGCCAGGCAATCGCAGCGGGTCGCGGGCACCGTTGAGGCCGACGTCCTCGATGCCGGTCAGCACCCCGTCGATCAGGCGATCGCGCAACGCCCGCAGCCGCGCGCTATTCGTTTCGAGGCTGTCCACCGCGATGCGGGCCGCGGCCGCCATGCCGACCGCGCCGGCGACATCGGCGGTGCCGGAGCGAATGTCTCGCTCCTGTCCGCCCCCGTGCGCCAGCGGGACACATGCCACGTCGCGGCGCAGCAGCAGCGCACCCACGCCCGGAGGACCGCCGAATTTATGCGCGGCCACGCTCATCGCCGAGAGCCCGCTGGGGGCGAAGGCCACCGGCAGCTGCCCCACCGCCTGTACGGCGTCGCTGTGCATCGGAACCCCGAATTCGGCCGCGACCGCGGCGAGCTCGGCGGCCGGCATGACGGTGCCGACCTCGTTGTTGGCCCACATCACCGACACCAGCGCGACGTCGTCATGGCTGCGCAGCGCCTCACGCAGCGCGGTCGCCGACACCGATCCGTCGGCACCGGTCGGCAGCCAGGTCACCTCGGCGCCTTCGTGTTCGACGAGCCAGTTCACCGAGTCCAGGACGGCGTGGTGTTCCACCTCGCTGGTGATGATGCGCCGACGGCTTGGTTCGGCGTCGCGGCGGGCCCAGTAGATGCCCTTGACCGCCAGGTTGTCGCTTTCGGTCCCGCCCGCGGTGAAGATGACCTCGGACGGACGCGCGCCCAGCCGGTCGGCGATCAGCTCGCGGGATTCCTCGATGCGCCGCCGCGCCGTCCGGCCGCTGGTGTGCAGCGAGGAGGCGTTGCCGACAGTGCCGAGCACCGCCGTCATCGCCTCGACGGCGGCGGGGTGCATCGGCGTGGTGGCCGCGTGATCCAGGTAGACCATGACGCGACCCACGATACCGGCAGGTCCGAGGGCCTCCGGAGCCCACTACTCCGTTAGGAGGCCACCAGCACGGGCCCGTGCCCGGCGGATCGGGTCGCTCGCGCGCCCACCACCGACTGGCAGCGGCGCGCCAGGGCTCGCCGATCGGTCCCCGGGAGCTGCAGAGATTCGACGTGCACCCGCGCCAGCGTCCGTCGCACGGTCAGCAGCCGGCGGATGGACCCCACGAGGGTCTCGTCGCCGACGAAGGCCGGCACGGTCGAGACGCTGCCGTCGGCGTGGTGGTAGGTGAGTCGAAGCGGCTGCACCGGACGGCCGGCGTCGATCGCGGCCTGGAACATCGCGGGATAGAAAGCCCCGCCGTCCCGACCACACCAGGTGGTGCCCTCCGGGAAGCACACGACCGTCTGGCCGCCGCTCAGCCGGCGGGCGACGGTGTCCACCACCGCGGGCAGCCGGCGCAGACTGGACCGCTCGATCGGGATGATTTTCAGGATGCGGGCCACGATCCCGGTGGCGGGCCCGGTGAACATGTCGGCCCGCGCGACGAACGACCCGGGCAACACCGAGCCGATGGCGAAGACGTCGAGCCAGGACATGTGCGGGCTGACCACCAATACCCCGCTCAGGTTGCGAATCGGGCTGCCGGTGACCGTGATCCGGATGCCGAAGCAGCGCAACACCATCCGGCAGTAGATGCGCTGCACCCGCGTCCGCCCGGGCAGGGGCATCGCCAGCAGCGCCACCCCCGGCGCCAGCACTAGCGCCAGCATGAGGCGAAGCGTCACCCGCAGCGCGACCAACAGCGGCCGCGAGGCCGCCACCTCGCCGAGACGCACACAACCGGCGTCACACGTTGCGCGCGGGAGCCAGGAGTGCGCGCCGGCCGCGGAAGCGTTCATCGGTCGCCGCCGGCCATTTGCGAGGCCGCCGATACGGACCGGAGGCGTTTCAGATATCGGGTATCGGCGCGCCCCTTGTCGAGTAGGACGCAGAAATCACCCACCCCGAAGTCGGGGTCGTGCGCGGGCTCGCCACACACCTGGGCACCCAGCCGCAGGTAACCGCGCATCAGCGCCGGGACCGACGGGCGCGCGGGCGCCGGGATGTCGTCGAGGGCCGTCCCGTCGACGATCACCGGGCGGTGCGGACGCACCCGGTACTGCGCCGGTGCGGCGTGCCGGCTCAGGATGAAGTCGCGGACGCCGCGCAGCTGACGGCCCGGGGCCCGATTCTCCGGATCGTCGGAATCACCGCAGACCGGCACCGACACGCAGCCGGTCACGTAGTCGTAGCCGTAGCGGTCCAGGTAGGCCAGGATGCCCGCCCACATCAGCAGCACGACGCCGCCGTTGCGGTGGCCCTCGCGCACCACCGCGCGTCCCATCTCCACCAGCGACGGCCGGAGCGGGTCGAAAGCGCGAATATCGAACTCCGTAGCGGTGTAGAGGCCCCCGGCCGCGATAGCGCCCGCGGGCGCCAGCATGCGGTAGCAGCCCACCAGTTCGCCGGTGCTGTCGTCGCGGACCAGGAGGTGGTCGCAGTGCTCGTCGAACCTGTCGACGTCGCGTCGGTCGTGGTTGTTCGTCGGCAGCGCGAAGCCGGGGGTGCTGGAAAAGACGTCGTACCGGAGCCGCTGCGCCGCCTCGATCATGCTGGCGTCGGTGGACAGCAACAGTGAGTAGTGCGGCCCGGCGGGCGACGCCGGCGTCGCCCCCGCGGGCTTGTCGCTGGGAATCAGGACAGAAGCAATGCTCATGTCAACCAACGTTGCGTAGTCGATGAGCGAGTCGGCATCGTGGCTGTGACGTGTCCGTGCACGTCAGGTGACGAAATGTGGTTGCGAAGGGCACCGGATCCGCGGGGTTTCGGGGTCGCGTCACACCATTCCGGGTATGCCGACCCCCATGATGCTCACCACCGACCGCGCGATCGCGGCGCCCCCGTCGGCGGTGTGGGACCTGCTGGTCGACCTGGACGCCTGGCCGAAGTGGGGTCCGACGATCCGGGGGGCCAGCCTCGACGAGCCCTACACCGAATTGGGTCTGCACGCGACGGGCACGGTTGACACCTCGCTGCTCATCACGGTCCCGTTCGTCGTCACCGAATTCGAGCCGGGCCGCCTCTGGGCCTGGAAGGTTGCTGGCATCCCGGCGACGCGGCACTGGGTGGATCCGATGGGCGAGGGCGCCCGAGCGGGCATGGGCGTCCCGTGGTGGGCGGCGCCCTACGTGAGCGTGTGTGCGATCGCGTTGCGGCGCATCGACGCACTGCTGACGGATGAGCGCTAGCCCCCAATACGCAAGAGCCCCCGGCACCTGGGTGCCGGGGGCTCTCGGGCCGACAGAAAGCTCAGCCCTTGCGTGCCTTGACGGCGTCGGTCAGCTGCGGAGCGACCTTGAACAGGTCACCCACCACGCCGTAGTCGGCGATCTCGAAGATGGGCGCCTCTTCGTCCTTGTTGACCGCGACGATGGTCTTGGACGTCTGCATGCCCGCGCGGTGCTGGATGGCTCCGGAGATGCCCAGCGCGATGTAGAGCTGCGGCGACACCGTCTTGCCGGTCTGGCCGACCTGGAACTGGCCCGGGTAGTAGCCGGAGTCGACCGCGGCGCGCGACGCGCCGACGGCGCCACCCAGCGAGTCGGCCAGGGCCTCGACAACGCTGAAGTTCTCGGCGCTGCCGACCCCGCGACCACCGGACACCACGATGGTGGCCTCGGTGAGCTCCGGCCGGTCGCCGGCGACCGCCGGTTCGCGGGCCGTGATCTTGGTGGCGTTCTCGGCGGGGGCGGGCACCTCGACGGTCACCTGCTCGCCGGCGCCGGCCTGCGGCTCGGCGTCGATGGCGCCACCGCGCACCGTGATGACCGGGGTATCGCCGTTGACCTGCGACTCGACGGTGAACGCCCCACCAAAGATGGAGTGCACCGCCTTGTTGCCTTCCTGGACGCCGACCACGTCGACCAGCAGGCCGGATCCGATCCGGGCGGCGAGGCGGCCCGCGATCTCCTTGCCGTCCGCGTTGGCGGAGAGCAGGACGGCGGCGGGCGCGTTCGACTCGGCCAGCGCGGCCAGCACGTCGACCACCGGCGTGATCAGGTAGTTCTCGGCGTCGTCGGACTCGGCGACGTAGATCTTGGCGGCGCCCGCCTCCTTCAACCCGTCGACCAGCGGCGCGGCCGTTCCGGGCTTGCCGACTACGACGGCGGCCGGATCGCCCAGCGCGCGGGCGGCGGTGATCAACTCGGAAGTGACTTTTTTCAGTGCGCCTTCGGCGTGCTCAACGAGCACCAAAACTTCAGCCATGGTTTCTTCGCTCTTCTCGTCTGTGGGTTGGGTGCTCGTCTAGATGATCTTCTGGCCGACCAGGTACTGGGAGATCTGGTTACCGCCCTCACCCTCGTCGGTGACCTTCTCACCCGCGGTCTTCGGCGGCTTCGGCGTCGACGACAGCACCGTCGACCCGGCGTTGGCAAGCCCGACCTCGTCGCTTTCGACGCCGATCTCGGCGAGGGTCAGCACCGTGACCTCTTTCTTCTTCGCGGCCATGATGCCCTTGAAGGACGGGAATCGCGGCTCGTTGATCTTCTCGGTCACACTCACCACAGCGGGCAACGACGCCTCGAGCGTGAACAGGCCGTCGTCGGTCTCGCGTTCCCCGGTGATCTTGCCGCCCTCGATGGACAGCTTGCGCAGGTGGGTCAGCTGCGGCAGGCCCAGGTACTCGGCGATGATGGCCGGCACGGCGCCGCCGGAGCCGTCGGTGGACTCGTTACCGGCGATGACGAGCTCGGTGCCCTCGATGGTGCCCAGCGCGCGCGCCAGCGCCCAGGCGGTTTGCACCACGCAGGAGCCGCGCATGCCGTCGTCCTTGAGGTGGACGGCCTTGTCGGCGCCCATCGACAGCGCCTTGCGGATCGCCTCGGTGGCGCGTTCGGGGCCCGCGGTCAGCACGGTCACCGAACCGTCGCCGCCCTCCCGCTCGCGGATCTGCAAGGCCTCTTCGACGGCGCGCTCGTTGATCTCGTCCAGCACCGCGTCGGCAGCCTCGCGGTCCAGCGTGTAATCGCCGTCGTTCAGCTTGCGCTCCGACCAGGTGTCTGGGACCTGCTTGATCAGGACCACGATGTTCGTCATGAGTGTGGTTCGTCCTCCTATTGAAGGAGCCTCGCAGCAGTCGACCACGAGACTTTCAGTACGCGTTTAGCAGCGCACGGTCGTGTTACTACTCGGTAACTTTGTGCAGCCTGCATTCACACCATAGCGGGTCGTACTGCACGTTCTTGCGGCATGTCTACCGTCGGCAACCGGGGGCTCCCCGCTCCCGGTTCGCGAATCCGACACTTCGCGTTAGCCTGCCTATGCGATGAGCGCAACCGTCCCCGACGTCCCCCGACGCAGCCCCGGCGATCCCTCGCCGTCGGCTGACCCCGTGCTGACGTTGACGGGCGAGCGCACCATCCCGGATCTGGACGTCGAAAACTACTGGTTCCGCCGCCACCAGGTGGTTTACCAGCGACTGGCGGGACGCTGCGCGGGCCGCGAGGTGCTCGAGGCCGGCTGCGGAGAGGGGTACGGCGCCGACCTGATCGCCGGCGTCGCGCGCCGGGTCGTGGCCGTGGATTACGACGAGGCCGCGGTGGACCACGTGCGCGCGCGCTACCCGCGGGTGGAGGTGATGCGGGCGAACCTGGCCGAGCTCCCGCTGCCCGGCGCGTCGGTGGATATTGTGGTCAACTTCCAAGTCATCGAGCACCTGTGGGATCAGCCACAATTCGTGGCCGAGTGCGCGCGGGTGCTGCGGCGCGGCGGGTTGCTGATGGTGTCCACACCCAACCGGATCACCTTCTCTCCCGGCCGCGACACCCCGATCAACCCGTTTCACACCCGCGAACTCAACGCCGACGAGCTGACGGAGTTGCTGGTGGACGCGGGCTTTCGCGAGGTGTCGGTCAGCGGGTTGTTCCACGGTCCGCGGCTGCGGGAGATGGACGCGCGCCACGGCGGCTCCATCATCGACGCGCAGATCCAGCGGGCGGTGGCCGGGGCGCCCTGGCCGCCGGAGCTGCAGGCGGACGTCGCCGCGGTGACGTGTGACGACTTCGAGATCCTGGACAGCGGCCGCCGTGACATCGACGACAGCCTGGATCTGATCGCAATCGCGGTAGCGCCGTGAGTAATTCGCACGACCGGGTGCCCGGCATGTTCACCCTGGTCCTGCACACCCACCTGCCGTGGCTGGCGCATCATGGGCGGTGGCCGGTCGGCGAGGAGTGGCTCTACCAATCCTGGGCGGCGGCCTATCTGCCGCTGATGCGGGTGCTGACCACGCTGGCAGACGAGGACCGCCAGGGGCTGGTCACGCTCGGCGTCACTCCGGTGGTCAACGCGCAGCTCGACGACCCCTACTGCCTCGACGGCATGCATCACTGGCTGGCCAACTGGCGACTGCGGGCGGCCGAGGCCGCCAGCGTGCGGTCCAATCCCCGTTCGAAGTCCGCGGGCTTCTTGTCGTGCGCGCCGGAAGCGTTGCGCGACTTGGGTATTCGCGAATGCGCCGAGGCGGATCAGGCGCTGAACGAATTTGCCACCCACTGGCGGCACGGCGGTAGCCCACTGTTGCGGGGCCTGATCGACGCCGGCACCGTGGAGTTGCTCGGCGGCCCGCTGGCCCACCCGTTCCAACCGCTGCTCGCGCCGCGGCTGCGCGAGTTCGCCCTGCGCGAAGGGCTGGCCGATCCGCAGCAGCGGATGGCGCACCGCCCGAGCGGAATCTGGGCGCCCGAATGCGCCTACGCGCCCGGCATGGAGCACGACTACGCCGCCGCGGGTGTCACCCACTTCATGGTCGACGGGCCGTCGCTGCACGGCGATACCGCGCTGGGCCGGCCGGTCGGCGACACCGACGTGGTCGCGTTCGGGCGCGACCTGCAGGTCAGCTATCGGGTGTGGTCACCGAAATCGGGCTACCCGGGGCACGCCGCCTACCGCGACTTCCACACCTACGACCACCTCACCGGGCTCAAGCCGGCGCGGGTGACCGGCCGCAACGTGCCCTCGGAGGCCAAGGCGCCCTACGATCCCGAGCGCGCCGACCAAGCGGTCGACAGCCATGTCGCCGACTTCGTCGAGGTGGTCCGCAACCGGCTGACGAGCGAATCCGAGCGGATCGGGCGGCCCGCCCACGTGGTCGCCGCCTTCGACACCGAACTGTTCGGCCACTGGTGGTACGAGGGCCCCACGTGGCTGCAGCGGGTGCTGCGCGAGCTGCCCGCCGCCGGCGTGCGGGTGGGGACGTTGAACGACGCCATCGCGGACGGATTCGTCGGGCGCGCAGTGCAATTGCCACCCAGCTCGTGGGGTTCGGGCAAGGACTGGCAGGTGTGGGCCGGCGACAAGGTGGCCGATCTCGTCCAGCTCAACAACGAAGTGGTCGACATGGCGCTCAGCACCGTCGACAAGGCGCTGTCGCAACGGGCGTCGCTGGACGGGCCGCTCCCCCGCGACCACGTCGCCGACCAGATCCTGCGCGAGACCCTGCTCACCGTCTCCAGCGACTGGCCGTTCATGGTGAGTAAGGACTCGGCCGCCGACTACGCGCGGTACCGCGCCCACTTGCATGCCCACGCCACCCGCGAGATCGCGGGCGCGCTGGCGTCCGGCCGGCGTGACGCCGCCGGGCGGCTGGCCGACGGATGGAACCGCGCCGATGGACTTTTCGGCGCGCTGGACGCGCGCAGGCTGCCCCGATGAGCGGGGCGACACCGTGAAAGTCCTGATGGTGTCGTGGGAGTACCCACCGGTGGTGATCGGCGGGCTCGGCCGGCACGTGCATCACCTATCGACCGCGCTGGCCGCCGCCGGCCACGAGGTCGTCGTGCTGTCCCGCCAGCCCACGGGCACCGACCCCAGCACGCACCCGTCGTCCGACGAGGTGGTCGACGGTGTCCGGGTGATCGCGGCCGCCCAGGATCCGCACGAATTCTCTTTCGGCGCCGACATGATGGCGTGGACGCTGGCGATGGGCCATTCCATGATCCGCGCGGGGCTGTCGCTGAAGAAGCGGGGCACCACCCGGTCGTGGCGTCCGGACGTCGTGCACGCGCACGACTGGCTGGTGGCTCATCCCGCGATCACACTCGCCCAGTACTACGACGTGCCAATGGTTTCCACCATTCACGCCACCGAGGCCGGACGGCATTCCGGCTGGATCTCCGGCGCCATCAGTCGTCAGGTGCACGCCCTGGAATCGTGGTTGGTGCGCGAATCCGATTCGCTGATCACGTGTTCGGCGTCAATGGGCGACGAGATCACCGAACTGTTCGGTCCGGGCCTGGCCGGAATAACGGTCATCCGCAACGGTATCGACGCCGCGCGCTGGCCATTCGCCGAGCGGCGAGCGCGCACCGGTCCCGCCGAACTGCTCTACCTCGGGCGGCTGGAGTACGAGAAGGGCGTGCACGACGTCATCGCCGCCCTGCCGCGGATCAGGCGCAGCCATCCGGGGACCACATTGACCATCGCCGGCGAGGGCACCCAACAGGAGTGGCTCGTCGAGCAAGCCCGAAAGAACCGCGTGCTCAAGGCAATTCGCTTCGCCGGGCACCTCGACCATGCCGAGCTGCTCGCGGTGCTGCATCGGGCCGACGTCGCGGTGCTGCCCAGCCACTACGAGCCGTTTGGGATCGTCGCGCTGGAGGCCGCCGCGGCGGGCACTCCGCTCGTGACGTCGAACATCGGCGGCCTGGGCGAGGCGGTGATCAACGGCCGGACCGGGGTGTCTTGCGCGCCCCGCGATATCACCGCGCTGGCCTCGGCCGTGCGGATCGTGCTCGACGATCCGGCTGCCGCTCAGCGCCGCGCCCGCGCCGCCCGCGAGCGACTCACCTCAGACTTCGACTGGAAGACCGTGGCCGGCGAGACCGCCCAGGTGTATCTGGCGGCCAAGCGCGCCGAGCGGCAGCCGCAGCCGCGCATGCCCATCATCGAGAACCCCCTGCCGAACCGCTAGCCTGCAGTATGGGGTTGGAATATTCGAGCGTGGTCGACGCGCCGATCGCCGACGTCTTCGCCTGGCACGCCCGGCGGGGCGCGTTCGCCCGGCTCTCGCCGCCGTGGCAGCCGATGCGACTGGTCACCGAGGCCTCGTCGCTGAAGGACGGTCGGGCGACGCTGGCGCTACCGGGCGGCCTGCGCTGGGTCGCCGTCCACCAGGCGGCGGGTTACGACCCGCCGCGGCGCTTCGTCGACGCGATCGGTGGCGACGGCCTGGCCGCGCTGCCGGCACGAATGGCAGTGCGCTGGCGGCACACCCACGACTTCGAAGACGTCGGCGACGGCCGCACCCGGGTCATCGACCGGGTGGACACGCCCGTGCCCGGGTCGTTGCTGCGCCCCATGTTCACCTACCGGCACCGTCAGCTGGCCGACGATCTGGCCGCGCACCGGCTGGCCGCCGACAACGGGCTGGCTCCGGCGACGGTCGCGATCACCGGAGCGTCCGGGCTGGTGGGTTCGGCGTTGACCGCGTTTCTGAGCACCGGCGGCCATCGCGTCGTCCGGTTGGTTCGCCACGCCCCGCGGACCGACGACGAGCGGCAGTGGGATCCCGACGACCCCGACCCGGCACTGTTCGACGGTGTGGACGCCGTCATCCATCTCGCGGGCGCCTCGATCGCCGGCCGGTTCACCGAGAAGCATCGACATGCCATCCGCGACAGCAGGATTGACCCGACCCGCCGGCTGGCTGAAGCTGTGGGCCGCGGCCCACAGCGGCCGGACGTGTTCATCTCGGCTTCGGCGATCGGGTACTACGGATACGACCGCGGTGATGACATCCTGACCGAGGACAGCGACCGCGGCGACGGCTTTCTCGCCGATGTCGTGGCGGATTGGGAGGCGGCGACCGCACCCGCGGCACAGGCCGGGGTGCGGGTGGTGCAGGTGCGCACCGGCATCGTGCAATCCCCGCGCGGCGGAACGTTGAAGCTGATGCGTCCGTTGTTCAGCGCCGGCCTGGGCGGCCGGCTCGGCGACGGCAGGCAATGGCTCTCGTGGATCGGGATCGACGACCTGGTCGACATTTACCACCGCGCCCTATGGGACGAAGCACTGGCGGGACCCGTGAACGCCGTTGCCCCTCAACCGGTTCGCAACAGCGAATACACCGCCACCCTGGCTCACGTCGTGCACCGGCCCGCGGTGTTGCCGGTGCCGTCGCTGGGGCCTCGGCTGCTGCTCGGCGAGCAGGGCGCCCGCGAGCTCGCGTGCGCCAATCAGCGAGTGGCCCCGCAAAAGCTGACTGCCGCCGGGCACCGGTTTCGCCAGCCAGACCTCGACCAAGCCCTGCGTCACCTGCTCGGGCGCACCGGCTGAGGACTAGGACCTCCCGCATTTGGGCCTGATCAAGCCCGATCCGCTCACCTAAATGGTTCAATTTCTTAATGATCTCCGGTGCGCTGGTCCGGCGCGCCCGTCGCACCAGCGCGGCCGCAATGTGCGTCGCCGCGGCGGCCGCCGTGCTGCTTGGCCCGCGCCAGGCCGGCGCCGAATCCACGGAAGCGGACAGCACGACCGACGTCGCATGCGCGACCGAGACCCGGGCGGTTCCGACGACATGGTATTTCCCGAGCACGCCGCCGGTGGGATTGGTCTGGCTGCAGCACGGCTTCGTCGAGGGCGCGAAGGTCTGGTCCACCTTCGCCGCCGAGCTCGCCGGCAGCGGATACCTCGTGCTGGCCACCAAGCTGCCCACCGTCAACCCCTTCGGCTGCACCGTGGAGCACCTCATTGACAACACCGGCTTCCTGAACAACATCGCCGATGTCTTTGCCCACAAAGACGATCCGACTGGCGCGTTGGCGTCATCCTTCGCGATGGCGGCCGCCAAGGCCGGCCGGTCTGTCATCCCGCTACCCGACAAGTTGGTTTTCGTGGGGCATTCGGCAGGGGCCGAGGCCGTCGAATACGTCGCCGAGCGCCTGCACACGGCTTATCCGGACACCTTCGCCCAAATGCGCGGCATCGTCAGCGAAGACGGCGTCAAGTCGTTCCTCGGATCCAACACCGACCAAGCGCTGGCAGGTTTGGCGGGCACCACGCTGCCTATCTACGCCACGGCGTCGCCCCATCTGCTGTGCAACTTTTTCCAACTCGGTACGAAGGCGATCGAACGGTTCCTGTCGGACCGGACATTTCATGGGGTGAAGATCGTCACCGGCGCGCACGGCGACGCGCTGGGACCGTCGTCGCCGGCGTACGAAAACCTGGTGTGCGGTCGTCCGAAGCCGGGCAATGTCGCGGCGGTATGGGGCCTCACGCGGGGCTGGATCGCCGATATGTTCGCGGGGACCCTGACACCCGATTTCTACCCGGGCGGAAGCTACTACAACGAACTCTTGACGGACGGCACCATCAGCACGCTGCCGTGACGGGGTGCGGCGCCGATGCGCTTGGACACGGCGCCGCCCCCTAGTTCGCGTCTCGGCCGCGACGGCTCCGCCGATAAGCCCGGGCCCGCAGGTCGGCGAGCCACCGCGGGTGCAGGCTCAGGCCGGGAGGAGTGTTGATGACGGGATCAAACGATACGTCCCCCGCCCGTTCGGGATCGATGACACCGGTCAGCGCGAGCCGGCCCAGTGGCGTGAAATCGCCTGTACCACAAGCCTGATCGAGTGACACCTCGATTTTGTCATGGTCGAGCCGGTTGCGGACGCTGTTCAGCGAGAGGCCGGGGCCGTCGATCTCGCTCACGATCCGGGCCCTGAGCCACCAGTTGTCCCCCTGATAGTGCAGCGGCATCAGGGTGGTCAGAGTCTGACCGCTCCAGGAGATGGCCGGCCGCAGTGCCAGCGCGCGGGACAGCACCCCCGAGCCCGAGGAGACGAGCAGGATGTCCCATGGCCCGGGAGCCTGCTGCGGCGTTGACCGGAAGGCCAGGCCGATGAAGTCCGGCAAGGCGCCCGGGGTGCCGCTGGCCTTGGACACCCGCGCGACAATCTCGGACGACGATATGGGCAGCCCCTGACCGGGGGGCGCGACCCGTTCGAGGAAGCCTTCCGCCAGCACCCCGATGGGATGGAACAACCGTTTTCCCCGGATAGCGGAGCCCCACTGGAAGGGCGCCGCGACAAGATCGGAAACATTCACCGGCGGCGGGTTCCCGTTTCCCGCCGAAGAAAACGCGCTCGGACGGTTGCCTTCAGGCGAGCTTCAAGAGTCCAGAGCGGTCACGCGATCACCCGATGTCCGATCATGCGCGCTTCACCGGGCAATTGTTGCTGCTGATTCTGTGAGCGACCGTCGATGTAGACCTGCTGCATGACTGCCTGCCACGACTCCATCTCGGGCACCGATCCCCAAATCCCCTCGAACAACCCCACGATCACGGCCCGGTTGTCGTCCGTCAGCGCATAAACGGGGCCGCCGAAGTCACGGCTGTCCACGGCGACGTCTTCAATGATGAAGCGGCCATCGCTGACGGAGCTGATCGATCCGCACCGCTGGCCGTCCGCCCGGCGGAACTGGCACACCGGCAGGCCGGGTTGCGCGCGCAGGCCGGGCGACGACGTCAGCTGCCGGCCAGTCGGCAACACGTCCGAGGCCGTCACGGTCGCACCAAGCCCAATGACCTCGTATTCGACGGGCAGCATCGCGCCGTTCGCCGCCGTGTCGTCGGCGGCCTGGCGGCGCGCGAGCACCACCGTTCCGACCGGGTTTCCGTCCCGGTCGGTGACTTCCGACGTTCCGCTCTCGCATTGGCCGCTGGTCACCGCGACCCGCAACCGGGGCTCAACCAGGCCGACCATGCAAACCGTGCCACCTTGCCGGATCTCCATACCGGGAAACACCGTGACGGCCGGATCGGCGGTCGCCGAGCCCGGGGATCCGACGACCATCAACGCGAACGCGAACACGATCGCCAGGCGACCGCACCGGCAGCTGACCGCTTCCATTGGGCCACACCACCCCTCACGTAAGTCCGACGATTTTGCCGGACACGCTGATGAGCCGTGGATACCCGCCGGCAATGCCGTCAAACCGGCAAAAAGCCAGCTCGGAGGTCGCCCGATCAAGGCCGGGGGCCGCTTCCGTCGCCCTGGAATCGCTGCATCGCGTCGATCATCGCGCCGAGCACCCGATGGGCGGCCATCAAGTCCGCATCGGGCAGCTCCTCCAGGGCGGCCCGGGTGAGGGCGCCCAGCGGACTGAAGAAGGACCGGGCGGTGGCCAGGCCGGTTTCGCCATGACGCAGGACGACCTTACGACGATCGTCTGGGTGTGAATCGCGACGGATGTGTCCCGAATCGATCAACCGATCGACGAGGTAGGTGATGGCCGAACCGGACAGTCCCATCCGCTGGCTGAGATCACCGGAGGTCATCGGACGCCCGGCGCCTTCTGCGACCATGACATACATCAACGCTCGGAAGTCATTGGGCCGCAGACGATGTGACATCGCGAACTGCCGCCCGATCTGGTCGGATTCGGCTGATATCTCTCGCAGATCGGCAGAGATCAGCGACTCCAGCGCATCGCGGCTCCCGCGCTGCCCGTCAGCTTCCATAACAATGTGAGCATATCCCTGAACCGCCACACAGTTCAGTTCGTTAATGGTTAATTGACTGAAATGATCCTCGGTGACGAGCTTGCCGGCAGCGCGAAGGGTCGAGGCGGCGACGACTACGACCCGCTCCCGGCTGGCGGACCGAGAAGAATTTCATTAAGTTAATGTTTAAGTTATTGAAGGTGATGGGTAAGGTCGTCCGAGGTTGAACAGGGTCGATCGGAGCGGTTGCTGTCGCAAGGGCGTTTTGATGCTCCGAGCAGCGGCGATGACCGCGTGTGTTTGAGCCGATCTAACCTGGGAATGCCAAGCCGTCCAGGAGGGAAGCGCGTGGCCAAAATGGGTGCTTTGTCGTTGACACCCGCCACCGAGTCGCCGGTAATCGCGGCGGAACGGTCAGAAGTACAGGACTTCGACGAATGGCGCTCGGACGAATGGCGCTCGGACGTGCGGCACGCGGTTCTCGCCCACCTCGCCGACTTCGTCGCGCCACGGCGTCGCGAGCTCGACGACACGCGCATCGATGCCGCGAGCGACATCCTGACGGCGTTCATCTCCGGCGGTAAATGCGTGCGATCGACCTTCGCGTATCTGGGATGGCTCTGCGGTGCAGCGCCGTGCGAAGCGGCGTTGCAGGCGGCCGCGAGTTTCGAGCTGCTGCACGTTTTTGCGCTGCTGCAGGACGATGTCATGGACGGTTCGACCGAACGGCGGGGGCGCCCCTCGGCGCACCTTCATTTCGCCCAATGGCACCGCGAGCGTGGGTTATCCGGGTCGGCGCGACGGTTCGGTGAATCGGCCGCCATCCTGCTGGGTGACCTCTGCCTGATCTGGTCCGAGCAGATGCTGCGCGAAAGCGGCGTCCCACCCGGGCGCTTGCAGCAGGCGTGGCCCCGCTACGACACGATGCGCACGGAGCTGGCGATTGGTCAGTTCGGGGACCTGACGACCGATGTCCGGCACATGCCTCCGCTGGAGGCCGTGCTCGACGTGGCGCGGCGCAAGTCGGGCAACTACACCGTGCGGCGACCGCTGGAGATCGGCGCGGCGATGTCCGGTTGCGACGATCGAACCATGACACGACTGGGCCGCTACGGCGCCGCGGTCGGGGAAGCGTTCCAGCTTCGCGACGACGTCCTCGGCATCTTCGGCTCGCCGGCCACCACGGGGAAGCCGTGTTCCGGAGATCTGCTGGAACGCAAGGCAACCAGCGTCGTGGTGGCCGCACACCAGCTGGCCGATCCGACGACCCGCGCCGCAATGAACGAATTGATGAACGGCCACGTCCTCGACGACGACGCGCTCGACCAGTGGAAGGCGTTGATCGTGAAGACCGGGGCCGTCGCGATGATCGAGGAGATGATCAGCGACCGGGTCGCGTCGGCGCGTGAACACCTTGGGGACACCCCGATCGACGAGCCCGTCCGTGCCGCGCTGGACGAAATGGCGGCCGCGTGTACGGATCGTGCCGAATGAGTGCCACAAGTTTGGGAGCATGCTGATATGCGGACCATCGAAGGACGCAGCGAGCACGTGGTGGTGATCGGGGCCGGCCTGGCGGGCCTGGCCGCCGCGTTGCACCTGGCGGGACGGGGGCGGGCGGTCACGGTGGTCGAGCGCCAGCCGTGGCCGGGCGGCCGCGCCGGCCGGCTCGACATCGACGGCTACCGCATCGACACCGGGCCGACGGTGATCACGATGCCGGACATCATCGACGAGACTTTGGCGGCCGTGGGGCGGAGCCTGTCGGGCCGGCTGGAGCTACTGCCGCTCGATCCGGCCTACCGGGCGGTGTTCGCCGACGGCAGCGCGCTCGACGTGCACACCGATCCGGACCGGATGGCAACCGCCATTGAAGAGTTCGCTGGCTTCGGGCAGGCAGCGGGCTACCAAAAGCTGCGCGAGTGGCTGAAGCGGTTGTACCGGATCGAATTCGACGGGTTCATCGCCGCCAATTTCGATTCCCCGCTGTCGTTGCTCACGCCCCAGTTGGCGCGGCTGGCCGCGATCGGCGGGTTTCGCAAATGGGATCGCGTGGTCAGGCGCCACATCAGCGATCCCCGGCTGCAGCGGGTATTCACGTTTCAATCGCTGTACGCCGGCGTAGCGCCCCGCAACGCTCTGGCCGTCTACGCGGTCATCGCCTACATGGACACCGTCGCGGGCGTGTTCTTTCCGCGCGGCGGCGTTCGCGCGCTCCCCGACGCCCTGGCCGCGGCGGCCGCCGACGCCGGGGTCCAGTTCCGTTACAACGCGACGGTGACCGGGCTCGACCGCGCCGGAGGGCGGGTCAGCGCCGTGCGAACGGACCGCTTGGACCCGATCGCCTGCGACGCGGTGGTGCTGACCACCGAACTGCCGAAGACCTACGAATTGTTGGGCCGCACACCACGTCGCCCGGTGCGGCTGCGGCACGCGCCGTCGGCGGTCGTGGCTCACCTGGGCTGCCGCCGCGGCGCGTCGGACACGGCGCATCACACCATCCTGTTCGGTGACTCCTGGGATCAGACGTTCACCGACATCATCCGCGACGGACGGCTGATGCAGGATCCGTCGCTCCTGGTCACCCGCCCCACCGCGAGCGACCCGACGCTGGCCCCCGACGGGCGCGACCTGCTGTACGTGCTCGCCCCGGCACCGAACCTGGATCGCGGGAACATCGACTGGGGCAGCGTCGGCGATCTCTACGTCCACGACCTCATCGGCGATGTGGCGGCGCGGTTGTTGCCCGGGTTACCCGAAGACGCAACGGTATTGGACGTCGTCACACCCGCCGACTGGGCGCGGCAGGGCATGGCCGCGGGCAGCCCCTTTGCGCTGGCCCACACCTTCGGGCAGACCGGCCCCTTCCGGCCGGCCAACATGGTGCGCGGCATCGAGAACGCGGTGCTCGCCGGGTCGTCGACCGTGCCCGGTGTCGGTGTGCCCACCACGCTGATCTCGGGGCGGCTTGCCGCCGACCGCATCACCGGCCCTAATGCCGGCCGAGCCGACCGGATGGCGACACACCACGACCTGGGAGCCGGGCTGACATGATCCGCAGCGAATTGGACGCGGCCGGCATCGATGAGCCGCGCCTGCGCGCAGGCTATCGACGCTGCCGCGAGCTCAACGCCGCGCACGGGCGCACCTTCTTCTTGGCCACCCGGCTGCTGGCGCCCGACCAACGGCCGGCGGTGCATGCCCTCTACGGTTTCGCGCGCTACGCCGACGACATCCTCGACGACCTGGATCCCCAGCTGCGCACCGACATCCGCGCCCAACGACTCCAGCAACTGGCCGACGAGTTCTTTGCGGGCGGAGACCACCTGGACAATCCCGTGCTCGCCGCGGTGACCCACACCGCACGCCGGTACCGGATCGGCACCGAGTTGTTCGACGATTTCCTGGCGTCGATGCGGATGGACCTCACGGTGACCGACTATCCGGACCGCGAAGCGCTCAATCTCTACATGCGTGGCTCCGCCGAAGCCATTGGGCTGCAAGTACTTCCCGTGCTGGGGACGGTGGCGCCGGTCGAGGAGGCCGCGCCGTATGCCGCCGCGCTGGGCAGGGCATTCCAGCTCACCAACTTCCTGCGCGACATCGACGAAGACCTCTTGCGGCAACGGGTCTACCTGCCGGCCGACGAACTCGCCGCCCATAGAGTCGACCGCGAGTTGTTGACCTGGTGTCACGAACACCGCCGCACCGATCCGCGGGTCAAGCAGGCACTGGCGGCTCAACACGAGATCACCCGGGAGACTTACCGTTTCGCCGCTCCTGGCATCGCCATGCTCAGCGCCCGCTCGCAACCCTGCGTCGCGGCCGCGGCAGCGCTGTACTCGGAAATCCTGGACCGCATCGAAGAAAGCGACTTCGCGGTGTTCAATCACCGGGCGACGGTCGGCAGGGCTCGACGACTGCAGGTCGCCGGCATCGGGCTGATACGGTCGTGGCGGGCGCGCAATGGCTCGCCCGGTGTTTCGGATTCCCCGGGGGCCGCATGACCGATCGTGGGCAATATCTCTTGGTCCTGGCCGCATGCCTGGCGATCACCGCGCCCCTGGAGATGTTCGGTCCCGGCGTCTACCGGCAATGGCGGCGGCTCGTCAAGGCGGTCTGGCCGGTGGCCGCGGTATTCCTGCTGTGGGACGAGATCGCCATCGCCGCGCACGTGTGGACGTACAACGGCGCCTACATCACCGGCCTGAGCATCCCGTTCCATGTGCCGATCGAAGAGGTGCTGTTCTTCGTCGTCATCCCGATATGCGCGCTGCTCACATACAACGCCGTCAGCACCATTCTGGAAAGGGTCAACCGCCGATGACGGGGGTGGGCTATACCGTTCCGGCCGTGGCGGCCGTATTGGCCGTGATCGCACTGGAATTGGCGGTGCTGCGCACGGGACTGTTCCGGCGGCCGGCCTACTGGCTGTCGATGCTGATCACCCTCGGCTTCCAGGTCCCGGTCGACGGCTGGCTGACCAAGCTCAGCTCCCCCATCGTCAGCTACGACCCTCGACACATCACCGGCCTGCGTTTCCCGTTCGACATCCCGGTCGAGGATTTCTTGTTCGGCTTCGCGCTGGCCACCGCCGTGTTGCTGGGATGGGAACGCCAACGTGCGCGTCGATGAGGCGGGTCCCACTCCCGACCAGTTGTCGGCAGCGTTCGACGCAGGAGCGACGGCCTATGATCGGCTGGTCGGCGCCAGCCCCGGTTACCACGACCAACTGCTGCTCTCCGCGCGCCGCATGCGAATCCGCGACCGCGGCAAGGGCTTACGGCTGCTAGACGTCGGGTGCGGTACCGGCGCCTCGACGGCCGCGCTGCTCGCCGTGGCGCCCGAGGCCGACATCGTCGCCGTCGACGCTTCGCGGGGCATGCTCGACGCGGCGGAAGCGAAAGACTGGCCCCCGTCGGTGCGGTTCGTGCACACCCCCGTCGAGCAGCTGGCAGAGCACGGCATCACCGGACCGTTCGACGGCATCCTGGCCGCCTACCTGATCCGCAACCTCGCCGACCGCGACGGCCAATTGCGGAAACTCCGGATGTTACTGCGACCCGGCGCCACCCTGGCGGTGCACGAATACTCGGTGCGCGACTCCGCCGCCGCCACCCGAATCTGGCACGCCGTGTGCTGGGGCATCATCATTCCCGCCGGGTGGTGGCGCACCCGGGACACGGCGCTGTACCGCTACCTGTGGCGCAGCGTGCTGGAGTTCGACGGCGCAGCACGATTCCGCACCCGCCTCGCCGATGCGGGGTTCACCGCGGTGCACAGCGAAACGATGCCCGGCTGGGAGGCCAACATCGTGCACACCTTCCTGGCGGATGCCCCATGACGGCCATCGGAACCGATCGGCGGCGCGAAACACATTCCGCGACAACCGGATTGCCGGATGCCAGTGCGCTGGAGTCACAACCCCGCGTGGTCGTCGTGGGCGGCGGCATCGCGGGCCTGACCGCCGCCACCGGACTGGCCGAACGCGGCGTCGCCGTCGAGGTGATCGAGCGCGAACCCTACCTCGGCGGCCGGGTGGGCGGCTGGACGGAGCAGCACGACGGAACCGGCCTCGCGATGAATCGCGGCTTCCACGCGTTCTTCCGGCAGTATTACAACCTGCGGTCCCTGCTCGGGCGCATCGATCCGCAGTTGCGGATGCTCACGCCCGTCGCCGACTATCCGCTCATCGACGGGGCGGGCCGGCGCGACACCTTCCGCGGGCTGCCGAGGACCCCGCCGTGGAACGCGGTGGCGTTCGCGGCGCGCAGCCCGACCTTCCGGCTCCGCGACTTCCTGCAGATCGACGCGCGCGCGGCCGCGCCCCTGGCGGCGGTCTCGGTGCCGGAAATCTATGAGCGTCTCGACCACTTCGACGCCGCGACCTTCCTGAAGAGCATCCGATTCCCGGAGGCGGCAAGGCATCTGGCGTTCGAGGTGTTCTCCCGCAGTTTCTTCGCCGACCCCGCCAAGCTTTCCGCGGCCGAGTTGGCGACCATGTTCCACATCTACTTCCTCGGGTCGTCCGAGGGCCTGATCTTCGACGTCCCCACGTCGAACTACGACAGCGCGCTCTGGGAGCCGCTGCGGCGCTACCTCGAGGCACGGGGCGTGCGCTTCCGGCTCGGCACCGGCGCCTCGCACATCGACACGGCGCCGTCGAAACCGTTCCGGGTGCAGACCGATTCGGGCGACCACGTGGAGGCGGATGCCGTGGTGCTCGCCACCGACGTGGCCGGTTTGCAGCGCATCGCCGCGGCATCGACCGGCCTGGCCACCGACGACTGGCGCGCACAGATCGCACAGCTGCGCACCGCCCCGCCATTCGCCGTGTATCGATTGTGGCTCGATCGGCCCGTCGCCGCCCGGCGGCCGGCGTTCCTGGGCACGGCCGGCCACGAACCACTGGACAACATCAGCGTGTTGGAGCGCTACGAACGTCAGGCCGCGGAATGGTCACGCACTCACCATGGGTCCGTCGTCGAATTGCACTCCTACGCCCTCGACGCCGCGCCGTCGAGGGCCGCCATGCTGCGCCAGCTGCACAAGATCTATCCGGAAACCGCCGCGGCGCAAATCGTTTGCGAGCGGCTGCTGCAACGCAACGATTGCCCGCTGTTTTCACCGGGATCGTATGCGCACCGCCCGCCGGTGGTCACGCCGCAGCCCGGTCTGCTGTTGGCCGGTGACTCCGTCCGCGTGGATTTGCCCGTTGCACTCATGGAGCGCGCCGCGACCACGGGATGGTGCGCCGCGAACCATTTGCTGGGAAGATGGGGACTGGCCGGTCACCCGTTGGTCACGGTGCCCACCCGTGGCCGGTCACCCGTGTTGCGATGGCTCGCCAGCCGCGAAGGACCCGCCCGACGATGAATTTTCGTGAACAGCTGCAACACCTGTTGCCGGCCACTCGAGCCAAAGACTGGCCGTTGCAGGTGGTTCCGCGTACGCCCTGGGCCGAGCAGCGCCCGACCTACCGGGACGCACAACCGGCCATCATCGACGGCGCGCTGGAACGCGCCCTGCAAAGACCCACCGGGAACTGGTTCGCGTTCGCGGGCAGCACCGACGTGCGTCCCGGGCGGCCGTTCGGCGCCCGGGTCGCCGGGGTCGAGGTCGTCGCCTGGCGCGACGCGGAACACCGGCTTTGTGTCGGGCCCCGCAGTTGCCCACACCTGGGGGCCGATCTGGCCACCGGGACCGTGCACGGCGGCACACTGATCTGCCGATGGCACGGGCTGGCCCTGGACGGCCGCGCGAGCGAATTCGGCTGGAGCCCCTTGCCCAGCCACGACGACGGCACCCTGGTTTGGGTGCGGCTCGACGGCGTGGGTGGGGAGACCCCGTTGGAGGAGCCGGTGATCCCGGCCCGGCCGGCCGGTGACACCCTGGCCGCCGTCGCCCGAATGGTGGGCGTGTGCGAGCCCGCCGACATCATCGCCAATCGGCTTGACCCCTGGCACGGCGCATGGTTCCACCCGTACTCGTTCGCCCGCCTCGAAGTTCTCACCACGCCAACCGAAGACATCGATCGCTTCTTGGTGGCGGTGACCTTCCGGATGGGCCGCCTGGGCGTTCCCGTTGTCGCGGAGTTCAGCTGCCCCGAGGCACGCACCATCGTCATGCGCATCGTGGACGGCGAGGGAACCGGCAGCACAGTGGAAACGCACGCCACACCGGTCGGTTCAGGCCCCGACGGGCGGCCACGCACCGCCGTGCTGGAAGCCACCATCGCGCATTCGGACCGTCCCGGGTTCAAGCGGGCGTTCCGGGCGGCGCCGCTGATCACACCGCTCATGCGCTTCGCGGCCGGCAGGCTCTGGCGCGACGATCTGGCCTACGCCGAGCGCCGCTACCAGGTGCGTGCCGGCCTCGGCTGACGGCTTGGCCATGCGAAGAGGGTATGCCGCCGCGGTCGTGGTGACGGTCGGCGTGCACCTCGCCTACCTGGCCTACGTGCCCGCAGGCGGCTTCCTCGCGCTGCGCTGGCCGCGAACCATTGTGCTGCACCGGGCGGCCGTCGCCTGGGGGGCCGCCGTCGTCGCGCTCAAGCTGCCATGCCCGCTGACATCACTGGAATCATGGGCCCGTCGCCGCGCCGACATGGATCCGCTGCCCAGCACGGGGTTCGTCGACCGTTATGTCGCAGGACTTTTCGTTCCGTCCGGCCGCATCGGTGTCGCACAGGCATTCGCGTTCCTGTCGGCGGCCGCCTCCTGGAGCCTGTTCTCGAGGCGCGTCAGCCGCTGAGGCCGGCCTGCGGCGGCGAGGCACCGGCCCATGAAGGATCCGTGACGGGCGGCACCGCGTCGGGTTGACTCCGAACCGACTTGCGTTGCCACTTTCGTTGCCACAAAGCCCAAGTGAGCGCCGAAAGCAAAACGGCCGACACGATCAACGTCGGCCAGACGGCCAACTGGGCAAGCCACAGGTCTCGTTGCAAGCGCATCACCTTGCGCCGGCCGCGCCAGACGCGCTGCGGTACCTCTTTCACAGTCATCGCAGGCCAGATACCCCAGAACCGGCGGATCAAACGGCGGGGCACGACACGATCTGGAGGCTCCGGCGTGTTTGGCCCACTGCGTGAGGGGCTAGTCACCAGCATGAGCACTGAGCCGCACGTTCCCTCCGAGCCGTCATCCCGATCGTTCACCCGGCTGGCGGCGGCCTGGTGGGCGCTCGTCGTCGGTTTGGTGATCTTGATCATTCTGCTTATCTTCGTCGCGCAGAACACCGAATCCATAACCGTTCACTTCCTTGGCTTCCACTGGAACTTGCCGGTCGGGGTGGGCTACCTTCTGGCGGCGGTCGCCGGTGCGACCACGACGGTGCTCGTCGGCGCCGCGCGGATCATCCAGCTGCGCAGGGCGACCAAGAAGCATCTCAAGGCGCTCTGATCCTGGCAGCCGGCGCCTAAAACCCTTGCTCGGCAAGCCATCACGAGCGGACCACTATGGCGGTGCCGGTTTATTCCAGTAACTTAACTATTAAGTGTTTTAAACTATGGATCCCAGGGAAATGCCATAGCGACCGGTCGGGGAGGAAGCCATGGATCACGCAGACACGGGCGACGCCGTCGCCGAGGCGGTCGGCAAAGTCACCGAGGCACTGGAAACCGTCGAGCGCGCCCGGGGACACCTGTACTCCTTCCACCAGTTGACCGGGCGGGCCGACCTGCAGCTCGACGCCGCGGCCGCCCAGCTGCACGAGCTTGGCCACTCCGATCTGGCGCAACACATCAGCCGCGAACTGATCGGGCGCAACGTGTTACCCGGCCGGTGGACCTTCCAGGTCGTCGACGATTACGACGAGGGCTACTACCGATGCTTCCGAGAAGTCGAACGTCTGGTGCGTAGCCGGCTCACCGACGGTCGCCGCCACGCCTACGAAGCGCGGCTGAAGGAGCGCCGGCGCACGTCGGGGCATCCTGCCCACACCGCCACCCCCAACGACCACCCGGCTGAAGGAGCGAATTGATGCACTGCGTCGTGTTCGGCGCCACGGGATACCTGGGCACGCGGCTCATCCCCGAGCTGCTGGAGAACGGTCACACCGTGCGCGTGCTGGCCCGAGACCCCGCCAAGCTTGACGACGTCGCCTGGCGTGGGCAGGTCGACGTCGTTCAGGGCGACGTCGTCGACGCCACCGCCGTGCGCCGGGCGCTGGAAGGCCGACAAGTCTTGTACTACCTGGTGCATTCGCTGATGCGCCCGGACTTCGTGGACTTCGACGAACGCGCGGCCCGCAATGTGGCCGAGTGCGCGGCCCAGGCGGGGCTGTTGCGAATCGTCTACGTCGGCGGCATCACGCCCGACGGGCAGAAGCTCTCCGACCATCTGGCCTCGCGCGCGCAGGTGGGGCGCCTGCTGAGAATTTCGGGCGTGCCCTCCGTCGAGCTGCGTGCGGCGGCCATCATCGGGGCGGGGTCGGCCAGCTTCGAGATGCTGCGGTACCTCACCGAGCGGCTTCCGCTGATCGTCGCACCGCGCTGGTTGCGTACCTGCGTCCAGCCCATCGGGGTGCGCGACGTGCTCTATTACCTGGTCCGCGCGGCGGAATTGCCCGCGGAGGTGAACCGGCCATTCGACATCGGCGGGCCGGACCGCTTCACCTACACCGAAATGATCCGCAAGTACGCCGTGATCGCCGGCCTGCCCAGGCGGCCCGCGGTGCCGGTGCCCTTATTGACCCCCCGACTGTCGGCGCCGTGGGTGGACCTGCTCACCCCCATTCCTCGCCAACTGGCGGTCTCGCTGATGGAGTCGCTGGAAAACGACGTGGTGTGCGCCAACCACGACATCGCCCGGTACATCCCCGATCCCGACGGTGGACTGATGCACTTCGAGGAGGCCGTCGAACTCGCCCTCGCGCACGTGCGCGAAAAAGATCTGCGCACCCGGTGGTCGCGCGCCGACATGAACGGTGCGCCTTCCCAGCCGCTGCCCACCGATCCGCAGTGGGCCGGCGGATCGCTGTATGAGGATTTGCGTCAACGCTGTAGCAGCACCGATCCCGAAACGCTGTGGCGGGCCATCCAAACGGCCGTCGCCGAGCGCAACTGGTCGGCGTTTCCGTTGGAATGGCCCCTGCGCGGCTGGATCAACGGCGCGCTGGGCGCCGTACGGTTTCTGCGCCGGCCGCTGGACGGGCAGCAGTTGCATGAAGGCGAAGCCCTGGACTGGTGGCGGGTGGAGCGCATCGACACGCCGCGGCTGCTCCGGTTGCGCGCCGATATCCCGTTGCCGGGGCGGCTGTGGCTGGAGCTGTCCGCGAGCCCCGACGGCAATGGCGGCTCCCAGTACCGCCAGCGGGCGTTGTTTCAGCCGTATGGCCTTGCGGGGCAGCTTTTTTGGAACGCGTCGGCACCCTACCGCGACGTGGTGTTCGGCGGCATCGCCCGCGATGTCACCGCTAAGGCGCGCGGTGGCGTAAGGCCGGCTGCGGCTCGGTCATGTTGAAAGGAGAAGCGACATGGGTGAGAAGAAATTTCACGAGGGCGACAAGGTTGAGTGGCGGAGCCACGGCAGCACCGTCCGGGGAACGGTCGAGGGCGAAATCACTTCGGACACCGAGGCCGCCGGACGCACCGTGCGCGCTTCCGAAGACGAGCCGCAGTACAAGGTCCGCAGCGACAAGACGGGCGCGGACGCGGTCCACAAGCCCGGCGCGCTGCGCCCCCGGGACTGAGGTCACCGATGGCCGACGATGACGAGTGGCTTGCGACCGAGCCGTCGCAGAGTGTGGGACAGAAGCGGGGCGGCGATGAGTCGACCGGCCACGCCAGCGATCGTCGCATTGTCCGGATACTCAGGGCCAAACGCAGTGACCTCGCGGCCGACGACTACGCGCATATGCGCAAGGTCGTCAGTTACGCCAAGCGCCACCTGGCGCAACGCCCCCGGGGCGACATCGACAAGAGCGTTTGGCGCTACTCGTTGATGAACTGGGCTCACGACCCGACCAAGTCCTGACCCTCGCTGGGTCGGTGCCTGCACCGGCCAATCGCGTGCAAATGCGAGACACTTGGCGGGGTGAGCGGGCCGCGCGCGGCGGTCGCCGATACGCTGAGCGGCGAATCTTGCAGAAGGACACAGACAAGTGACCAAGCGCGGTGCCACTGATCGGCGACTAGACCGAGCCGAACTCGAGAAGTTGATGTCGGCCGACATGCGCGCACTCACAGCGCAATCGGACCGCATCGGACGGCACTTCGCCCGCCAGCACGATGTCGGCGGCACCGACTTGCACGCCTTGCTGCACATCATGGTGGCCGAAACCGCCGGGACGCCGCTGACGCCGGCGCAGTTGCGACAACGGCTGGACGTGTCCCCCGCCGCGATCACCTACCTGGTCGACCGCATGATCGACTCCGGCCACCTGCGGCGCGAACCCGATCCCGTCGACCGGCGCAAAACGCTGCTCCGCTACGAAGAACCGGGCATGGCGTTGGCCCGCTCGTTCTTCACCCCCCTGGGCGCCGAACTGCGCGCCGCCCTATCAGACCTGTCCGACCGGGATCTGGCCGCAGCACACCGGGTTTTCCTGGCGATGATGGAGGCGATGTCCTCCTTCGAAGCGCAATTCGACACGGCAACCCCCAAACAGTCGGCGAACGAAGCCAAACTCGCGCCGGCCAAGGGCCGGCGCCGGTCGGTGAGCAAGACCGGCGAGCGCCCGACCTAGCGCACCGGCCGCCGGGCCGCCGGGCCGAGCACCCGCTGCTCGATCAGGTCCGCCCCGCGCTGCACGCCACCCGTCGCGGCGAACCCGGCAGCCACCCGGCGTGCGCCGTCCGCCATCGTCATCGCCGCGCGTACCTTCGCCCTCAGCCGTGCCACGGTGAGGTGTTTGGCCGCCAGGCGGGTGCCGCAGCGAGCGACCTCGACGCGCCGGGCGACTTCGGCCTGGTCCCGCGCGAACGGCACGACGCAGACGGGTACGCCGCGGTCGAGGGCCTTCAGCGTCGTCCCCATCCCCCCGTGCGTGATGGCGCAGCTGGCCCGCTCCAGTACCGCACCGTGGGGAACGAAGCGGCATATGGTCGCGTTCGGTGGCCGGGGAAGGTCGGGCGGTATGCCCGCGGGGAACGTCGCCACCACGTGCACGGGCTCATCGGCCAGCGCCCGCAGCGCGGTCCGCCCCAGCGCGGCGTCCGGCTGTTTGATCGAGGACGTGTTCACCAGCACCACTGGCTGCTCGATGGCGGCGACCCACTCCGGCGTGGGCCGCTGGGTGGGTTCGAATACACACGCGCCGATGTGGTGAACCAAACCGTCCCAGCCGGGGTGCCGATACTCGAATGGCTCGCCGCCGACGGCCAACAGCAGCGGTGCGCGCCGCACGAAGTCGTCGACCGAGGCGACCGGCGCCACCCCCAGCCCGGCGCGAATGGCGTTGACTCGCGGCAGCATTGGCCGATCGAACAGGTGCCGGACGATCGGTCGCACCGAGGCGTCCCGCAAGTCGCCGACAATGCCGGGAAGCGGTCGAAAGCCCGGGCCGAAGGGCGGAACGCCTCGGGACCGCAGGTATGGCGTGAAGGGCGAGAACACCAGCCATGGGATGCTTCCGGCATCCGCGGCCGACATCGCCCCCCAGCAGTTCGCGTCCACGATGACGGCGTCCGGGCGGACCGCGTCCACCGCGCGCCGCAGGTCCTCGACCTCGAGCACCGCGCGCCGGCAGAGCACGTCGATGGTCAACTTCAAGACTTCCAAGGCGTTTCGGGCTCGCCAATCCTCGCCGACGATCGCCTCGATGTCCGGGGCGACGGGCTCGGCGTGCACGCCGACCCCGCGCATCGTCGCGACGCCGGCCGCCATGGTGCGGGCATGAACCTCGTGACCCCGGGCGGCGAGCTCGGCCAGCAGCGCCCCGGCCGGCAGCAGGTGCCCGAGGGCCGGCGACCCGTAGGCCAGTATCACCGCCATGTCACACGCCGCTACGAGGCTGGCGTGAGGTCGACGGCGCGCAACCCCGAAAGGCTTGCGACACCGCAACCGTGCAGGCAGACGCGAAGCTCGTCGATGAACGGCTGCAGCCAATCGACAACGGCCGCAGCGGAATCGATCGCGGCTGGCAGCAGCGGCCGAGCCACCGCCACCACGTCGGCGCCCAACGCGATCGCCTTGGCCGCGTCCATACCCGTGCGGATCCCGCCCGAGGCCACCAGCGGGATCTCCGGCAGCACCTCCCGCACCTCGACGATCGCCGTGGCGGTCGGGATGCCCCAATCGGCCAGGTGCGGGTACCGCAGCTCGCCGTAGCGGACGAACTGCTCGACCCGCGACCATGACGTACCACCGGCGCCCGCGACGTCTATCCCGGAAACGGGCAAGTCCCCTTCGTCCCCAACGAGTTCCGCGGCCGCCGCGCCGCCGATCCCGTGGCCGACCTCCTTGAGCAGGACCGGGCAATCTATCGCGTCGGCCACATCCCGCAGCCTGGCCAACGACCCGGAGAAGTCGGTGTCACCATTGCTCTGCATCGCTTCCTGCAACGGATTAGTGTGCACCGCAAGCGCATCGGCGCCCACCCGGTCGAGAGCCTTCGCGAGCTCGGGCACGGCGGCCTCGGTCAGCTGGGCCAAGCCGATGTTGCCGAACAGCAAGACATCCGGGGCCACATCACGAACGGTGAAGCTGGCCGCCGCCCGCTCACCCAGCGCGCTGTCGAGCATTATCCGCTGCGACCCGAGCATCATCCCGACACCAAGCTGTTGAGCGGCCGCGGCCAAGTTCCGGTTGATGGTGCCCGACAACTCGGCGCCGCCGGTCATCGCACCGATCAGAATCGGCGACCGCAGGTTCGCACCGAAGAATTTGGTGGAAAGGTCGATGTCGCCGAGGCTGGTCTGGGTCAGCGCGTTGTAGGGCAACCGGTAGCGCTCCAGCCCGGTACTGAGCTGCTCGTAGTTGACCTGCTCACCGAGGCACACGTCGATGTGCCGGCGCTTGCGAGTGGTCAGCGGCCCGCGGTCGGCCGTCACAGCGGGCACCCCGGCGCGACGAACCCCCGGCCCCTGACATCCATAATGTTCATAGTGCCCCTTGTTGCGTGCCGTCGGCGCCCTAATGCGTGACGATGCGTAATTTCAGTTGATTAATGGTTAATATACTGAAAGACTTTGATCCGTGGTGTGGGATGGCTTGGCCGCAGCCCTGACGGGACGGCGCTCGTGGCTGTTCGCGCTGGGCGCGCTGCTGCTGGGCATTGGTTTCATGGTGGTCGTCGGCGCAAACGCGGCGGCGGGGCAGGCGCCGTTGTCCGTGCCGCCGGCTTCCGATTCGGCCCGGGTCGACGCCATGACACGCCAGTTTCCCGCCGGGGATCACGTTCCGTTGATCATGGTCGCCAGCCGCACCGACGGCGCCGCGCTCGCCCCGGCCGACATCACCGCCGCACAAGCGGCCCGCGACCGCATGCAGGCCGCCATCCGCCCGGACGGCGCCGTGGCGGCGCCACCGGCGCAGGTGTCCACCGACGGCAAGGCGGCCATCGCGGTGGTGCCCGTCAGCGCCGATCTTTCGGGGCTGACCCTGAGCGACGCGGTCGCCAACCTGCGCAAAACGGCCTCCACCGGCCTGCCGGCGGAGCTGCAGGTCCACGTGACCGGCGGCCCGGCGTTCGGCGCCGACATCGCCGGTGCGTTCACCAATGCCAACGTCACTCTGCTCGCGGTGACGGCCTCGGTGGTGGCACTGCTGCTGATCGTCACCTATCGCTCCCCGGTGCTATGGCTGCTGCCCCTGCTGGTGGTCGGGTTCGCAGACCGGGTCGCGGCGGCGGTGGGTACCGCCGTGGCGTCGCTGACCGGGCTGAGCTTCGACGGCGCCACCTCCGGAATCACCAGTGTCCTGGTGTTCGGCGCGGGCACCAACTATGCGCTGCTGTTGATTTCGCGCTATCGGCAGGAGCTTCGGCACACAACCGAACATCGAGACGCCTTGCGCCACGCGGTGCGAATGGCGGGGCCCGCGATCGTCGCCAGCAATGCCACCGTGGTGCTGGCGTTGCTTACCTTGCTGTTCGCCTCGACGCCCAGCACACGCAGCCTGGGCGCGCTGGGGGCGTGCGGACTCGTGGTCGCCGCGGTGTCGGCCCTGGTGATACTGCCACCGCTGCTGGGACTGTGCGGCCGTCGATTGTTCTGGCCCTTCATTCCCCGCCTCGAGGACAACCCGACCACGGATTCCGGTGTCTGGCATCGCGTCGGGGAGTGGGTGAACCGGCGTCCGGCACTGGTCGCGGCCGTCACGATCGCGGGTCTGGCGGCCCTAGCCACCGGCCTACTGGGCACGCGCATCGGTTTGTCGCAGACCGAGCAGTTCCGGGTCCACGCGGATTCGGTGGCCGGTTACGACATTGTGGCCGCGCATTTTCCGGCCGGCCTGGCCAACCCCACGCTCGTCGTCGCCCCCAGCGACCCGCGGGTGGCGCAGGCCATCACGGCGACCCCCGGCGTGACCTCGGCGACCGATTCCGGCCACTCGGCGTCCGGGCTGACGAAGTGGTCGGTGGTGATCGATGCGCCGCCATCCTCCGATCAGGCGTTCAATACCGTTGCCGCGCTGCGTGATACAACCAAGTCTGCCAACCCGGCGGCGCTGGTGGGTGGAGCGGATGCGCAGGCACTCGATGTTCGCAACGCGGCTACCCACGACCGGCATGTCCTGATCCCGGCGATTCTCGCGGTCATCCTCGTCGTGCTCTATGTCCTGCTGCGCTCCGCACTTGCGCCGCCCACGCTGCTCGCGGCGACGATCCTCGGGGCACTGGCCGCGCTCGGCCTGGGCGGCTGGGCGAGCGGCCACGTTTTCGGCTTTCCGGCGCTGGACAACAGCACGCCGCTGTTCGCCTTCCTGTTCCTGGCCGCCCTCGGGGTGGACTACACCATCTTCCTGGTCACCCGCGCGCGCGAGGAATCCGCGCGGCGCGGCGCACGGGCCGGGATGGTCGCGGCGGTGTCGGCCACCGGTGGCGTCATCACCAGCGCGGGAATCGTGTTGGCCGCCGTCTTCTGCGTGCTCGGCGTGCTGCCGCTGATCGTGCTGACCCAGCTGGGAATCATCGTCGGCCTGGGCATCCTGCTGGACACCTTCGTGGTCCGCACACTGGTCATCCCCGCGCTGTTCGCCGTCATCGGTGACCGTATCTGGTGGCCCGCCGCACCGAAACCCGCCAAAGCCGTTGCAGCACAAGTCGAGTATCAACACGAACGGAGCACGCCGTGAACAAGTCAACCCTGGCCGCGACAAGCCTCGCCGTCGCCATCGCCGGCGGATGCGGAAGCATCGCGAGCGCCAAGGCCGTTCCCGTCTGGTACGCGCGGCTGCGCAAGCCGCCGTACCAGCCTCCCAATGCCGCCTTCCCGGTGGCGTGGACCACCCTTTACGGCGACATCGCGGTCACGTCCGCCGTGGCCATCGACCGGTTTCGCGCGGCGGGACAACACGATAAGGCGCGCCGCTACGCCGTGGCGCTCGGGCTCAACCTTGTTCTCAACGCCGCGTGGAGCTGGATATTCTTTCGTTTCCACAAACTCGGCGCGTCCGCGGTCGGTGCCGCTGCCCTGACGGCTAGCAGCGTCGACCTCGCGCGCCGGACCGCACAAGCCGACCCGCGGGCCGGCCTAGCCTTGTCGGCGTACCCGCTATGGTGTTCGTTCGCGACCGTCCTGGCGACCCATGTTTGGCGGCTGAACCGCTGAGGAAACCAGCGAATCATGCCGACCCTCTTATGGTTTCGCCGCGACCTGCGGCTGAGCGACCATCCGGCGCTGAACGCCGCGGCCGCCGACGGCGAAGTGCTCGGCTGTTTCGTGCTCGATCCGAAGCTCGAGGCTTCCTCCGGCCGGCGCCGCCTCCAGTTCCTGGGTGACTCGCTGCGACAGCTGCGTGACGACCTGGATGGCCGGCTACTGGTGACCCGTGGGCGGCCCGACAAGGTGATCCCGCGCATCGCCGGGGAGGTCGGTGCGTCGGCCGTGCACATCTCCGGAGATTTCGCGCCGTACGGCACGCGCCGTGACGAAAAGGTGCGTGCCGCATTGGATTCCGTTCCCCTGGTGGCCACCGGATCGCCGTACCTGGTCTCGCCGGGCCGGGTCACCAAGAAGGACGGCACCCCCTACCAGGTGTTCACCCCGTTTCTGCGTCAGTGGCGCGAGTCCGGCTGGCGGGCACCGGCGAAATCGAGTGCCGGCTCCGCGCGCTGGCTCGATCCGGCGCAGCTGCCGTTCGAGCAATCCGAAATCCCAGATCCCGGTGCCGAACTCGACATCGCTGCCGGCGAGGCCGCGGCCCGCAAGCAGTGGAAGTCGTTCGTGGACAACGGGTTGCAACGCTACGCCGAGGAACGTAATCGGCCCGATATGCACGGCACCAGCCGGATGTCGGCGTATCTGAAGTTCGGCAGCATCCATCCCCGCACCATGGTCGCCGATCTCGACCTCCGTTCCGACGGGGCCCAGGCTTATGTGCGCGAGTTGGCATTCCGTGACTTCTACGCCGATGTGCTGCATCACCGGCCGGCCAGCGCCTGGCGCAATTGGAACAGCCAGTTCGACGGCATCCGTACCGACACGGGTTCCGACGCGAAACGCCGCTTCGAGTCCTGGAAGGCCGGCGAAACCGGCTTCCCGATGGTGGACGCCGGGATGCGTCAACTGCGCGAGACCGGCTTCATGCATAACCGGGTGCGGATGATCGTCGCATCGTTTCTGGTCAAAGACCTGCACTTGCCCTGGCAGTGGGGCGCCGAATGGTTCCTGGACCAGCTGGTGGACGGGGATATGGCAAACAACCAGCATGGGTGGCAGTGGTGCGCGGGGTGCGGTACCGATGCCGCGCCGTACTTTCGGGTGTTCAACCCGACCACCCAGGGCGAGAAGTTCGACCCGTCCGGGGAGTACATCCGGCGGTGGGTGTCCGAGCTGCGCTCGGTCGACGACGCACACCTGCGCACGGGCGAGCGGCCGGCCGACTATCCGGCACCGATCGTCGACCACGGCGCCGAGCGCGCAGAAGCGCTGCGGCGCTACCAGAGCATCTGAGCCACCAGCCACGCCAGCCCACTCGGCAACGAATTGTCGCGTGCGTGAATGTTTGCTCAATCGCCCTACCCGAAGCTAGTTGGCATGCAATTATCAGCCGATTCACAGTTGTCAAGCCGCTCGGGAGGCACTAATGGCCCACTCCATCGTTCGCACGTTGCTGGTCTCCGGTGCCGCCGCGGGATTGCTGGCCGGCGTCAGCGCCTGTTCGTGTTCCGTGGGCTCGTCGCACACGGTCAGCAAGAGCGATGTGGCCAGCCAGATCACCTCGAAGCTCACCGACGCCGCGGGCAACAAGCCCGATTCGGTGAACTGCCCGAACGACCTGCCGGCAAAGGTTGGGGCGCAGCTCAATTGCGAGATGAAGGTCAAGAACCAGACGTTCAATGTCAACGTGACCGTGACGAGCGTGAACGGCAATGACGTCAAGTTCGACATGGCGGAGACGGTCGACAAGAACCAGGTCGCCAGCATCCTCAGCGACAAGCTGACCCAGCAGGTGGGCAGGCGACCGGACGCGGTGACCTGCCCCGACAACTTGAAGGGTGTCCAGGGCGCGACGCTACGGTGCCAACTCGTCGACGGCAACGACAAATACGGCATCGCGGTGACCGTCACCAACGTCGACGCCGGCGACGTCAACTTCGATTTCAAGGTCGACGACCACGCTGAGCCGGCCGCCTAGTAACTCTCTAGCGTGCAGCCTTCTTGCGCTCGATGTCGGCGAGCGCCGCGGCCAGTTCCGCCCGCTGGGCGGCCGAGCTCTCCCAGGCGAGCTGGCGGTTCTTGACCACCTTGGCCGGCGCGCCGACCGCGATCGAGTAGTCGGGGATGACACCGCGGACCACGGCATGTGACCCCAGCACGCAGCCACGCCCGACGGCCGTGCCGCGCAGCACCGTCACCTTCACCCCAACCCAGGTGTCGGGCCCGATCCGCACCGGCGACTTCACGATGCCCTGGTCCTTGATCGGCAGGTTGATGTTGTCCATGCGGTGGTCGAAGTCGCAGACGTAGCACCAGTCGGCCATCAGGACCGAATCGCCAAGCTCGATGTCGAGGTAGGCGTTAATGACGTTGTCGCGGCCCAGCACCACCTTGTCACCGAACCGCAGTGAGCCCTCGTGGGCACGGATCGTGTTCTTGTCGCCGATGTGCACCCAGCGGCCGATCTCCAGCTGCGCGAGTTCGGGCGTCGCGTGGATCTCCACGTCCTTGCCCAGGAAAACCATCCCCCGGGTGATGATGTGCGGGTTGGCGAGCTTGAACTTCAGCAGCCGCCAATACCGCACCAGATACCAGGGTGTGTAGGCGCGGTTGCGCAACACCCATCTCAGCGACGCCAGCGTGAGGAACTTGGCCTGGCGCGGGTCCCGCAGGTTCGATCCACGCCAGCGGCGATGGACCGGCGCGCCCCACATGCTCGTCATGGCCGGACAGCCTAGCGATCAACCGCGCCGAGATCTCCACGGGTTACCCTCACCTGTACTCGATCGCTGCCCATGCCGACGTCCGCGGAAAGGATCTGGGGAATCCAAGTGCGTGCCCGACATCTGCTGCGTGGGCTTCGGCGTTGGTCATCCGCGCTGCTGGCCGCCGCGACCACGATGGGGCTCGGCGGTTGCGCCAACACCGACTCCTGGGTCGAGGCGTCAGCCTCGGCCGGCTGGCCCGCGCAATACGGCGACGCCGCCAACAGCAGCTACACCGGCACCAACGGCGCCACCAAGCTGGCGCTGGGGTGGACGCGCTCCGTCAAGGGGAGCTTGGCCGCGGGCCCGGCGCTGAGCGCGCGCGGCTACCTGGCCCTCAACGCGCAAACGCCGGCCGGATGTTCGCTGATGGAGTGGGAGAACGACCACAACGGCCGGCAGCGCTGGTGCGTGCGGCTGTTCCAGGGCGGCGGCTTTGCGGGCCCGCTCTTCGACGGGTTCGACAACCTCTACGTCGGCCAGCCCGGCGCGTTCCTCTCCTTCCCGGTGACGCAGTGGACGCGGTGGCGACAGCCGGTGATCGGAATGCCCGCGACGCCGCGGTTTCTGGGACACGGGCAGCTGCTCGTGGCGACGCACCTGGGCCAGGTGCTGGTCTTCGAGGCGCACCGCGGCGCGGTGGCCGGCAGCCCGATGGATCTGGTCGACGGCGTCGATCCCACCGACTCGACGCGCGGGTTGGCCGATTGCGCGCCGGCCCGGCAGGGCTGCCCGGTGGCCGCCGCACCCGCTTTTTCGGCGGCCAGCCAGATGGCGGTGCTCGGCGTATGGCAGCCGGGCGCCCCGGCCGCGGGACTGGTCGGGCTGAAGTATCACCCCGGGCAGACGCCCTTGCTGTCCCGGGAGTGGACCAGCGACGCCGTCGGGGACGGTGTCATCGCCAGCCCGGTGTTGTCCGCCGACGGGTCGACCGTCTATGTCAACGGCCGCGACCAACGACTATGGGCCCTGCACGCCGCCGACGGGAAGGTGAAATGGTCGGCGCCGCTGGGGTTCCTGGCACAGACCCCGCCCGCGGTCACGCCCGACGGCCTCATCGTGGCGGGCGGCGGGCCCGACACCCGGCTGGTGGCATTCAAGGACGCGGGCGATCACGCCGATCAGGCGTGGCGCCGCGACGACGTCGTCCCGCTGTCGTCGTCGAGCCTGGCCGGCGCCGGCGCCGGGTACACGGTCGTCAGCGCCCCGACCGCAAACGGCGCGCCCGGTATGTCGCTGCTGGCCTTCGATCCGGGGAATGGCCACACGCAGGGCAGCTACCCGCTCCCGGCAGCCACCGGATATCCGGTGGGGGTCGCGGTCGGCACCGATCGCCGCGTAGTGGCCGCGACCAGCGATGGCCAGGTGTACGGTTTCGCACCGGCATGACCGGGCCATACTGAGCCCATGGCCACCGATGACGACGAGATGCAGGGCGCTGTCGCCGCCTACTCCAGAAAAAGCGAGCGCAACCTGGCGGTGGACCGCACCGCGACCATTGTGCTGCTCGCCGTCCACGCTTTCCTGGTCGCCGTCACAATCGGCGTGCTGAGCCTGTTCGTCATGGGCACCGACCCGTGCGGCTCCCGGAAGTGCGGCGACCCGGCATGGATCGATCGCGCCATGTTCCTGGGTCTCGGCGGCGGCGCCCTCGTCTTCGTTATCGCCCTGGTCGTCGCCATCCGTCGCCTCACCCGGCGCCGCACCGCCTTCTTCGTTCCGCTGCTCGGTTGCCTCGCGCAGGTGGCGCTGGCCGTGGGCGCCGCGGCGATGGAGACACTGGCCGGGCCGGTCTAGCTGTCAGAGCGTCAGCGGCGGGATGGCGTTGCGGGGCACCTCGGCTTGGACCGGCCCGGCAAACGCCGGCAGCATCTCACCGGGCGCGAAGTAGAAGATCAGCTGATCGTCGGTGATCGCAAAGTTCTGATAGTGCGTCGGATCGTGGCCGGTCGAAGGCAAAATGGTTGCGCCCAATGGGGTTTGGCGTGCCAGGTCGCGCTGCACGACCGGGAAGATGCTGTCCAGCGGCGTGGTGCCCGGCGCAAACAGGTTGTCGAAGGTGATGGGCTGCTTCGTCCCGAGGTTGTAGTTGAACGCCTTGTACCAGATGGAGGGGTGCGACCCGCCGAGGTCCTGGAAGAGCTTGAGCACCACGCTGCGGGTGTTGTGCGGCGGCTGACCGGAGCTGCGTTGCTCGGTGGTGGCCTCCAATTGGTAGGGCTGATCGCGCGACCCGGAGCTCTGCGCGACGTTGACGAAACCGTCCCGGTTTTGCGTGATGTAGTCGGTCAGCGCCTGCTCGTCGGGATAGTCGGCGGGAAACACCATGTTGAGCATGTACGTGGGACCGGTGGCGCGCACACGGCACATCTGGCCGTCCTCCATGGCGCCGCCGAGGCTGACGCACGACGGTGGGGCGGCGGCGGCCGGCCAGCCCAGCAGGGCGGCCGATGCGAGCACCACGGCCGCTATCAGATAACGCATCCTTCTATTGTCCTTGCAGATTGGGCGGGGCTGGCGCCTCCAAGAGCGATCCCACCAGCCTACCGCGAGGGCCTGCATACGAACGCCGTCGCGCGACCGGCGGCGCCCGACCCGATGCGCGTGATGACCACGGACAGGGGCCGGCCACCGCGCAGCCGCATCCGTCGGCGCAGCGCGTCCGGATCGACCCGTACTCCGCGAACCAGGACCTCCAGCGTCCCGCAGTCCAGCGCCGACAACGCCTGGCGGAGCCGTCGCTCGTCGAACGCCAGCCGCTCGAGCACCTCGAAGCCGCGGACCGCCGCCGGCAGTGTGTCCCCCGACAGGTAGGCGATGTCGGGGTCGAGTTGCCACAGCCCGTGCCGCGCCGCGTAGTGGCGAACCAGCCCCGCCCGGACCACGGCGCCGTCGGGATCCACTATCCATCGCCCGGCGGGCCGCACCGGGCAGTCGTCCGGGTCGGTGTCCGTGATCTGCTCACCCCGGTCGAGGACGCTGGCCCGTCGGCGGACGCCGCTCTGCGCCAGTCCGCGCGACCACAGGCACGCCTCCCGTACCGCGCCGCGATAGGACGTCACCTCGATCTCGCCACCGAAGCCGAGTCGGCCCACTTCGTCGAAATCTATTCCGGGAGCAGATTTTACGACGAGATCACGGTCCTGATAGGTGTCGATCAAGGCTCCGAGGCCCGGCCGGTAGTCATCGATGCGCAAGCGGCGGCGCCCGCCGCCACGGCGCGCCGGGTCCACGAGCACCGCGGTGTCGCGGGTCACCGGCACCAGCGCGTCGGCGCGGCAGAGGTGGGCCGCCTCGCCCAGGTTGTGCCGGGCCATCGCCAGCCGCACCGCATCGATGTCGCTGCCCACCGCCCTGACCCCGACCCGGCGCAGCGCGGCCAACTCGGTGCCGATCGAACAGGTCGCGTCGTGCACGACGACTCCCGCCTCGGCGAGCCGCCTGGCGCGGTGCAAAGCCACCGGGGCCGCGGTGGCCTGCTGCAGCGCCTCATCGGTGAAAAGCCATTCTGACACGGGGATTTCGGAGCCCAGCGCGCTCAACTTCTCGGTGGCGCGCCGGCGCAGCAACGTCGTTTCCACCAACACCGCCGCCCGGTCGCCGAATCGGGCGCGCGCGGCGGCGATATCGGCGACTCGGGTGGCGTCGGTCAGCTCGAGCTCGGCGACCTCCGCCAGCGCCGCGGCACCCGATTCCGACCGCAGATAACGGACGTCCCCGGCGCCGAACGTGAGGCCGTCACTCAGGAGGGCTTGACCCCGGTGATCATCACGTTGTAGAACCAGCCCTTCGGCGCCAGGTGGCGCATGACGTTGGCGTCGAGCCAACTCAGTGTCTTCCAGCTGGTGAACGCGAACTTCGCCCAGCCCCAGCCGAGCCGCCCGGGCGGCACCGCGCATTCGAACGTGCGCAGCGGCCAGCCCAGCATCGCGGCGGTGAATTCGACGGTGGCCGTTTCAACTTCGGCCGCACCGGCGTCGACGGCCAGCCGCTCCAGGTCGTCCGGCGTGAAGGTGTGTAGGTCGACGACGGCCTCCAACGCCGCGGCGCGGGAGGATTCGTCGAGTTCGGCCTGCGGTCGCCGCCAGCCGTCCAGACCGGGCAGCTTGGTGACGTTGGTGGCGACGCGCCAGGTCAGGGTCGACAACGTGCGGGCGTAGGTGTCGCCGACGGTGGTCGGCTCGCCGGCGAATACGAACCGGCCGCCCGGCCGCAGCACCCGGACGACCTCGCGCAGGGCCAGCTCTACGTCGGGGATGTGGTGGAGCACGGCGTGCCCGACCACCAGGTCGAATGTGTTGTCCTCGTACGGAATGCCCTCGGCGTCGGCGACCCGGCCGTCGATGTCCAGCCCCAGCGACTGCCCGTTTCGGGTGGCGACCTTGACCATCCCGGGCGACAGGTCGGTGACCGATCCGCGGCGGGCGACCCCGGACTGGATCAGGTTGAGCAGGAAAAACCCGGTGCCGCAACCTAATTCGAGTGCCCGATCGTAGGGCAGCTCGCGCAGCACCTCGTCGGGCACGATGGCGTCGAAGCAGTCCCGCGCGTAGTCCACGCAGCGCTGGTCGTAAGAGATCGACCACTTCTCGTCGTAGGACTCGGCTTCCCAGTCGTGGTAGAGGACCTGCGCCAGCTTGCTGTCATGCCGGGCGGCTTCCACCTGCTCGGCTGTGGCATGCGGGTTGGGAACGGCATCGGTCGAACTCGTCGTCATGCAGGGCAGCCTAACGGGCGCCGGATTCGGAGTCGTCTTCACCGCTTCCACCAGCGGCGAACACGTCGGCGTAGCGGCGCCGCTCGGCGGTGGCCCGGTCGGCCGGGCCCAGCTCGAACACGTCGTTGATGCCGGCCTTCGCGGCGGCCAGCGCGTGCCGCGGGCCGTCGAGGAAGCGGCGCGCCCACCCCGCGGCGGTGTCGTACACGTCGTCGGGGGCCACCATCTCGTCGATCAGGCCCAGCTCCAGCGCCTCCTCGGCGTCGAAAAACCGGCCGCTGAACACCAGTTCCTTCGCCTTGCTCGCCCCGGCCGCGCGGGTCAGCCGGGCCATGCCGTCACCGCCGGGGATGAGGCCGGCCAGGACCTCCGTCGCGCCGAACTTCACGTTGTCACCGCTGACGCGCCAATCGGCGGCCAGGGCCAGCGTGAGCCCGGCGCCCAGCGCGTACCCGGTGATCGCGGCAACGGTCGGCTTCGGGATCCGCGCGACGGCGTCGATGGCCTGCTGCCGCGCCCGGGCCGCCGTCTCGGCCTCCGGTCCGGTCAGCGTCCTCAGCTCGGGCATGTCGTCGCCGGCCGAGAAAATCTCGTGGCCACCGAACAGGATGACCGCCGCCACGTCGTCGCGCTCCCCCAGTTCGGCGGCCGCGGAGACGATCTCCCGGTAGAGCTGACGGGTCATCGCGTTCGTCGGGGGTCGCGACAGCAGCAGCATGGCCAGCCCGGCGTCTTGCGAGCCGTCGCTGACCACGGTGCTGACGAACTCGCTCAATGCCGCCACCCCATCCCGCCGGCTTCGCGTGCCTGGTGGTAGCGGTCGGAGTCGAAGAACTCGAAGACCCAGTTGTCGCCCTGGATCTCCAGGTGCGGCTGCACGGTGACGATCTGCCGTTCGACGGCCAGCACTTCCGCGACGGTGCGCCCAGCCAGTGAATCCAGCTGAGTCCACGTCGGCGGCAGCAGAAAACAGCGGCCGGCCGAGAAGTCGTCGATGGCGGCCTGCGGCGTGGTCCAGCCGGCGCGGTCGGATTCGGTGTTCTCGCCGTCGGCCCGCTGCCCGTGCGGCAGTGCGCCCACAAAGAAGTAGGTGTCATAGCGGCGGGTGCGCTCGGCTTCGGGGGTGACCCAGTTGGCCCACGGCCGGAGCAGGTCGGAGCGCAGCTCGAGGTTCTCCCGGCGCAGGAAATCCGCGAACGACAACGTGCCGTCGGCGAGCGCGCGGCGGGCGTCGGCGTACACCGAGGCGTCGCCGACGATCCCGTCCGGGTCACCCGCGGGCCCCGCGAACAGCACCCCGGATTCCTCGAAGGTCTCCCGGGCCGCCGCGCAGACCAGCGCCTCGGCCAAGTCGGGCTCGATGCCGAACCGCTGCGCCCACCACTGTGGCGGCGGGCCGGCCCACGCGATGTCGGCGTTACGGTCGCGGTCATCGACGCCGCCGCCGGGGAACACCATCGTCCCGGCCGCGAACTCCATCTTGGCGTGCCGGCGCATCAGGAAGACGGCGATTCCGTCCGGGTCGTCGCGGATCAGCATCACGGTCGCCGCGGGCCGCGGCACCAGCGGGGCCTCGTCGTTTGGTGTCGTCATAGCTGCCTCCGGTGGGCTGCGCGGGTGCGGACGCGTCGGGCGAAATAACGCCCGTCGACGACGTCGAGGGCGATCGACTGGCCGAACGCGGTGGACAGGTTCTCTGAGGTCAGGACGTCGGTCAGCAGCCCCGCGGCGACCACCTCCCCTTCGGACAGCAGCATGCAATGGCTGAAGCCGGGCGGGATCTCCTCGACGTGGTGGGTGACCAGCACCAGCGCGGGCGCGTCGGGGTCGGCCGCGAGGTCGGCCAGCCGCGCCACCAGCTCCTCGCGCCCACCCAGGTCCAAACCGGCGGCCGGTTCGTCTAGCAGCAGCAGCTCCGGATCGGTCATCAAAGCGCGGGCGATCAACACCCGCTTGCGCTCGCCTTCCGACAGCGTTCCGTAGCTCCGGTCCGCGAGGTGCTCGGCGCCCAGGCTCTCCAGCATGTCGATGGCCCGGCGGTAGTCGACGTCCTCGTAGCGCTCCCGCCAGCGGCCGAGCACCGCGTAGCCGGCCGAGACCACCAGGTCGCGCACCACCTCGTCGGTGGGCACCCGCTGCGCCAGGGCCGATGAACTCAGACCGATCCGGGAGCGCAACTCCGACACGTCGACCCGGCCCAGCCGCTCGCCGAGGACGAAGGCCACGCCCGACGAGGGGTGCTCGGCGGCCGCGGCAATCCGCAGCAGCGACGTCTTGCCGGCCCCGTTCGGGCCGACGATCACCCAGCGCTCGTCGAGTTCGACCGCCCAATCCAACGGCCCGACAAGGGTGTGGCCGCCGCGCCGCAGCGACACTTTCCTGAAGTCGATCAGCAGATCGGGGTCGGCCGCCTCACTCATCTGGTCGGCTCCACCCTCGGATTCTCTCGAATCCTCGAGGCTCACCTCCGGCGTCCGTCTTTGGGCACCCGACCATCGTGCCGTACCGGGGCCGCTACTCGTCGGGCGGGATCTCCACCCTGCGGACCTCGCCGTCCACCGCGTCGGCGGCCTCGATTTCGCCGCGGGTCACGCCCAGCAGAAACAACACCGTGTCCAGGTATGGGTGGCTCAGCGAGGCGTCGGCCACCTCACGCAACGCCGGCTTGGCGTTGAACGCCACGCCCAGCCCGGCCGCGGCCAGCATGTCGATGTCGTTGGCGCCGTCGCCGACGGCGACGGTCTGCGCCATCGGGACCCCGACCCGCTGCGCGAAGTCCCGCAGGGCCGCCGCCTTGCCGGCGCGGTCGACGATCGGGCCGATGACCCGCCCAGTGAGTTTGCCGTCGACGATCTCCAGCTCATTGGCGGCGACGTAGTCCAGCATGAGCTCCTCGGCCAACGGCTCGATGATCCCCCGGAAGCCGCCGGACACCACACCGCAGTGAAAACCCAAGCGCCGCAACGTCCGCAGCGTGGTCCGGGCCCCGGGCATCAGCTCCAGCTGATCGGCGACCTCGTCGATCACCGTGGCCGGCAGACCCGCCAGGGTGGCCACCCGCTGTTCGAGCGACTGCGCGAAGTCCAGCTCGCCCCGCATGGCTGCGTCGGTGATGGCGGCGACCTTCCCCTCGGCGCCCGCCCGGGCGGCCAGCATCTCGATCACCTCGCCCTGCACCAGCGTCGAGTCCACGTCGAACACGATCAGCCGCTTGGCCCGGCGCTCCAGGGTGTAGTCCTCGACGGCCACGTCGACGCGTTTCTCGGCGGACACCTGGTTCAGGGCCGTCCGCAGCGCGGCGTCCGATCCCGGCGGCACCGAGACGCGCAGCTCCAGGCCGGTCACCGGGTAGTCGGAGACGCCGCGGATGAGGTCGATGTTGACCCCCAGGCCGGCCACCGCCCGGGCCACCGCGCCGAACGCACCGGCGGTGATGGGCCGGCCCAGCACGAAGATGGTGTGCGTCGAGGGTTCCCGGATGATCGGCACGTCGTGGCTGTGCTCGATGGTGACGTCCAGGCCCACCCCGCGGATGGCCGACTCAACGTCACGGCGCAGGTCGGGACCGTCGGCGACGTCCGCGGGACAACACACCAGCACGCCCAGGGTCAGGCGGTGCCGAATCACCACCTGTTCGACGTTGAGCAGCTCGACGCCGTGCCCGGAGAGCGCCTCGAAGAGGGCCGAGGTGACGCCCGGTTGGTCCACTCCGGTGACGGTGATCAGCACCGACACCTTCGGTGGTGTGCTCACCCCCGACTCAGCCGCTACTGCTGGGGGGTCGAGCGATCGGGCTCGGTCCGTGGACCGAATCCCTTCGGCGATTCCAGAGCCGTGGCGTGGCGCCCCACATGCGCCTCGGCGCGCAGCCGCTCCACCATGTGCGGGTAGTGCAGCTCGAAAGCCGGTCGCTCCGAACGGATCCGGGGCAGCTCGGTGAAGTTGTGCCGCGGCGGCGGGCAACTGGTCGCCCACTCCAGCGAGTTGCCGTAGCCCCACGGGTCGTCGACGGTCACCACCTCGCCGTAGCGCCAGCTCTTGAAGACATTCCAGACGAACGGGAACATCGACGCGCCCAGGATGAAGGCGCCGACCGTCGAGGCGATGTTGTACGGCTGGAAGCCGTCCGAGGGCAGGTAGTCGGCGTAGCGGCGGGGCATGCCCATGTCGCCGAGCCAGTGCTGCACCAGGAAGGTGGTGTGGAAGCCGATGAAGGTCAGCCAGAAGTGCAGCTTGCCCAGCCGCTCGTCGAGCAGCCGGCCGGTCATCTTGGGGAACCAGAAGTAGACGCCGGCGAACGTCGCGAACACGATCGTGCCGAACAGCACGTAGTGGAAGTGCGCGACCACGAAGTAGGTGTCGGTGACGTGGAAGTCCAGCGGGGGGCTGGCCAGCATCACGCCGGTCAGACCGCCCAGCAGGAAGGTCACCAGGAAGCCCACCGAGAACAGCATCGGGGTCTCGAAGGTGATTTGGCCCTTCCACATCGTGCCGATCCAGTTGAAGAACTTGATCCCCGTGGGCACCGCGATCAGATACGTCATGAACGAAAAGAACGGCAGCAGAACGGCTCCGGTGGCGAACATGTGGTGTGCCCACACCGCGACCGACAACGCGGCGATCGACAGCGTCGCGTAAACCAGGGTGGTGTAACCGAATACCGGCTTGCGGGAGAACACCGGGATGATCTCGGTGATGATCCCGAAGAACGGCAAGGCGATGATGTACACCTCGGGATGGCCGAAGAACCAGAACAGGTGTTGCCACAGCAGCACCCCGCCGTTGGCCGCGTCGTAGACGTGGGCCCCTAGATGTCGATCGGCGGCCAGCCCGAACAGCGCGGCGGTCAGGATCGGGAACGCGATCAGGATCAGGATCGACGTCACGAGGATGTTCCACGTGAAGATCGGCATCCGGAACATCGTCATGCCGGGCGCGCGCATGCACACCACGGTGGTGATCATGTTGACCGCACCCAGGATGGTGCCCAGACCGGCGACGATCAGGCCCGTGATCCACAGGTCTCCCCCGGCGCCGGGCGAGTGGACGGCGTCGGACAGCGGCGTGTAGGCCGTCCAGCCGAAGTCGGCGGCGCCACCCGGGACGATGAAGCCCGCCGACGCGGTCAGACCGCCGAACAGGAACAGCCAGAACGAGAAGGCGTTCAGCCGAGGGAAAGCCACGTCGGGCGCGCCGATCTGCAGCGGCAGCACCAGGTTGGCGAACCCGAACACGACCGGCGTCGCGTACAGCAGCAGCATGATCGTGCCGTGCATGGTGAACAGCTGGTTGTACTGCTCATTCGACAGGAACTGCAGCCCCGGCGCGGCCAGCTCGGTGCGCATCAACAGGGCCATCAGTCCGCCGATGAAGAAGAAGACGAAGCAGGTGACCGTGTACATGATGCCGATCATCTTGTGATCGGTGGTGGTGATCAGTTTGTAGACGAGGTTCCCTTTGGGGCCGGTCCGGTCCGGGTACGGACGAACGGCCTCGAGTTCTCCCAAGGGGGGCGCTTCGGCTGTCAACAGCTTCTCCAAACATCCGGATAGGACAGGGGCCCAAAATACAGAGCTGACACGAATCTTAACCGTCGATCCTGCCGACGTCAGGGCTGGTCCTACAAACTGTCGTAAACGGGTCGGCGGCGCGGCGTGTCCGTTCGGAGGGGCAAGCCGCGAGCCGGCGGGTGTTAGCGTCTGACGCGTGCTTTTCGGCGTGACCCGACCCGTGTCCCTGCGCGCGGCCGCCGCGCTGACGGCGGCGCTCGCCGTCGCATGCAGCGGTTGCGGATCGGGCAAGCCCGGAACTATGGCGCCGACTCCCACGCTGGTCACCCCCACCACCCAGATCGCCGGGGCGGGTGTGCTCGGAAACGACCGCCGCCCCGACGAGTCGTGCGCACGGGATGCCGCCGCGGCCGATCCGGGGCCGAAGACGCGGCAGGCCCACAACGCGGCCAGCGTCACCCCGGACATGGTGCAGGTGCCCGCCGAGCCTCAGCGCATCGTGGTGCTCTCGGGCGACCAGCTCGACGCCCTGTGCGCGCTCGGCCTGCAATCGCGGGTGGTCGGTGCCGCGCTGCCGGACGGGTCCTCGAACCAGCCCGCCTACCTGGGCAGCGCGGTGCGCGGCGTGCCCGGCGTCGGGACCCGCAGCAACCCGGACCTGGCCGGCATCGCGGCGACCCACCCCGACCTCATCCTGGGCTCGCAGGGGTTGACGCCCAAGCTCTACCCGCAGCTGGCCGCGATCGCCCCGACGGTGTTCACCGCGGCCCCCGGGGCGGCCTGGGAAGAGAACCTGCGCGGCGTGGGCGCCGCGACGGCGCGCGGTGCCGCGATGGACGCGCTGCTCAACGGCTTTGCGCAGCGGGCCAGCGACGTCGGCGCCAGGCATGACGCGTCCCACTTTCAAGCGTCCATCGTGCAGCTGACCACCGACACGATCCGGATCTACGGCACCAACAACTTCCCGGCCAGCGTGCTGGGCGCCGTCGGGGTGGACCGGCCGGCGGCCCAGCGGTTCACCGACAAGCCGTACATCGAGATCCGCGCCACCGACGACGACCTGGCCAAGAACCCGGACCTCTCCGCCGCCGATGCCGACGTCGTCTATGTGTCGTGTGCGTCACCGGCGGCCGCCCAGCGCGCCGCCACCGTGCTGGACAGCAACCCGTGGCGCAAGCTGTCCGCGAACCATGACAACCGCGTCTACGTCGTCAACGACGAGCTGTGGCAGACCGGCGAGGGCCTGGTCGCGGCCCGCGGCATCGTCGACGACCTACGCCTGGTCAACGCCCCCATCAATTAGCGCGCGGGCGAGCGGATACCCGCGGCCCTAAGGTGAGAACGAGCGGCCTCCGGTTGGCCCGGGACCATTACCTTAGCTAAACTTTTGCAGACGCGACCACATCGAAGAGGGATATTCATGAGCACTGTTTCGGCGTACGCCGCGACGTCGGCGACCGAACCGTTGACCAAGACCACCATCGAGCGGCGTGACCCCGGCCCACACGACGTAGCGATCGACATCAAGTTCGCCGGCATCTGCCACTCCGACATCCACACCGTCAAGGCCGAGTGGGGTACGCCGAACTACCCCGTGGTGCCCGGCCATGAGATCGCCGGCGTCGTCTCCGCGGTCGGCTCCGAGGTCAGCAGGTACAAGGTCGGCGACCACGTCGGCGTGGGCTGCATGGTGAACTCCTGCGGCCGGTGCAGCAGCTGCAAGGCCGGGCTCGAGCAGTACTGCAAGCCGGGCGCGACCTTCACCTACAACTCCATCGACAAAGACGGCACGCCGACGCAGGGCGGCTACAGCCAGGGCGTCGTCGTCGACGAGAACTTCGTGGTGCGCATCCCCGACTCGCTGCCGCTAGACAAGGCGGCGCCTCTGCTGTGCGCGGGCGTCACGCTGTTCTCGCCGCTGCGCCACTGGAAGGCCGGCGAGGGCACGCGGCTGGCGATCATCGGCCTGGGCGGCCTGGGGCACATGGGCGTCAAGCTCGGCGCGGCGATGGGCGCCGAGGTGACCGTGCTGTCGCAGTCGCTGAAGAAGATGGAGGACGGCCTGCGGCTGGGCGCCAAGCACTACTACGCCACCGCCGACCCCGACACCTTCAAGAAGTTGCGGAACAGCTTCGACCTGATCCTGAACACCGTCTCGGCGAACCTGAAACTCAACGACTACCTGAGCCTGCTCGACGTCGACGGCACCCTCGTCGAATTGGGCATTCCCGAGCACCCCATGGAGGTGGGGGCGTTCCCGCTGGCGCTGGCGCGGCGCAGCCTCTCCGGGTCGAACATCGGCGGGATCGCCGAAACCCAGGAAATGCTGGACTTCTGCGCCGAACACGACGTGACGCCCGAAATCGAGCTGATCGAGCCGGATTACATCAACGAGGCATACGAGCGCGTCCTGGCGAGCGACGTTCGCTACCGCTTCGTCATCGACATCTCGAAGCTATGAGGCGACCTCGGACGGCTCGTCGGGCGCGCAGTCGCGGGCGATGACTTCGGCCGCCTCCGCGTGCTCGTCGTCGGGAACAACCTCGCTGACGTCGATGCCGGCCAGCGGCCATCCGGCCGCGGCCAACGTGGCGGCCACCCGGATGATGTTTTCCTTGCCGGCGTCGAATTGCGTCATGTCGGAGATGAATTCGGCGATTTCGTCGCGATCGATGGGGTGATCGATGGCCTCCGGAGACCCTTCCTGCGCGGTGATGTGGCGCACCACCTCGCGGATCTGGTCTTCGGTCAGCGGTGTGCTGCGCAGCAATGCCATCAGCGGCACGCGGTCCGGGCCGGGGACGCCGTTCGGGTAGCCGACCTGCAGCCACTGGATCACTGAACGGCAGAAATGGTGGCGGTGATCCTTCTCGGAGGACGCGGGTTTCGTCACCAGAACAGTGTCAGGGCAGTGGCATCACCGGCGCTAGCGAGCCGTCGCTCCGTGCCCACAATTCACATGCCGTTCATTGCCCGAACATGTCCGGGTCGGGCGCGGCGCCTGAGGTTAAATGGCCCGTCTTGTCGTCGCCCATCCCTACGATCGAGGCGTGCTCAAGGCGCTCGTCGTGCTCCCGTTGGCCTGCGGCGTGGTCGTCGGCGTCGTCGACCACAGCCCTGGGATGGCTTTCGCGGCGTTCTACCTGATGCTGCTGCTCGAGGTGCTGGTCGGGTGGTCAACCAACCGTCAATGGCCGCGCGGGGGACGGGCCGTATTCGAGGCCGTTGACGCGATGGACGGGGTGGAGTTCGAGGGCTACGTGGCCGCCCGCCTGCGCCGCGCGGGCTGGCGGGTTACGTTCACGCCGCCGGTCGGCGACTACGGAGTCGACCTGATCGCGGAAAAGGACGGCCACTCCGTGGCCGTCCAGTGCAAGCGCCACGGCAAATCGGTGGGCATCGCCGCCGTCCAGCAGGTGGTCTCCGGCGCCCGCCACCACGGGTGCGTCAGGAGCATCGTGGTGAGCAATCAGGAATTCACCCGGGCCGCAAAGCAATTGGCGCATACCCATGGCTGCCAATTGATCGGCCGCAAAGTATTGCAGGCCTGGGTGCCGCCGCCGGCATGGAGCGCCAAGAATCCCGCGGGAAGAAAATCGGCCCAGCCGGCGTCTGAATAGGAGATCGGGCCGGCCCCAGTCCCTCCCCCCCGACGTGTGCGGCCGGCCCGATTCTCACCAACCTGCGGTTTTAGAAGTCCCAGTCCTCGTCTTCGGTGACGACGGCCTTGCCGATCACATAGGACGAACCCGAGCCGGAGAAGAAGTCGTGGTTCTAAACCGCCCCCAGTTCAAGGAGACGAAAACCGTTCTACCTGCCAAAAGGGGTCACACTCAGTCACGCTCAAACAGGCACTTCTGTGGGCAATTGTGGGCAAAATGTGGGCACGGGCGTACGCATGAACAGCGAAAGACAAGGCGGTCGACCCCCGCGAACAAGCATCCGGTCCATACCTAAGGAAACGCTGCGAGTACTGCGGACCTCTCACCGGGGGACCTAGTCGTCGTCGCTTTTCCTTGGCTCCCTGATGGCGCGTACCAGCGAGGAGGCGAACTCGAAGATGCTTGGTGCTCCGAACACTGCAACGGCCTCCCAGGGGGCCTTCACAAGTACGGCCGTGAGTGCGCCAGCGAGCGACAGTACGACAACCGCTGTGGACTGCCATTGACCACGCCTAACGGATCGCGTATCGCCGTGCGCCAGGGTCGTGTCAACCTCAACCTGCGCATCGAGCGCCTTCTCTGCCATCGACAGAATCCGGTCCGCGGCACCAGGAAGCACATCGTTGTAGGCCCGATACTCCGCCGCTGGCGGCAGTGGCCCTCGATAGGAAGTAAGTGTTTGCTTTACCTCGCGAGTTACGCGCTTAGCGACCTTTGCGACGACCTCGGCCTCAACGACGTCGTCGTCATCATCATCATCATCTAACTTGTCGGGTTGTCCATCGCCGACCGTATCGAGGCGCCCGTTTTCTCCCACGCTCGCCGGATTTGCGCTCCCGACCGCGTCGAGCGAATCCGCTCCGGAGTCCGCAGCTTCCTCGGATGAATGCTGGGCATCACCTCCACCCCCCGACTCCTGGCCCGAGATTGCGCCAGTGCGCTCGCTGTCACCCGGTTGCTCATGCGTCAACGCTAACCTTCCGTCTGAACTGCCGCCAGCCAGCGACGATCACCTTATAGCTGAACTATGTCTCGGCGGACAATATTCTGTCTCAAGTCAACACCAGCCCCATCTCTCACGTCTCGGCCAGCACATCCTCCGGTGATCTGCCCGTCTCGCCCGTATACCCACTCGGTAAACGCCGCCTCGCCGCGTCCATGATCGAACATGGCGCGCGCAGCGTCGCCCGCCGCCGAACCCGCCGGCAGACCTAGAAACCGGTAACGCTCAAGCGCGCTCAACCCGATCGCCACCTCCGAGGGCATCACACGCAGCCATGCCAAATCGTCACTGGTCAGCAAATACAGAATCGGATCATCCGCCGCCGCCACGCCATCACCACCATCCGCCGCCTTCTGCACCTGCGCCCGACGCCACGACCGCTGCACCGATCCTAACGATCGGCCTAGCGTCTCGGCGATACGCCGGAAGGTGTAACCCTCGGCCCGCAACTCGGCCACCTCCCGGTCGCGGTCATCCACCATCCGACCAGCGTATTCGCCGCCAGCAAACTTGGTGTATCGGCTCGCCGGTGATGTATCGGCCTAGAAGCGATACAGCCAGCAAATCCCGGTCAATCGCCCTATTCGCTTCGCCAGAGCGAACTTTCAAACACTACGGCCCGGCAGTTTGCTGTACTCGCGTAGTTCCTATTTCAGGGGCATGGCCTAGCTTGCGGGGGGAGACACCAAGACAGAACCGTCCCGCAAAGCGCCCTCCCAAAAGCTTTGCCGGGCAGGTCCCCTCGCTGCCTAGCTCGGCATCGCGGCGGTCGCGTGCGGTTCGCTGGTATGGCGTTGAGGCGCACCCTGTTTCGGGCCGCGTTGTGTTCGCTGTTACATTGTGCGCCAATGGCTTTCGGCCATACAGTGCATTGCGATTTACAGGGCTGCTGTGGTATTGTTGGTGTTTGCTGGGACGACGGGTTTGGGGGCAGAGGTGGCACCGTGAGCATCGACCGCGATCAGGTCGTGGACCTTGACACCGACGACGGTGGCGAGGGCTGGTCGTTCGCGGATTTGCGGCGCACCGGGCAGCCCGACCCGGAGTTGTTCAACGAGGCATGGCAGGAGTCGCGTCGGCAGGCCCGCGCCGAGCGTGATGCGAGGGCGGCGGTGGCGCGCCGGCAGGCGGTGGAGCGCAATGTGGCTGAGAGCCGGATGCGGGTCGCGCAGCGCCGCAGCCGGACGCAGACCACCGGGCGGGTCACGAAAGCGGCGCAGCGGGTTCCGCAGCCGGTGCGGTCGGCCCCGTCTGCCGGTGTTGTCGAGTTGTTGGGCGCGTCCGGTCAGCCGGTGCCGCCCGCAGGCACGCTCTTGCGGTATGCGCGGCTCGGTACCGGTGGTGCGGTGGTGGCGATCACGGCCGACAGCGTGATCGGCGGTTACCGGCGGTTCATGGTGTGGGCGATGGAGGGCGACGATTGGCGCTGGGTCGGAGGCGGTCTCGATGAGGCGCCGATACGGGAGCTGGCCGAGCAAGTGGCGGGGGGGGGGGCTCGTAGTCTGAACCCACGCCCGCGCACTTCCTCTCCGATGCCCGTCTGATGATGACGCAATCGGAGCCGGGCGCCCGGAGCCCTGTGTCAGCCGCTCTTGCTGCGGCTGCGCGGCGGCTTGTCTGCGGGTGCGGCGTAGCCGGAGTCGATCCAGCACTTGGCGACGACGGGCGGTACGTGGGCCACGCCGCCGGGCCGGTACAAGGTGCCGTCGTGGGAACAGCGGAATGGTGGATTGATTTTCACCGGTCCGTCAAATTCGGGTCCGCTCACTGCGGTGACGGCCATGTTTGTCATGTCGGCAAATTCTCGACGACCATGACGGCGGCGGGCCTGACCACAGCCAAATTTAATCTTTCTTCGGCGACGAACCTCACGACGTTGTTGGTGAAGTCGTTGCCCGCGAAGCCCATTCGCATCACCAGTGCCTCGCGGACGACGACCTGACCGAACTTTGCGCTGTCCAGCAAAATCGCGGTGCCGTCGGCGATCTGGGTGGTCTGCAAAACACTGATTCCCCACAGTGAATCGGGTTCGTCGTTGGCCGGATCGGGCGTGAGGATGTAGCGGGCATAGAGGTCTTTGATCTCCTTGAGCGCAGTCCACGTGTTCGGCGACACGATGAACATGTCCGGCACGGCGAGCGCGCTGCCGGTGCGCAACGCGGCCATCGCGAGTTGGATGGAGTCGATCGCGGTGAAATTCCCGGTGGTGGGGTCGGCGGCGGCGTTATGCGTCAATACGCCGGTGGTGTTGAGCAGCCCGGTCAACTGGCCTGATGCGCCGCTACCGTTGATGAATTGCTGGTTTTCGGCGTAGATGACCTGCCGGTACTGCTCGGCGTGCGCGTAGGAAGTGAAAGCGTCCCAGTCGGACAGAATTTCCCACGTCAAACCCAGATGGCAGGCGATTTTCTGCATCGGCAGCGTGAGTTGCGCCAGCTGGAAAACAAGCTCGGGCTTGGCTGCGCCTTCAGCGACCACGCCGGCTGCCCCGGTGGTGCCGGTGTGCTGCACGAACTCTATCGACGGGCTCTCGGTAGCGTAGCCGGGCCAGCAGTCCGCGAGCCGTGGTTCGTGCTCGATGACCTGGATCGGCCACGGATACAACGCGGGCGGCAGCATGCCGTCAGGGCTGAAGAAGTCGCGCTGCTCGAGGTCGGCATTGATCGCATACGATTCGCGGCGCTGCAAGGCGTCATGCATGCGGCGCAGGTCGCGTTCTTTGAACCGCAACGGCGCGAACCGCGACGCGCGGTGCTCCGGCCGGATTTTGGTGGTGCTCACGCTGGTTGTCCTTCCGGGCTGAGAGTTGCCGCCGTTGACGCGGGCCGACAGCCGCGCGACGCCGGCGTCCACTTCGCGGATGCGATCGAGTTGCTGATCGATGTCACGCAGCTCGGCGACCATTTCATCGAGCGCACGGGACTCGCGCGCCGTGAGTTTTTCGCGGCGTTGCTGATCGCGGATGCCGCGCAGCCACCGAGCGGCGTTGTCGCGGAGACTGGCTCGCCGCTGTTCAAGCAAGGTTGGGTCGACGTTGGTCATGTTGCGGCTTTCTCAGATGGCGGTGCGCATCCCTTTCGGGGGATAGAAGGTGGACGGCGCGGCGACCCCTGTCAATTTCGCCGCGACAGATCGGTTATTTGAAAAGGTGGCGCCTGCCGCCGCCGCCGCCCTGTGACGCCGGAGCCCGCATAGGTCCGCTTGCGGCTTGCGTCCAAGCCGGGCGTGCCGGGGCGGTGTGTCTGGCTCGTCACCGCGCCACGCGTCAAACAGCAGCGTAACCCTATACACCGCTGAGTCGGCAGCAACCTCGTCGCCCGTGTTGCGCTGCGCCGCAATATGTTTGCCGTTACTTGGGTGGTTTGGGTGGCGGTGGTTTCCGGATGCGGATTTCGGAGATCGGCGGCGGCGGTGGCGGCGGGTCCATCGGCGGCAGCGGAAACTGCTCGCGCATGATGCGCCGGGCTTCCGCGTTCTCGACCGCTTCGAGCGCGGACGCCAACGCTTCGTCGTACGGATCGCGGGTCTCGTTGGCCTTCTCGCGGGCTTCACGCGCCCTATCGCACAGTGACATCGGTGCTTCCTTTCATTCCTCCTGGGGCGGGGTGTGCTGCACGATTTCGTCCACTCCGGGGCGTCGCCGCGAGGGCTTCCGGTACACGTTCTGGACGTCGCACGCCAAGTCGTCGGATGCGTGCGCCCACGCTTCAATCTCGCTGCGCCATTAGGTCAGTGCCGCGATCTGCACGTCGTGTTTGTGGACTTTGCCCGGTTCGAACACCACCAGCACCCACGGGCATACCGGCGACGGTCGGGTCGGCGGCGGGTGCGGCGGCGGGGCAGCGGGGCGGTGCGACCGCGCAACCGCCCGCCGCACCCGCTGGCGGCGGCGGCGACGCGCACCCCGGTGACCAGTCATCTAGTCGGCTTCTGCTGCGAGGGCGTCGATAATCCGCAGCGCGATGAGCGACGCGACCTCGGCGTCAGCGAAGCGGTGCAATCGGAGCTGTGGTAACCGTTCACGACGCGGAAATATCCGCAGCCCTTGCACCATTCGGCAGGGCGGTCATGAGCTGCCTGGAAAACCTGCCGCCACACTTCGGCGGGCTTGCTCTCTTTACTCATCGCGGGGGCGCCTGCCGGCCGCCGCGTCCGACGCCGTTACCAGAAATGTCAGTAGCTATGTATCGACCCTTCCCAGAGGTCCCAGAGATAGGGGGTGACATTTCTGGTAACGGCCGCGCGGTCAAAGCGCTAGGAGACACGTCCTCGCTCAGGGTGTAGTACCAACGGGTTTGGTCTTTTCCAAAGCGCTCTTCGTTGTGCTCGTCGAGCACGGCGACGCCGAGCATGTGCAGCGCCTGCAGTTGGCGGTCGACTGTGGCGCGCGGCTTGCTGAGCCGTTTGCGGACTTCGGTCGGGGTTGAATGCGGATGTGCGGAAAGGTCGTCGATGATCGCCAGTCGCAGCGGCGGCATCGAGTCCCGCGCGCAGCGGAGCGACAACCGGACAGCGGCGGCGCGATCCATGCCGACCGCGACACCACCGCGTACGACCTGTGCGAGTTGCTTCGCGAAGCGGGTCGGCATCTCGGGTGCGTGCGCTTCGATCACATCGCCGCGGTAGTCGTACTCGACGCCGGTGCGGGCGCGAGTGACAAGGTCGGCGGCGTCTAGTAGCGCATCGGTTTCGGCCTCAGTGAGGTCGGTGGGTTTGTGGTTCATCGTGTCGATGACCCAGCCGACGGCATTGGCTAGTTCGCGGCGCATCTCGGTTTCGGCGCCAGTGTTGGTGATGGCTTGCCGGCCGGCGGGGAGACGGCCCGTGTGGGAGTCCATGCGCAGCAGCACAAACCGATCGCCCATGGTGGCGATGACATCGCGGGCGGTGTCCCATGCGGTTGTGACGGCGCCGATCACGGCGATACGTCCGGACCAGTTCATGTGCTGGCCGCCGTCGGTGCCGACGTGACGGCTCCAGCGCCCGTCATAAACTTCGCGGAAAGCGGCTAGGACCGAGGCGCGCAGGTCGCGGTGCATCGACAAGATGGACGTAACGTCTTTGATGACCAGGGTTCCCCGGTCGCCGATCTCCCGCAGCAGGCCGCCGGTGGCTTGCTTGGTGCGTTCTTTGCGTGGTGTCGCCGATAGCAGCGCCGCCTCAGACCTGATGACGCTTACGACGAACGCGCCGGCGCCATCGGCGGCCTGCACTGTCTCGGTTTTGGCGTTTCCCGGCCCGGAGATGATCAGCACCCATAGCGGGTCGCCGTCGAGTTGTTCGACCGCGAGAGTGGCCAGTAGCACGTCTAGTGCGTCGGTGTCGTAGTCGTTGCCGAGCCAGCGCCGGAATACCGTGTGGGCTTCGGTTAGTGGGCTTTCGGTCTGCGTCTCTGCGGTGGTCATGGTGACGTTCGCGGGATGTAGACGCGGCTGCGCTGCGTCATCTGCCGGGCAAATTCGCCGCATTCGATGGCATTCGAGACTACCTGCGACGCTTGGGCCATCGCGTCTTGACGGGCTGACTCGCTGACCGCCCAATACTGCGAGACGACCAGGCACCCGGCGACTTTCAGCGGATCATGGTCGGCCAGCTCGCACCAATGAACCGATCCAGGCAACGGGATTGGTCGTCCCGACCGCTCGACTAGCGGCGCAACGAATCGATGGACCTCAAACCAATTGATCTCGCGGGAGGCACTGACGGCCTGTCGGTGGGCGAGCCTAGACTGTTGAACGTCATGGGCTTCAAGCCGCCCGGTTCGCGCCGGGCGGTTCTCTCTTGTTGTCATGGAATGTCTGCCTGGGCTCACCGCGTGCTGCGTGCCCGGTCGCTCACGTCCGTGCGGGTGAAAGTCCGCTCCTCAAGCCACCTTTCGACGTCCTCAAGGCGGTACCGAATTTGGCGGCCGGTCACTCTGATGAACGGCGGGCCGGTGCCTAGATACCGCTGGTTGGCGGCCTGCCCGCGCGTTAGGCCGGTCTTTCGGCAGTAGTCATCGACCGTGAGCAGGCTGGTGGTTTCCATCCCTGGTCCTTCCTACGCAATCACGTCTCTGTAATTCGAGACGTGTAACTTCAGGATGGAGTCAGTGAGCGTTCATTGTCAAGTCTCTGATTTCCGAGTAATGTGTTAACGTGACCCAACGTGAGCCAGCGGTCCCGATTGCCGCCGTCATTGGAACCAACGCGCGGAGACTGCGCGGCGCCCATAAGGCCGAGGAGCTTGCCCGAGCCATGACCGAAGCCGGAATCAAGTGGGGCACCGGGCGCGTCGCCGATCTGGAAGCTGGCCGCGTATCACCGACCCTGCCAACGCTTCTCGTGCTCGCTCAGGCGTTCAGCGACCTGCTCGGCCGACCGGTCCGGGTAAAAGCCGACCTGCTCGCCGGGCACGGTCAGGTGATCGTTACCGGCGACCTAGTCGCCGATCTGGCCGACGTGCGCGGCGCGCTCAGCGGCCCCGTCAAGCTTGCCAAGCCGTCGCCGGTGTCCGACGAGCAAGTGCGTGAGCACGTCATCGAGATGCTGCCGGGCATGCTGACCGCGCTGTCAAGCCAGCCGGCGGGACGGACCGCGCAGCTGTGGCGGATCTGGCGCGACTGCGGATTGACCGAGGAGCGCACTGCCCGCGCGCTCGGCGTCGACTTGGGTCGGCTCACCGATGCGATGGCCGACCTGTGGGGTCACACGGTCAGCGAAGAACGCGACCGCCGGGCCGGGCCGGGCGCAAGCCCGCAGAAACGCGGACAGATCACGCGGCAGCTCAGAGACGAATTGCGGAAGGTACTCGGCGATGGCGACGATCAGTAAGTACCAGGCATCAAGCGGCGCGTGGCTTTACCGCGTCCGATACCGCACACCTAACCAGCGGCAGACCGACAAGCGTGGCTTTCGGACCAAGAAGGCTGCAGAGGCGTTCGCCGCTACGGTCGAGGTCGCCAAGCTGCGAGGTGAGTACGTCGCGCCGAGCAGCGCACGGGTGACGCTGGGCGAGTTAGGACCTGAATGGCTGGCCCGCCAACGTGGTCACCTCAAACCGTCCGGTTACACCGTGATAGAGACAACCTGGCGGCTGCGCGTAAAACCCCGATGGGGCGACACCGCCATCGGGGACATCCGCCCGAGCGCCGTACAGGCGTGGCTTTCCGAATTGGGTCGGGGAAGCGACGACACCAAGCCCGTCGGTGCCGCTGTGGTGAAACGCACCCACTTCGTTCTAGCGCGCGTGCTCGCCGATGCCGTGCGCGACAACCTCATCGCCAAGAACCCCACGGCGGGCGTGAACCTGCCCCGCACCACGCGCAAGCGTGCCGTCTACCTAACCCACGATCAGGTCGCCGAGCTGGCCGCCGCGACTGGCGAATGGGAAGGGCTGGTGCTGCTGCTCGCCTACTGCGGGCTGCGCTGGGGCGAGGCGATCGGTTTGCGCGTGCACGATCTGGACATGCTGCGCAAGCGCGCCAGCATCACCGAGAACGCCGTGCAGTCGGGTACCGGGATGTACCTCGGCACGCCTAAGGCGCACAAACGGCGCACCGTGCCGTTACCCGAGTTCCTGTTGCCGTACCTGGCCCTCCAGTGCGAGGGCAAGAACCGCGACGGGCTGCTCTGGCCCGGCGCAGATGGCGCACACCTGAGACGGCCTCACCCGGAGTCGGGATGGTTCGCCAAGGCGGTCGGCGAGTCGAAGGTTCCGCGTGTCACACCGCACGATTTGAGGCACACCGCCGCAAGCCTCGCGGTGTCCGCCGGGGCGAACGTCAAGGCCGTCCAGAAGATGCTCGGGCATGCCTCAGCGGCGATGACGCTCGACGTCTACGCCGATCTATTCGACGACGACCTGGAGGCCGTCGCATCTGCGTTGGACCGCGCCCGCAGCGTGTCGCATCAAGCCAGCCGATGAGGCACCACATCACAGAGGACTTTTTGCTACGTCGACTTTACGATGTCGGACCGGTCGACTAGGTGGGCGACATAGCTTAGAACGGCGATCATCTCCAGGGCTTCGCTGGCGCTCGGGTCAGGCCATCCGGGATGGGACACGAGATTGCGGACCGCCAGGAACGCCGCGCGAACCGATGAGCCCGCACCCTCGTGGGCTGACTTCCATGTCTTCGATGTCGGGTCGGGGTCAATACCGCGCAGCCGCAAGCGGGGCGACCCCGGCGTCGGATCGCTGAGTCCGTAGAGGGTGGCGAGGTCCGCGCCCGATACTGCAAGGCCAGCGATGGCCTGCAGAAGACCCTCCAGCGCACTGGCCGCGGAACGAACGGACTCGGGAAAGTGACCGTCGTCCCACAGTCTGGCGGCCCTGCTCCAAATTGCTGGATGCAGTTCGCTCGTCGAGAGCTGAGGGCCAATAGGGCCGACGACCTCGGCCAACTCCTCCCGCTGAGTGAGGATCGCCATTGCCTCGACAATTGCGACGCGGGCTTGGGTGAACGGATGCCCTCCGTACATGCCCTCTTCGTGCTCTACGACTTTTTCGGCAATTTCGTTCTCGCCCATCGCCGCGATTACGTCGTGCGCCAGCCTCGAACGCTTTCGGACCTCGTCGATGCCGTCTTTGAGGGGTTGGGCAAGTGCATCGTTTTGCACCGCGCCATGGCCGTAGCCCCAGCGGCGTTCGTAGAGGTCGCCCCAATGGTCAATCGTGTTCAAGACGCCCTCAAGGGTCTTGTGAGCAAGCTCGTGGTTCATCTCGGAGCGGGCAGCTTCCTATTGGAGAATGTGGGCAAATTGTGGGCACGAGGTGGGCACGCCGATGCGTAGAGCGTTGCTGTGACAGCCGCTCTAGAAGTCCCAATCCTCGTCCTCGGTGTTGACGGCCTTGCCTATGACGTAGCTGGAGCCCGAGCCGGAGAAGAAGTCGTGGTTCTCGTCGGCGTTGGGCGAGAGCGCCGAGAGGATCGCCGGGTTCACGTCGGTCTCGTCCCGCGGGAACAGCGCCTCGTAGCCGAGGTTCATCAGCGCCTTGTTGGCGTTGTAGCGCAGGAACTTCTTGACGTCCTCGGTCAGCCCGACCTCGTCGTAGAGGTCCTGGGTGTACTCCACTTCGTTGTCGTAGAGCTCGAAGAGCAGCTCGTAGGTGTAGTCCTTGAGCTCGGCGCGCTTGGCCTCGTCAACGAGCGCCAGCCCGCGCTGGTACTTGTAGCCGATGTAGTAACCGTGCACCGCCTCGTCGCGGATGATCAGCCGGATCATGTCGGCGGTGTTGGTCAGCTTGGCCCGGCTCGACCAGTACATCGGCAGGTAGAAGCCGGAGTAGAACAGAAAGCTTTCCAGCAGCGTGGAGGCCACCTTGCGCTTCAGCGGCTCGTCGCCCTTGTAGTACTGCATGACGATCTCGGCCTTGCGCTGCAGGTTGGGGTTCTCCTCCGACCAGCGGAAGGCATCGTCGATCTCGGCGGTCGAGCACAGCGTGGAGAAGATGTTGCTGTAGCTGCGCGCGTGCACCGACTCCATGAACGCGATGTTGGTGTAGACGGCTTCCTCGTGCGGCGTCAGCGCGTCCGGGATCAGGCTGACCGCGCCGACCGTGCCCTGGATGGTGTCCAGCAGTGTCAGCCCGGTGAACACCCGCATCGTCAGCTGCTTCTCGCCGGGGGTGAGCGTTGCCCACGACGGGAGGTCGTTGGACACCGGCACCTTCTCGGGCAGCCAGAAGTTCCCGGTCAGCCGGTCCCAGACCTCGGCGTCCTTCTCGTCCTGCAGCCGGTTCCAGTTGATCGCCGAAACGCGGTCAATCAGCTTCATGTTTTCGGTCACCAGAACCCCACTTCACCCGCCGTTTTGCCTGAGGGACGTCAGGCTCCAAACACTACCCCTGGGGTGCGACAACGGAGCGGAACACAAGAACTTGTGTTTGCGTGTCGCGAACACACCCAGCGTTCATTTGGACTCCCCTCCCAGTATCTACCCAAGACCGCGCGCGGGATGTACCATTTGGTACATGTTTACCGAAGACAGTGTCGAGATCGATGCGTCGCCGCAGCTGGTATGGGATGTCTTCAGCGAGGTGGAGCGCTGGCCCGAGTGGACCGCGTCGGTGACCTCGCTGGCCGGACGAGACGGTCCCGCGCTCGGGGTCGGCAAGCGGTTCACCATCAAGCAGCCCGGCATGTCGAAGCTGGTCTGGAAGGTGACCGAGATCGACCCGGGCTCGTCCTGGACCTGGGTGCAACGCTCCCCCGGCGTGCGGGTGAGCGCCCGGCATGACGTGATCCCGCAACCCGGCGGCCGCACCCTGGTGCGCCAGCAACTGGATCAGCGCGGTCCGCTCGGCGCGTTGGTCGGGCGGCTGATGCTCAAGAAGACCAAGCGATTCCTGGAACTCGAGGCGCAAGGACTCAAGGCCCGGTCTGAGCAGCTCAGCCGCGCCAATGGCTCGCACACCTGACTCGCTGCGGCGCCGCGAACTACTGCATGCCTTGTTCGAGGAGTTCGCTGCGAACGGCATCGGCAATCGCTCGCTCCGCGATGTCGCGGCCGCGGTCGGCACCAGTCACCGAATGTTATTGCACCACTTCGGTTCTCGAGACGATCTGCTGATCGCGGTCGTGGAGGAGGCCGAGCGCCGCCAGATGGCCATGGTCCCCGACTTGCCCACCGATCCGGCCGAGGGCTTCGCCGCCATGTGGGCCGGCCTTCGCCGCCCGGACCTGCGCCAGCTGGAGCGGCTCTTCTTCGAGTGCTATGCCCGCGCGGCCCAGGGCGAAAAGCCTTTCACGCGAATGGTTCCCGGGGCGGTCGACGGCTGGCTGCGCGAGGTCGAGACCGCCGCCGCCGGCGTCGCCTATAACGGCGCGCTGGCAAGGCTGGGGTTGGCCGTCACCCGTGGCCTGCTGCTGGACCTGGTCGCCACGAACGACGAGGCCGGCGTCGACGCGGCCGCGGCCGCTTTCGCGCAGCTGCTACGCGGACACGGCCCAACGGTCGGCGCGTGACGGCTGGCGCCAAGCGATCGATGCCTCAGCCGGTGGTGTAGACGATCAGCACGTCGGTTCTGGCCCTGCGGGAGACTTCGGATGGGACCGATCCCAGCAGCCGCCCGGCAACGCTGCTGAGCCCGACGTTGCCGACGACGAGCAGGTCGGCCTCGATCTCCTCGGCGAGTTGCACCAGCGCATTGATGGGAGCACCGACGATCGGCTTTTCCTCGACGTTCGTGGCCCCGGCTTGGTGCGCCCGCTCCCTGGCGTTCTGCAGGATCGCGAAGAACGGGGCCTCGCCCACCGTGCGGTAGTCCTGACCGTGGTCGCTTCCCGGTGGGATGGCGTAGCGGCCCTTTTCCAGGGGAACGGGAAGATGCGCGGTCGCAACGATCAATTTCGCGCCGTGATGCGCAGCGATCGCGGCTGCGCGGTCCACCGCGCGCAGCGACGAATCCGAGCCATCGGTGCCGACCACAACGGTCTGGTAGGCAGTCATTTCCCTCCCAGTGTAAGACCAGACGGCGGCTCAACACCCGCTCAGAGAAGAATTCATGGAGAGCCCGACTCGGGCCATGCCTACCCGGCGGCTCAGCCCCGCGCGGCCGCCGCCATGCGCTTGGCGCCCGACCCGTTGCCGAAGAATTCGTACTCCTCCGGCTTGACCGAGCGGGTGTCCCGCCAGTACTCCCAGGTGTAGCCGCCCCACAGCACCGTGTTCTTGCCGTGCTCGTCGAGATACCAACTGGCGCAACCACCGCTGTTCCACACCGACGGCCCCAGCCGGCGCTGCAACTCGTCGTTGAAGGCGTCCTGCGCGGCGCGCGTCGGCGCCAGCGCCTGCACGCCGAGCTTGTCGCAGGTCTTGATCGCGCTGGCCACGTAGCGAATCTGGGACTCGATCATGAAGACCACCGAGTTGTGTCCCAGGCCGGTGTTGGGCCCCAGCAGGAAGAACAGGTTGGGCATGTCGGCGACGGTGATGCCGCGGTGGGCGGCGATGCCCTCCCGGTTCCAGCGGTCCACCAGGTCCTCACCGTTGTGACCCTTGACCTGGACGTAGGTGTAGGAGTCGGTGACGTGGAATCCGGTGCCGTAGACGATGACGTCGGCCTCGCGCTCTTTGCCGTCGGCGGTGACGATCCCGGTGGGCGTGATTCGCGCGATGTGATCGGTGATCAGTTCGGTCTTCGGGTCAGCGACCGCACGATAATAGGTGGAGGAGTTCAGGATTCGCTTGCAGCCGATGCGATAGTGCGGGGTCAGCTTGCGACGCAGTTCGCGATCCTTGACCGACCGGCGGATGTTGTATTTCACGTAGGCTTCGATGAACTTCAGCGCGTTGGGGCGCTTGGTCATCCCGACGGCCAGCGCCTCTTGACCCCAATAGATCGCCACACGCGTCAGCGCCCGCAAGCCCGGGACGTTCGCCATGGCCCGGCGCAGTGCGACGGGAATCTCGGGGTTGGAGCGCGGCACCACCCACGGCGGAGTGCGTTGGTAGAGCTGAAGTTCGGCGACCTGCCCGACGATCTCCGGCACGATCTGGATCGCGCTGGCGCCGGTCCCGATCATCGCCACCCGCTTGCCGATCAAATCGACGCTATGGTCCCATTCCGCGGAATGGAAAGCAGGACCGCGGAATTCGTCGCGGCCGTCGATGTCGGGCAGGGACGGGATGTGCAACGCCCCCGCGCCGGAGATCAGGAACTGCCCGACGAATTCGCGGCCGTCTTCGGTGAAGACATGCCAGCGCTGTTCGTCGTCGTCCCAGTGGGCCCGATCGACGTGCGAGTTGAACTCGATGTACCGGCGCAGGCCGTATTTCTCGGTGACGCCTTTGAGGTAGTCCCAGATCTCGGGCTGATAAGAGAACGGGTTCTTCCAGTCGGGCTTGGGATCGAAGGAGAACGAATACAGGTGCGACGGGATGTCGCAGGCGCAGCCCGGGTAACTGTTGTCGCGCCAGGTGCCGCCGACGTCGTTGAACTTCTCCAGGATCACGAAGTCCACGCCCTGCTGCTGCAGCTTGATCGCCATGCCCAGGCCGGAGAACCCGGTCCCGATGATGATGGCGCGCGCGTGCACGGGCTGGTGTGCGGATGTCGGTTCGGCGTGTGTCACAACGTCGGTCACGGTGGATCGGTCTTCCTGTTAGCTCCCCAAATACCCAGTACCCAGGGTATCGAATGGCACGAGTGTTGACGATCGCCGGAACGATGTCAACGTGCCAAAGGTCCTCAGCCTCAGCTCGCCGCAGGGTTGCTGGGCACCACGCTGTGAACCGGCTGGTCGGGGTCCATCGTGATGCCGAGCACCTCGGCGGTGCCGACGATGACCCCCACCATGATGGTCGTCAGGTGGGCGACGAACTGGTCGCGCGGCATGCGGCGCGCGCTCTGCGGGTCCGGACCCAGCCACCACTCGGTGGCCGATGCGGCCGAGCCGAAGGCCGCGTGCGCGGCGAGCTCGAACGCCGCATGGTCGAGCTCCATCTCGCGCAGCTCGTCGTCGAACAGGTCGGCCATCGCCAACGTGATGCCGCGACCCTCGTTGAGGATCTGGGGGCTTGCCGACGAGCGGCCCTGGATGAACACCCGCAACACGTTGGGGTGCTGGTCGACCAGGCCCACGTACTCGTCGACGGCCCGCCTGATCACCTCGCGCGCCGAGTCGATCTTCAGATCGACCGACGGGAAGATCGCCGTCCAGAGCATGTCGCGCAGCCGTTCCCCGATGGCCTGGAACAGATCGGACTTGTCGTGGAAATGCCGGTAGATCTTCGGCTTGGCGGTGCCGGCCTCCTCGGCGATCTCCCGCACGCTCAGCTCGGGCCCCAGGCGGTCGATGGCGCGAAACGCCGCATCCACGATCTCGCCGCGCACCTTCTTGCGGTGTTCGCGCCACCGCTCGCTGCGCGCGTCGACCTTGGCCCCCGGCGGCTTGACGCTGGGGTGGGGTGGTCGCGGAATTCTCACCACGTCAAGCACCATACCCCTCTGGGACCGCCCTGAGCCGCTGACCTGGGCAGACTGCGCCCCAGGAGCCGGCTGCGACGCTCAGAGCATGCAGGACACGCAGCCCTCGACCTCGGTGCCCTCCAAAGCCATCTGCCGCAAGCGGATGTAGTAGAGCGTCTTGATGCCCTTGCGCCAGGCGTAGATCTGCGCCTTGTTCACGTCGCGGGTGGTCGCGGTGTCCTTGAAGAACAGCGTCAGACTCAGGCCCTGGTCCACGTGCTGGGTGGCCGCGGCGTAGGTGTCGATGACCTTCTCGTACCCGATCTCGTAGGCGTCCTGGAAGTACTCCAGGTTGTCGTTGGTCATGTAGGGCGCCGGGTAGTAGACGCGGCCGATCTTGCCTTCCTTGCGGATCTCGACCTTGCTGGCGATCGGGTGGATCGAGCTGGTGGAGTGGTTGATGTAGGAGATCGACCCGGTCGGCGGGACGGCCTGCAGGTTCTGGTTGTAGATGCCGTACTCCTGCACCGACTCCTTCAGCCGCTTCCAGTCGTCCTGGGTGGGGATCCGGATGTCCGCGTCGGCGAAGAGCTGACGCACCTTCTCGGTCTGCGGCTCCCACACCTGCTCGGTGTACTTGTCGAAGAACTCCCCCGATTTGTACTTCGACCGCTCGAAACCGCCGAACGCCCTGCCCCGTTCGATGGCAATGCGATTCGACGCCCGCAGCGCGTGGTAGAGCACCGTATAGAAGTAGATGTTGGTGAAGTCGATGCCTTCCTCGGACCCGTAGAAGATGCGCTCCCGGGCGAGATAGCCGTGCAGGTTCATCTGTCCCAGCCCGATCGCGTGGGATTCGTTGTTGCCCTGCTCGATCGAGGGCACCGACGTGATCGACGTCTGGTCACTCACCGCGGTCAGCGCGCGGATCGCCACCTCGATGGTCTGCGCGAAGTCGGGCGAGTCCATCGCCTTGGCGATGTTCAGCGACCCGAGGTTGCACGAAATGTCCTTGCCCACTTTGGAGTACGAGAGGTCATCGTTGAACTCCGACGGCGTGGACACCTGCAGGATCTCCGAGCACAGGTTCGAGTGCGTGATCTTGCCCTCGATCGGATTGGCCCGGTTCACTGTGTCCTCGAACATGATGTAGGGGTAGCCCGACTCGAACTGCAGCTCGGCCAGCGTCTGGAAGAACTCCCTCGCCTTGATTTTCGTCTTGCGGATGCGCGCGTCGTCGACCATCTCGTAGTACTTCTCGGTCACCGAGATGTCGGCGAAGGGCACCCCGTAGACCCGCTCGACGTCGTACGGCGAGAACAGGTACATGTCCTCGTTCTTCTTGGCCAGCTCGAAGGTGATGTCGGGGATCACCACGCCCAGGCTCAGCGTCTTGATCCGGATCTTCTCGTCGGCGTTCTCCCGTTTGGTGTCCAGGAAGCGGTAGATGTCGGGGTGATGCGCGTGCAGGTACACCGCGCCGGCCCCCTGGCGTGCGCCCAGTTGGTTGGCGTAGGAGAACGAGTCCTCGAGCAGCTTCATGATGGGGATGACGCCCGAAGACTGGTTCTCGATGTTCTTGATCGGCGCGCCGTGCTCACGAATGTTGGTCAGCAGCAACGCGACTCCGCCGCCGCGCTTGGACAGCTGCAGGGCGGAGTTGATCGATCGCCCGATCGACTCCATGTTGTCCTCGATGCGTAACAGGAAGCAGCTCACGGGCTCGCCGCGCTGCTTCTTGCCCGAGTTCAAGAACGTCGGGGTGGCCGGCTGGAAGCGGCCGTCGATGATCTCGTCGACCAGCTTCTCGGCCAGTCCGGTGTCGCCGGCGGCCAGGGTGAGCGCCACCATGACCACGCGGTCCTCAAAGCGCTCCAGGTAGCGCTTACCGTCGAAGGTCTTCAGCGTGTAGGAGGTGTAGTACTTGAACGCGCCGAGGAACGTCGGGAACCGGAACTTCTTGGCGTAGGCGCGGTCCAGCAGCTCCTTGACGAAGTTGCGCGAGTACTGGTCGAGAACCTCGCGCTCGTAATAGTTTTCGCGAATCAGGTAGTCGAGCTTCTCGTCCTGATTGTGGAAGAAGACCGTGTTCTGGTTGACGTGCTGCAGGAAGTACTCGCGAGCCGCCAGCACGTCCTTGTCGAACTGAATCCTGCCGTCGGCGTCGTACAGGTTCAGCATCGCGTTCAGGGCGTGGTAGTCCGTCTCGCCCGGTAGCGTGTGCGCGCCGGAGGTTACAGGCTCTGCAGTGACGGTTGGTGGCACGTCTGTTCCTTCCAGAAATCTTCCAAACCCGTGCGGACGGCTTCCACGTCGTCCGGGGTTCCCATCAGTTCGAAGCGGTAAAGGTAGGGAACGCCGCATTTGCGTGAGATCACGTTGCCCGCATAGGCGAATTCGGCGCCGAAGTTGTTGTTGCCCGCGGCGATGACGCCGCGGATCAACGACCGGTTGTGCTCGTTGTTCAGGAAAGCGATGACTTGCTTGGGAACATAGCCACCGGCATTCAGATCCGGGGTGGCCCGGCCGCCGCCGTACGTGGGCAGTATCAGCACGTACGGCTCGTCGACCTCGATCGGGCCATGCAGCGGTATCCGCGTGGCGGGAACACCCAGCTTTTCCACGAAGCGGTGGGTGTTCTCCGACACGGAGGAGAAATAGACCAGGTTGCGCGACTGCACCGCAACCTCCTTACCTGACGTCTGCCGCTAACTGCTCAGGCGCTGAGCGCCGATTCCGCGATGGCCCTGATGCGGTCCGGCCGGAACCCCGACCAGTGGTCGTTTCCGGCCACCACGACGGGGGCCTGCAGGTAACCCAGCGCCATCACGTAGTCGCGCGCCTCGTTGTCCAGCGTGATGTCGACCTTCTCGTAGCCGATGCCCTGCTTGTCCAGGGCCTTGAACGTGGCGCTGCACTGCACGCATGCCGGCTTGGTGTACACGGTGATGGTCATAGAAGCCGCTCCTTTGCGGAAGGTGGGACTTGTACGGACTGGCAACTACTCGGGTACTGCAACGAACTCTGTCCTCGCTGTGTTACAGCGGCCCGTCAAGTCCCCCGATTCCCGTCCTGCGGCCGTCGGGGTCGAATGACCTATCGAGCCGATTTCGGGTGGTGAACCAGGCCCCGGTCGGGCTGGTGAACCTGGGATCTGCCGGTCCTCGAAACACTACACCTAGTGGCTGGCAAGATATCGAGATACAAGATGTTCGGAATAACATTTCTGAAATTCGCTGGTCGTAAGCACTCTGGACGACACGCGCCCGGCGTGTCGCAGGTCACATTCGCCGCCTGAGTCATCCATGCGAACGGGTATATCACCGGCCACCGACAACTCCCCGCCGGCGCGGCGCGGGCCCCCCAATCCGACTCGCCGCCAGCAAAGCCGCCAGCCGGGGCTGGCGGCTTCTGCTATCCGGTTACAGCAACCTCGCTGGTCGTCCGGCGGCGGGCTTGTTGACTTCCGCCAATCAGTCGACTTCGGCGACCAGTTTCCCGACGACATCGCGTACGTTCCCCGAGAGCTCGGCGTGGTCCGCGGGCGCCTTGCCTTCCAGTGTTTTGAACGGCACCGAGAGCTTGATCGACTCGACCACGCGGGCACCGGCAATCCCGAACGACTTGCGGGTTTCGTCGTGCGCCCAGACCCCGCCGTACTGGCCGAACGAGCCGCCAATGACCGCCAGCGGCTTGCCCTTCAGCGCGCCGTCACCGAACGGGCGGGACAGCCAGTCGATCGCGTTCTTGATGACGGCCGGGATGCTGCCGTTGTATTCCGGGGTGACCACCAGCGCGGCGTCGGCCTCGGCCGCCGCGGTGCGCAGGGCGGTCACCGGGGCCAGCGGCGGGGCGTCGGCAGTCATCGCCTCATCGATCTCCTCGTTGTAGAACGGCAGGTCCGCCAGCCCGTCGAACACCGTCACGGTGACGCCGTCGGGGGCGATGTCAGATGCCAGTTCGGCGATCTGACGATTGATCGACGCCGCGCGCAGGCTCCCCACTAACGCCAAGACCTTGATGTTGTCTGCCACCGTCGCGTTTCCCTTCATTAGTTGGTCCATCCTCGCACACACAACCGGACCAGAGTCCGGTTGTATTCCCGCGGCGTTAAAGTACAGGAATGAGCAGTGTCGAGCGGTTGGGTGAACTACCCGTCTACCCGCTCCAAGCGGCCCAGCCGGAGCGGGGCGACGCGGCGCGCAACCGTGCCCTCCTGCTGGATGCCGCCCGTAGGCTGATCGCCGAGCGCGGCGCGGACGCGGTCACCATGGATGACGTCGCGGCCGCCGCCGGTGTCGGCAAGGGCACATTGTTTCGCCGGTTCGGCAGCCGCGCCGGCCTGATGATGGTGCTGCTCGACGAGGACGAGCAAGCCAGCCAGCAGGCCTTCCTGTTCGGCCCGCCTCCACTGGGACCCGACGCCGCGCCGGTCGACCGGCTGGTGGCGTTCGGTCGGGAACGCATCCGTTTCGCCCATACCCATCACGAACTGCTGTCGGAAGCACACCGCGATCCGCAGGCTCGCTACAGCGCGCCCGTCCTGGTGCACCACACCCACATCCGGGTGCTGCTCCAGGCGGCGCACACCACCGGCGACCTCGACGCTCAGACCGATGCCCTGTTGGCCCTCCTCCACGTGAACTATGTCGAGCACCAGCTCAACGAACGCGGCCACACCCTGCAGACGTTGGGTGACGCATGGGAAAGCTTGGCGCGCAAGCTTTGTGGGCGCTGATGAGCTCGGCCTGGGTCCTGCACGTCGACCTCGATCAGTTTCTGGCGTCGGTGGAGTTGCGCCGCCACCCCGAACTGGCCGGGCTGCCGGTCATCGTGGGCGGCAACGGCGACCCGACCGAGCCCCGCAAGGTCGTCACCTGCGCCTCCTACGAGGCCCGGGAATTCGGCGTGCACGCCGGCATGCCGTTGCGGGCCGCTTCGCGCCGCTGCCCCGATGCGACGTTTCTGCCCTCGGATGCGGCCGCCTACGACGCGGCGTCCGAAGAGGTGATGGGGCTGTTGCGAGACTTGGGGCATCCGGTCGAAGTGTGGGGCTGGGACGAGGCCTATGTCGGGCTGAACGGCGACGCGGCGGCCGATCCGGCCGCCGTGGCCGAAGAGATTCGCACGATCATCTCGTCGGAAACCGGGCTGTCCTGCTCGGTCGGAATCAGCGACAACAAGCAGCGCGCCAAGATCGCGACCGGCTTCGCCAAACCGGCGGGCATCTTCAAGCTCACCGATGCGAACTGGATGACCCTGATGGCGGATCGCCCGGTCGACGCACTGTGGGGCGTGGGGCCGAAGACGGCGAAAAAGCTTGCCACACTGGGAATTACGACAGTCTGGCAGCTCGCGCACAGTGATGCCGAGTTACTCACTTCTGCGTTCGGCCCGCGCACCGGCCTGTGGCTGCTGCTGCTGGCCAAGGGCGGCGGTGACGCGCAAGTCAGCGCCGAGCCGTGGATTCCCCGCTCCCGCAGCCACGTCGTCACCTTCCCGCGAGACCTCACCGATCGCGCCGAAATGGATTCGGCCATAACGCAACTGGCCGAACAGGCGTTGGCTGACGTGCTCGCGTCCGGCCGGATCGTGACGCGGGTGGCGGTTACCGTGCGAACCGCGACGTTCTACACCCGCACCAAAATCCGCAAGTTGGACGCGCCCACCACCGACCGCGACACCATCGTCGCCGCGGCGCTGGGCGTGCTGGAACTATTCGAGCTCGACCGCCCGATCCGGCTGCTCGGAGTGCGCCTCGAACTGGCCATGCCGGACTAGCGGCGCCGGAGCCGGCCGCAGCGCCCGGGTGAAGATGACGTTGACCTGACGCATCGCCACGCTGTAGGGCCACCAGGCCAGCCGCTTGAAGGCGTACAGCGCCCGGATGTCCGGTGAGGTGTAGATCAGGTAGCGGTTCTTGGCCACCCCGGCCAAGATCTTCTCGGCCGCCTTCTCCGGCGAGACGGCGTGGCCGCTGAACCGGTTCACCCAGCGCGCGACCTTGGGGTCTTCGCGGTCCACGCCGGCGATCTCGACGGTTTGCACCAGTGGGGTGTTCACCGCTCCCGGCACCACGACCGACACCCCGATGCGGTGGCGGGCCAGGTCGAAGCGCAGCACCTCCGACAGGCCGCGCAGGCCGTACTTGCTGGCGCTGTAGGCGGCATGCCACGGGAGCGCGACCAGCCCGGCCGCCGACGACACGTTGACCAGGTGCCCGCCATTGCGGGCGGCCACCATCGGCGGCACGAAGGATTCGATGACGTGGATCGGACCCATCAGGTTGATCGCGATCATCTTGCTCCACTGGTCGTGCGTCAGCCGGTCGACGGTGCCCCAGGCGGAGACTCCGGCGATGTTGAGCACGACGTCCATGCTCGGACGGTCGCGGTGGACGTCGGCGGCGAACGCCGCCACCTGGTCGTAGTCGGCGATGTCGAGCGCCCGGTGCGCGGGCACCTGAGCGCCCAGCGCGCGGGCGTCGGCCACGGTGAGCTCGAGGCCCTCCCGGTCCCGGTCGGTCAGATAGAGTTCGGCGCCCTGTGCGGCCAGCCGCAACGCGGTGGCCCGCCCGATGCCGCTGGCCGCGCCGGTGACCAGACACCGCTTGCCTGCGTAATACCCCTGCTGCCCCATTGCCGTGACGATACCGGCGGTAACGCCCTACGGGCGCCCGCCCCAGAGCGCGTGTAGCCACAACCGCTCGAGTACGCGCACGCGGCGGTCGCGATCGCTGTCACGGCCGGCCAGGATGGGATCGCCGGTCAGCATCAACGCGGTGGTACCGGCCAGGGTGCGGATCAGTGTCGGCAGGTCGTCGCTGATCGGGCTGGCGGTCCCGGCCTTCATCTCGGCCTCGACGATGGCGACGATCTGACCCAGCACCACCTCGAATTGTTGATCCATCAGGTTGCGAATCTCGACGTCGGTATTGCGGGCCTCGTTGCAGGCGGTCATCACCGGGTCGTTGTGCGCATAAACGGCCGCCGCGCTGCCGACCATGCGCTCGGCGAACTGCTCCGGCGACTCGCCCGGCTGGCGAGGGGCGAAATCCTGGGTTAGCGCTTCGAGTTCCTCGGCGGCCTCGGCCATCAGCTGGGCGAGTACGGCGTACTTGGAGTCGAAATAGAAGTAGAAGCCCGACCGGGCCACCCCGGCCCGGAGGCTGATGGTGCTGACCGACAGCTCCGCGAATGGCTTCTCCTGCAGCAGTTCCCGCACCGCCTGCAGGATCGCCTGGCGCTGCTTGTCGCCGCGCCGTTGCCCGCCCGGCTCCGGACTGGCGGGATGGCTGCTCATTCCCTGACCTTGCACCACGCCGGTCAAAAAGCAAACTTGACAGCCGTCAAGTTTTTTCCGAAGGTTATAAGACAGTGACGGCTGTCACCTCGGAGGGAACGCAAAGGAGCGTCTATGACCGCCACGATCAGCACCCCGCAGTACCTGCTGGACCAGGCGCGGCGCCGGTTCACCCCGACGCTGAACACCATCCCGGGGATGGGTGCGGTCGAAAGGCGTCTGCTCAGCCACGACTGGGAAACCAAGGTGCTGGCCGAACCGCCCGCCGGTAGCGGCCTCAAGCCCGTGCTGGGTGACGCCGGCCTCCCGATCCTCGGGCACATCATCGAGATGTTCCGGGGCGGGCCGGACTACGCACTGCATCTATATCGCACCCGCGGCCCCCTGCACTTCCTCGACTCGCCGATCATGCCGGCGGTGACCGCGCTGGGCCCGGACGCCACCCAGGCCGTGTTCTCCAACAAGAACAAGGACTTCTCGCAGAGGGGCTGGCACCCGGTGATCGGGCCGTTCTTCAACCGGGGCCTGATGATGCTGGACTTTGACGAGCACATGTACCACCGGCGCATCATGCAGGAGGCCTTCATCCGCAGCCGGCTGACCGGCTACGTCGAGCACATCGATCGGGTGGCCAGCGACATCGTCGCCAACTGGCCGACCAACGACGCGCGGTTCCTGTTCCACCCGGCGATGAAGGAACTCACCCTCGATATCGCATCCCTGGTGTTCATGGGGCACGAGCCGGGCACGGACCACGACCTGGTGACCAAGGTCAATCAGGCGTTCACGATCACGACGCGCGCGGGCGGCGCGATCATCCGGCAACCCCTTCCGCCGTTCAAATGGTGGCGCGGGCTGCGGGCCCGCAAGCTCCTCGAGGACTACTTCATCGAGCGGGTGAAGGAGCGCCGCAACGCCACCGGCAATGACATGCTCACGGTGTTATGCCACACCGAGGACGACGACGGCAACAGCTTCACCGACGAAGACATCGTCAACCACATGATCTTCTTGATGATGGCCGCCCACGACACGTCGACGTCGACGACCACCACCATGGTGTACAACATGGCCGCGAACCCGGAGTGGCAGGAGCGGGCCCGTGAGGAGTCGGCTCGGCTCGGCGACGGCCCGTTGGACATCGAGGCGCTGGAGAAGCTGGAGACGCTCGAGCTGATCATGAACGAGTCGCTGCGCATGGTGACGCCGCTACCGTTCAATATGCGGCAGGCCGTGCGCGACACCGAGCTACTCGGCCATTACATCCCCGCCGGGACCAACATCACCATCTGGCCGGGCATGAATCACCGCCTGCCCGAATTGTGGACGGACCCAGACAAATTCGATCCCGACCGCTTCGCCGAGCCCCGCTCCGAGCACAAGAAGCATCGCTACGCCTTCGCGCCGTTCGGCGGCGGCGCGCACAAGTGCATCGGCATGGTGTTCGGTCAGCTGGAGGTCAAGACCGTCGTGCACCGGCTGCTGCGACGCTACCGGCTGGAGCTGGCCCGGCCGGGCTATCAGCCGCACCTGGACTACGGCGGCATGCCGATACCGATGGACGGCATGCCGATCGTCCTGCGCCCGCTGTAGGCCTCAGGCGAGCAGTCGGTTAGCGCAGGCGATCACCGCGCGCAACGCCGACTGCGTCGAATCGTCCGACCAGCCCATCGCCCACTCGTCGCGGGCGCCGTTGCTGCCGCGGACGAAAGTGGCGGCGTGGCCGTCCGAGCCCAGCTGATGAAACTTGACGATCTCCACCGCGATCCCGCGATCATGCAGCATCGCAATCAGCGCCGCGATCGGGCCGCAGGCGGCGGCGGTTGAAGTTCTGATGTGGTCGCCGACGGCGATGACGGCCTCGAAGTTGCGGGCCTGCGGTCCCGGCCGGGCGGTGTCGATGAACGCCCAGCCGCCCAGCCGGACGGGCCCGCCCGTGTGGGCGTAGGTCGCAACGAAATCTTCCCAGCACATCGCGTCGGCCTGTTCCCGCAGACCGCGGGGTAACGGCGCGCCGAACTGCTGGGCGAACCACACCGTGGCGGCGCACTGGCTGGCTTGGTTACTGGACGGGTTGAGCCGCTCGGAAAGAGTCATCGTGCCGGTCTTCTTCGGTCGAAAGGAGTGACCGACGGCAGTAGCTTCCGACCCACAGCGGGGGGTCGGTCTGGGTCAGACCCCGCTGCGGGTGCTAGCTACTACGGCCTTCTTGAAGGCGCGCTCGAGAAGACGCACGAGCGACGACATTAGCCGCATACGGCCCTGACATGCAAGTTTGCATAACGCGTCGGACCGTCGCGAAATAAGGCGAAGATTTTGGTTTACGCGTGTGCAACAGGGGGTATTGGGCGGGGGCAACGGTCGTTCAACGGCTGTGCAACAACCCCTCGGAAGAATGATGAAAGAAGGCTCATCATGAAGTCAAAAAGCACCAAGAAGACCCTTAAAGCTGCGGCAGCGGCCGCAGGTGTGGTCGCGGTGTTATTAGTTCCGACCGGATGTGCAACTGCTGCGGGCGGCGGTGGCGGCGGCGGCCTCACCGGCGGCACCGGCGGCGGCGGGCTGCTAGGCGGCCTTCTCTAGCCCATGACGTCAAGCATCCCGCTGGGGCTCGTCTCCAGCGGGATGCTTGCGTTTAGCCGTTCGGCCCGGCCGACGGATCGAACCGCAGATACGCCTGGATCGTCGTGCCACTGGCGGTCGTGTGGGTGCGCACCAGGTCCGAGATCGCATTGACCAGGTATAGCCCGCGGCTAGCGGGGCCGCACGGCCCCGGGTCCATTCGGCCCACCAGCGGATCTTCGAAGCACCCGCTGTCGCGAGCCTCGCACACCAGATAGCCGTCGTCGTGCCAGAAGGCGAGCTGGCACGCGCCGTCGGTGTACATCAGGCTGTTGCTGGCCAGCTCGGTCGCGACCAATTGCAGGTCCTCAATCCCGTCCTGGGACAACCCGATCCACCCGGCGTAATTCGTGGCGAACGAACGCGCGGGGCTGAGGTCCGACGACTTTTTGACCAAGTAGGTGACGGCGCGCGGATTGCCGGGGAGCGGCCGGTTGCAGCGCCGCAACGCGGCGTCGGGCGCGTAGTCGGCGCTGCGCTGCAGCGCGTCGCCGCTCCACAGCAACGGGTGCGTCGCTCGGACGTCCGCCAGCACGTCGTCGTCGAGCCGGCTTCCGTCGTAGAGGCACAAACCGGTCACCTGGTAGCCGTCCATTGCTCCGTTGACCAGGGCCTCGTGCTCCACGCAGGCGACCAGCTCTTCCGCGGTGCGGCCGGGCCAGGCAACTTGACTGACGATCCGCACCCGCTGGTCGGGGTGGTCGTCGACGAAAGCCCCCTCCATTGCCATCAGCCGGCTGGGGTTGCGGGCGACCTCGGTGATGTCGACCATCTGCAGATCTGCCGACGACTCGGCCGTGCCCAGCGCGTCATGGAGTAGCGCCAGTTGTTCCGACGGCACGGCGACCATGACCGCCTCATCCATCGCCAGCCCGTCGCTGACGAAGCGGCTCACGAAATCCAAGTACTCAGGCTGGGATTGGTAGATGAGTGCCGAATGGAGGAACCCGAGCTTTCCGATTTGGGTGCTTGCCGTCACTCCAGCACTCTCGCTCTCGATCACTAACGCCAACCCCCTGCTGGACCGGCCGTTCACTTCCTCCCTCCCCAGTACCCCCGACGGGCCTTCGCTATACCGCGCTGCAGATCACATCTGCGAACTACAGCCACCAGGACGCGGCGGCGTCCAGATGACGCCGCACGCGATACCGGGCCAGGCTCTCGTCACCCGCCTCGATGGCGTCGACGATCCGCAGGTGAGCGTGGTGGACGGCTAGGACGTCCGCCCAGGTCGGCGGCGCCTGCCCGGTGCTCGACCAGTGCCGCCGGAACAACTCGACGATGATGCGCAGGAACAAGTCGAGCAGCGAATTGCCCGCCAGTTGGGCCAATCCGACGTGGAACCGGAATTCCTCCACGGCGGCGTCGGCGACGTCGCCGGGCTTTTCGTCGACCTCGGACCGATGGGCGGACAGGAAGGCGGCCACCTCGGATTCGCCGCGCCGCTTGACCACCTTGGCGGCGTTGTCGATCTCGATGGCGTCCCGGACGCACCGTAAGTCCTCGCGGCTCGGGTCGCGGTACTGGAGGTACAAAGCGATGGTGTCAATGCTCGCCTGCGCCTGCGGTGTGGCGATGACGAGCCCGCCGCCGGGCCCGCGGCGCATGTACGCGATCGAGTGGTATTCGAGCAGCCGCACCGCTTCGCGGAACACCGCGCGGCTCACCCGATAGCGCTCGAGGAGGGCCGTTTCGGTGCCGAAAACCGAACCGACCTTCCAACCGCCGGCCGCGATGTCGTCGCCGATAGTGGCCGCCAGCATCTCCGCCAGCTTGCCGCGGGGCATCTCGATGTTGAGCGGCCTGGGCCTGCGCCGTCTGCTCGCGTTGCGGGGGTGATGGTGCTGAAGCCAGGCGGTCACGGCCTCGACGTGTCGTTCGCTGAGGGTCTTGGCCCGCGCCGAGTCGCCGGACGTGACGGCCGCGACGATCTCGGAGTGGTCGACGTGCATCCGGTCGACCGCCTCGATGGCCTCGCTGGCCGTGTCCGTCCGCGACTGCAGGGCGTAGCGGGTGGTGAGCCGCATCAGCACGTCGATAAACAATTGCAGGACAGGGTTTTTCGATTGCTCCGCCAGGGCGATGTGGAACTCGTCCCGCGGTGTGGGCAACCCCGGCTTCCACTGTTCCTCGCCCCGCAACACGGCCCGCAGCCGAGCGATGCCCGCTTCGTCGATTCGTTCGGCGGCCAGCGAGGCCGCCAACGGCTCGAGCACCAGGCGCGCATTGAGCAGGTCGCCGAGCGTCGTGCCGAGGTATTCGAGATAGATGACGACGGCGCGGGTGGCGGGGCCGGCATCGGGCTCGCAGATGATCAGCCCGCCGCCCGGCCCGCGGCGCATCCGGGCCACCTGATGATGCTCGACGAGCCGGACGGCCTCGCGCAGCACCGAACGACTCACCCCGAAGCGCTCCTGCAGAGCGTGTTCGGAGCCCAGCGATTCGCCGATGGCCCAGCCGCGGCGGACGATCTCGGCCTCGAGGTCGCGCGCGATCTTGGAGGCCAGTTTGTTCCCGAGACCAGTGCTCATGTCAGGCCCAGCGGCGTTTTGGCGCAAGCCTTTTCAGCATGTGAGCAACATGCAGCCGGCGACGGGGCCGCCTCCGACGGAAACGACGCCGACGTCCGGGCGCTGCGCCACCTGCCGCTCCCCCGCCTCGCCGCGCAACTGCAGGCAGCCCTCGTGCAACGCCCAGTAGCCGTGCATGCGCCCGGCCGAGAGTTGGCCACCGTAGGTGTTCAGGGGGAGTTCGCCGTCGCGGGCGATGCGGGCGCCGCCTTCGACATAGGGCCCGGACTCGCCGTCGCCGCAGATTCCCAGGGCTTCCAGCCAGGCCAAGGTGAGATAGGTGAACCCGTCGTAGAGCTCGGCGACCTTGAGGTCGGACGGTTTCAGGTCGGTCCGCGACCACATCTGCGCCGCCGCATCCGACATCGCCATCTTCGGGTAGTCGTCGCGGTGGAACCAGCCGCCGGCGCCGTCGGATCCGCCGATCGCCTCCACCGCCACCGCGCGGTGCGGGCAGTCACGCGCGTACTCGGCGTGCGAGACCACCACCGCGATCGAGCCGTCGATCGGCACGTCGCAGTCCAGCAGCCCGAACGGCGTGGAAACCGGCCGCGCGCTGAGGTAGTCGGCCATGGTCATCGGGTCGCGGTACACCGCACGCGGATTCAGCGCGGCGTTGCGCCTGCCGTTGAGCGCCACCCAGCCCAGCTGTTGTTTGGTGGTCCCGTACAGCTCCATGTGGCGACGGCAGTTGAGTGCCAGCCAGTTCGCGGCGGAGTAGGCGTTGGCCGCGACCAGATCGTTGACGTCGTCCATCGCGCCGACGGCGGGCCGTTCGGCACCCTCAGGCGCCTCGAACATCCGCGCGAGCGGGGGCGCGGGCGCGTTCTCCTGCGGCTTGACGGGAACGGTGCCCCCGAGCATTTGGATGGTCCGGTACACCACCACGTGGCGGGCGCGACGCTCGGCGACCGCGCGGCACGCCGACATCACCGGGCTGAGCAGCCCGCCGGTGCCGAAGCCGGATCCGCAATCCGCCGCCTCGATCCCCAGCTGGGCGTTGACGTCCCCGGCGGGGGTATCGCCCAGCGTCGCGATGCCGTCGACGTCGGACGGGACCAACCCGGCGTCCTCGATGGCGGCCCGCACCGATTCCATGGTCAGGTCAAGACCCGCGATGCCGCTGCGGCGACCGATCCGCGATATGCCGATGCCGGACAGGATCGCGTCCTTCTCGAAATGCGTCATGCACACCGCCCGTCAGCCCACCAGCCCCGCATCGGATCAATTGAGTGTACTGTATTCGTCGTGCCGGACGAGCCGCTGCTCATCGAATATTGCGACCATTGCGCCCATTGGGTGCATCCGGCGGCCGGCGAATGCCGCACGTGCGCAGGCCCGCTGGTGGCGCGGCCGGTTTCCGGCCGCGGCACGGTGTTCACCTATACGGTCAACCATCACCCGTACAACCCGGAGATTCCCGTCCCGTACGTGATCGCCATCGTCGAACTCGCCGAGCAACAGGGTCTGCGGGTGGCCGCCAACATCGTTGACTGCGAACCCGATTCGGTCAGGTGCGGCATGACCGTCGACCTTCGGTCGGAAAAGGGCAGCGGCGGGGCGCCGTTGTTCGCACCCGCCTGACCCGGGCGGCTAGTTGATCAGCGGGTCGCGCGGCATGCCGAGGATCCGTTCGGCGATCTGATTGCGGGTGACCTCCGACGTGCCGCCGGCGATCGCCATGCCGCGCGCTCCCATCGCCAGCCGGCCCACCACCGCTCCGGGCCCATCCATGAGCGCGACCTCCGGACCGGCCAGTGCCGCCCAGATCGCGGCGCCGTCCACCATGTGGTCGGCCAGCTTCAGCTTGGTGATGTTGCCTTCCGGGCCGGGCCCGGCCCCCTCGACGCTGCGCGCGGCGCGACGCAGGTTCAGCAGCCGCAGCGCGTGATCGTCGGCGAGGAAGGATCCGATCCGAATCGGCGCGCCCGCCAAGCGATCTGACTGCTGCGCCGCGAGCTGCACCAGGGTGGACGCCAAGCCCTCGTAGAACGATCCGCTGCCACCGATGCTCACCCGCTCGTTGCCCAGCGTCGCGCGGGCGACCGTCCACCCCGAGTTGGGCGTCCCGACGACGTCCTCGTCGGGAACGAACACGTCGTTGAAGAACACCTCGTTGAATTCCGAGCCGCCGGTGATCTGCCGCAGCGGCCGCACCTCGACGCCCGGGCCCTTCATGTCGATGATGACGGTGGTGATGCCGGCGTGCTTAGGAGCTTCGGGGTCGGTGCGGACGGTGGCCAGGCCGCGCGCGCAATACTGGGCCCCGCTGGTCCAGACCTTCTGCCCGTTGATCTTCCAGCCGCCGTCCACCCGGGTGGCTCGGGTCTTGACCGATGCCGCGTCGGAGCCGGCCTCGGGTTCGGAGAACAACTGGCACCAGATCTCCTCTTGGCGCAGCGCCTTCTCCACGAATCTCTCGATCTGCCAATCGGTTCCGTGCTGGATCAGGGTCAGGATCACCCACCCGGTGATCGAGTAATCGGGCCGCTTGATGCCGGCCGCCCGGAACTCCTCCTCGATCACCAGCTGCTCGACCGCATCGGCGGCGCGACCCCACGGCTTGGGCCAGTGCGGCATGACGTAACCCGTCTCGATCAGCTTGTCGCGTTGCGCCGTTTTGTCCAGGGCGGCGATCTCGGCGGCGTCGGCATGGATCCGCGTGCGCAATTCTTCGGCCTCGGGCGGCAGGTCCAGGCTGTTCTCCCGCTTGGCGCCGGCGGCCGTGCGCTCGAAGACATCCCTTGCCGGCGCGTCACCGCCGAACAGCGCCGCGATCACCAACGCGCGGCGCAGATGCAGATGGGCGTCGTGCTCCCAGGTGAATCCGATGCCGCCGTGCACCTGAATGTTCAGCTCGGCGTTGCGTGCATAGGCGGGGAAAGCCAGGGCCGCGGCCACCGCGGCGGCCAGCTGGAACTGGTTCTCGTCCTCGGACGCCGCGCGCGAGGCATCCCACACCGCGGCGACCCCCGACTCGGCTGCCACCAGCATGTTCGCGCAATGATGCTTGACCGCTTGGAAAGTGGCGATGGTGCGCCCGAACTGCTGCCGCACCTTGGCGTAGTCCACGGCGGCGTCCACGCAGTCCGCCGCGCCACCCACCGCCTCGGCGGCCAACAGCGTCCGCGCCCGGGCCAGCGCCGATGCCCGCGCGCCCACCAGGACGTCGTCGGCGCTGACGTTCACGTTCTCCAGGCGGACCCGTCCGGAGCGCCGGGTCGGGTCGAAGTTGTTCGGCACCTCGACCGACACGCCGGCGCGATCGCGCTCCAGCAGCAGCACGTCCTCGCCCGCGGTGATCAGCAGCAGCTCGGCCAGCCCGGCGCCAAGCACGATTCGGGCGTCACCGTCGGCGATCCCGTTCTTGAATTGCACCTGGCCGTCCAAGCCGATGCCCGCGGTGACGGTCCCGTCGATCAGCCCGGGCAGCAGCCGCGACTTCTGTTCGGCGCTACCGTCTTTGGCGATCACCGCCGAGGCGATGACGGTCGGCACGAACGGTCCGGGCGCGACGGCGCGGCCGAGTTCCTCGACCACCACCACGAGTTCGGGCAGACCGTAACCGGAACCGCCGTGTTCTTCGTCGACGTGCAGGCCGAGCCAGCCCAGCTCGACGAGGTTCTGCCAGAAGGGTGGCCGGGATTCCTCGGCGGCGTCGAGCAGGGACCGCGCCGCCCAGCGAGCCTTCTGCGAGGTCAGGAACCCGCGCGCGACCTCGGCGAGTTCACGGTGGTCGTCGGTCAGTGCGATACCCATGAGGGGCCCTCCTCGCTACCGGCTGGGTAGCCGGCCCCGCTTCGAGGGGAAGCGGGGCGGCTACCTAAAGAGTGTACTTAATGCGAGGAGGGCGACCCGTGGGGGTGGCTACTTGGGAGCGAACCGCTGTCCGGCGTCCAGGCGCAGGCACTGGCCGTTGAGCATCGGGTTCTCCACGATGGCCGCCACCAGCTTGGCGTACTCGATCGGCCGGCCGAGACGCTTGGGGAAGGCCGCGTCCTTGGTGAGGGCCGCGGCGAATTCGTCCGGAATGCCCTGCGTCAATCCCGTGGCGAACAGGCTGGGCGCGATCGCCAGCACGCGGATGCCCAGCGAGCCCAGATCGCGGGCCATGGTCAGGCACATGCCGGCGATGCCGGCCTTGGCGGCGGTGTAGGCGACCTGCCCGATCTGCCCTTCGAAGGCCGCGATCGACGCGGTGTTGATGATCACGCCGCGCTCTTCGTCCTCGGGCTCGTTCTTGGCCATGTGCGCCGCCGCGAGCCGGCTGATGTTGAAGGTGGCGATGAGGTTGAGGTCGATCACGGACTGGAAGGATTCGAGGTCGTGGGGGCCGGACTTGGTCATCGTCCGCTTGGCGATGCCACCGCCGGCGGTGGTGATGATGACGTGCAGGCCGCCCAGCTTGTCGACGGCGGTCTGCAGGGTCTCCTCGGTGCCCATGAAGTCGGTGACGTCGACCGGGTAGAACGCGCCCCCGATGGCCTCGGCCACCTCTTTCCCGTCGGAACCCTCACGGTCGAAGATCGCGACGTCCGCCCCGCGCTCGGCCAGCAACTCCGCGGACGCACGGCCCATCCCCGACGCGCCGCCGATGACGACGACCTTCTTCCCGTTGATCTCCATCCGGACCCTTCCTTTCGGGTTGTCAGATCTCTTGCAATCTGTAACGTTACGTAGGCACGCTAGCGTGTCTGTCCGGCAGGGGTGACCCCGCCTTGTTCAAGAGCCATGCCAAGCTGATTTCGTGCTCCTTCTCGACGTCGCGACGACCTCACTTGACGTGGGCGGCACGTCGTCACGGCTGAGCAAGGTCGCCCACATCGCCGACCTGTTGCGCCGCGCGGCGGCCGACCCCGACGGGGTCGCGATCGTGGTCTCCTGGCTGTCGGGGGAGCTGCGCCAGCGCCAGATCGGGGTCGGCTGGGCGTCGTTGCGGTCGCGGCCGGCGCCGGCGTCGCGCCCGACGTTGACCGTCGCCGGTGTGGACGCCAGCTTCTCGGAGATCGGGGCGGTGTCGGGCAAGGGGTCACAGGCGCGGCGTGCCGAACTCGTGGCGGGACTGTTCGCCGCCGCGACCGACACCGAGCAGTCCTTCCTGGTGCGGTTGCTCGGCGGGGAGCTGCGCCAGGGCGCGCTGGCGGGCATCATGGCGGACGCGGTGGCCAGGGCAGCCGACATCCCGGTTGCGTCGGTACAGCGCGCCGCGATGCTGGGCGGGGACTTGCCGGCAGTGGCGGCCGCCGCCCTGAGCGGCGGGACCGGGGCGCTGGACGCGTTCGCCCTGCGGGCCGGCCGGCCGGTCGGCCCGATGCTGGCGCAGACCGCTACCGGGGTGGCCGATGCGCTCGAACGCCACGGCGGCACAACCATTTTCGAGGCGAAGCTGGACGGCGCCCGGGTGCAGATTCACCGGGCCGGCGATGAGGTCACCGTCTACACACGAAGCCTTGACGACGTCACCGCCCGGCTGCCCGAGGTGGTGGAGGCGACGCTGGCCCTGCCGGTGTGCGACCTCATCGCCGACGGTGAGGCGATCGCGCTGCGGCCCGACAACTCCCCGCATCGCTTCCAGGTCACCGCGTCGCGGTTCGGCCGATCGGTCGATGTGGACGCGGCCCGTGCGGCGCAACCACTTTCGGTGTTCTTCTTCGACATCTTGCACCGCGACGGCGCCGACCTGCTCGACGCGCCGACCGCCGAGCGGCTGGCCGCCCTGGACGCGCTGGTGCCGGCCGCGCAGCGGGTCGACCGGTTGCTCACCTCGGACGCCGCCGAGGCCGCCGGCTTCCTGGACGCGACACTGGCCGCCGGCCACGAAGGCGTGCTGGCCAAGGCGCCGGGCGCGCCGTATCAGGCGGGCCGGCGCGGGGCGGGCTGGCTGAAGGTCAAGCCGGTGCACACGCTGGATCTGGTGGTGCTCGCGGTGGAATGGGGATCGGGGCGCCGAAGCGGCAAGCTCTCCAACATCCATCTCGGGGCGCGCGACCCGGCCACCGGTGAATTCGTCATGGTGGGAAAGACTTTCAAGGGAATGACCGACGCCATGCTGGACTGGCAGACCGCACGGTTCAGCGAACTCGCCGTCAGCGGAACCGATGGTTACGTCGTGCGGTTGCGGCCCGAGCAGGTGGTCGAGGTGGCGTTGGACGGCGTCCAGAAATCCTCGCGCTACCCCGGCGGTGTGGCGCTGCGTTTCGCCCGGGTGGTGCGCTACCGCGACGACAAAGGCCCGGCGGACGCCGACACGATCGACGCCGTACGGGCGCTGTATTAAGTCGCGCGCTGTTCTTCTTCCGCGCGTAGGGTTTCCGCCGTGGCAGTGAAAGCGCGCGACGACGACGTCAGCTACATCCACACCGACGAGGAGCTGCCGCCCGTCGCGATCGTGGACCGCTCCCCCATCACCGTCCGGCACAAGATCGTGTTCGGAGCCGTCGCCGTGATCGGCGCGGTCGCGTGGGCGATCATCGCGTTCGCGCGCGGCGAGGCGGTGAACGCGGTCTGGTTCGTGGTCGCGGCGATCTGCACCTACCTCATCGGCTTCCGGTTCTACGCCCGGCTGATCGAGATGAAAATCGTCCGCCCGCGCGACGATCACGCCACGCCGGCCGAAGTGTTCGAGGACGGCACCGACTATGTGCCCACCGACCGGCGGGTGTTGTTCGGTCATCATTTCGCCGCCATCGCCGGAGCCGGACCACTCGTCGGCCCGGTGCTCGCCGCGCAGATGGGCTACCTGCCCTGCAGCATCTGGATAGTCATCGGCGCCGTGTTCGCCGGCGCGGTGCAGGATTACCTGGTCTTGTGGATCTCCACCCGGCGGCGGGGACGTTCCCTGGGCCAGATGGCCCGAGACGAACTCGGCGCCACCGGCGGCGCGGCCGCCCTGGTTGGGGCGTTCGTCATCATGGTGATCATCATCGCGGTGCTGGCGCTGGTGGTGGTGCGGGGCCTGGCCCAAAGCCCCTGGGGCGTGTTCTCCATCGGCATGACCATCCCCATCGCCCTCTTCATGGGGTGCTACCTGCGGTTCCTGCGGCCCGGGCGGGTCGCGGAGGTGTCGATCGTCGGATTCGTGCTGCTGATGCTGGCCGTGGCTTCCGGCAACTGGGTCGGTGAAACACCTTGGGCCGCAACGTGGTTGACCATCTCGCCGGTGACGGTTTCGTGGTTGATCATCGGCTACGGTTTCGTGGCTTCGGTGCTGCCGGTCTGGCTGCTGCTGGCCCCACGCGATTATCTCTCCACATTCATGAAGGTCGGCGCCATCGCTTTGCTCGCGGTCGGCATCTGCCTGGCCCGCCCGCTCATGCAGGCACCCGCGATCTCGCGGTTCGCCGCCAGCGGCGACGGGCCGGTGTTCCCCGGCTCGCTGTTCCCCTTCCTGTTCATCACCATCGCGTGCGGTGCGCTGTCCGGATTCCACGCGCTGATCTCGTCGGGGACGACGCCCAAGCTGCTGGAGAAGGAAAGCCAGATGCGGTTCATCGGGTACGGCGGCATGCTCACCGAGTCGTTCGTCGCCGTCATGGCCCTGATCAGCGCATCGATCCTCGACCAACACCTGTACTTCGCCCTCAACGCCCCGGCGGCGCAAACCGGCGGCACCGCGGCCACCGCCGCCGACTACGTCAATCGGCTCGGCCTGTCGGGGGCCCCGGCGACCGCGGACCAGCTCACCAGGGCCGCCGCCGGCGTGGGAGAAAAGTCGATCGTGTCGCGCACCGGTGGAGCCCCGACGCTGGCGGTCGGCATGTCGGAGGTGTTGCAGCGGGTCTTCGGCGGGGCGGGCCTCAAGGCGTTCTGGTATCACTTCGCGATCATGTTCGAGGCGCTGTTCATCCTGACCGCCGTCGACGCGGGCACCCGCGTCGCGCGGTTCATGCTGTCCGATGCGCTCGGCAACCTCGGCGGCCCGCTGGCCAAACTTCGCAACCCGAGCTGGCGCCCGGGCGTCTGGCTGTGCAGCCTCGCCGTGGCCGCGGCCTGGGGCAGCATCCTGCTGATGGGCGTCACGGATCCGCTGGGCGGTATCAACACCCTGTTTCCGCTGTTCGGAATCGCCAACCAGCTGCTGGCCGCCGTCGCGCTGACCGTCGTCACCGTGATCGTCGTCAAGAAGGGCCTGCTGAAGTGGGCGTGGATTCCCGGGATTCCGCTGCTGTGGGACTTGGCGGTCACGCTCACCGCGTCTTGGCAGAAGATCTTCTCGGCGGATCCCAATGTCGGTTACTGGACGCAACACTTCCAATTCCTCGCGGCGAGAAACGCCGGCAAGACGTCGTTCGGTTCGGCCAAGAACGCCCATCAACTCGACGACGTCATCAGGAACACCTTCATCCAGGGCACGCTGTCGGTTCTGTTCGCGCTTGTCGTCGTCATCGTGGTGATCACCGGGGTGGTCGTCGCGCTGGGCGCGATGCGCGGCGCGGGCAGGCCGCTGACCGAGGATGAGCCGGTGCCGTCGAAGCGGTTCGCGCCGTCGGGTCTGGTCGCGACCGCCGCCGAGCGGGAGTTGCAAAAACGATGGGACGCGCCGGTCAAAAAGGTCGTGTCGAACTCCCCAGCGCGGTCCTAAGATTGCGCGATGAGAGTCGGCATCGACTTTGGCACCACACACACTGTCGTTGCGGCCGTCGACCGAGGCAACTACCCCGTCATCTCGTTTGACGGCGTCGACGCGTGGCCGTCGATCGTTGCGGGCAACGCCGCCGGGGACTTGCGGTTCGGCGCGGAGGCCGCCGCCGTCCGCCACGACCCGGGGTGGTTGGTGTTGCGATCGTTCAAACGTCTGCTCAACGACGCCGGGCCCCAGACCGAGGTGAGCCTGGCCGGCCGCAGCCATCGACTGGCCGACCTGCTCACCGGCTTTCTGGCACAGCTCAAGAGCGACTTACTGCGCCACTCCAACGCCAGCCTCACCGCGGGGGAAACCATCGAGGCCGCTATCAGCGTGCCGGCCAACGCCTCGAGCGCCCAGCGCCTGCTGACACTGGATGCCTTCGTCGCGGCGGGGTTCCACGTCGTCGCGCTACTCAACGAGCCGTCGGCCGCGAGCCTGGAATACGCGCACCGGTACCGCTCCACGATCACCGCCAAACGGGAATACGTCCTCATCTACGACCTGGGCGGCGGCACCTTCGACGCGTCGCTGCTCAAGATGACCGGGCACGCGAACGAGGTCGTCATCAGTGAGGGCATCCAGCGCCTGGGCGGCGACGACTTCGACGAGGCGATCGTCGACCTCGTCCTGGCCGGTTCGCGGCTCTCCGGGGTGGACGACGCCGCCCGCGACCTGCTGCGGGAGGAGTGCGCCGCACGCAAAGAGGCCGTGGGTCCGCAGACCCGCCGCTTCCTGGTGGACCTGTCGGGCGTCGACGGGGCGGACCGGCCCCCGTTCTCGTGTCTGGTCGACGACGTCTATGCGGCCTGCGCGCCGCTGGTCGACAAGACGATGAAGCTGCTCGAACGCGTCCTGCACAACCCGGCGCCGGGCGGCGCCGACGTGACCTGGTCGGAGGTCGCCGGCATCTACGTCGTGGGCGGCGCCGGAAGCTTCCCGCTCGTTTCGCGGATGCTGCGCACCGCCTTCGGCGACAAGCGGGTCAAACGCTCACCGCACCCCTTCGCGGCCACCGCGATCGGCCTGGCCGTCTTCCTCGACAAGGAATCAAATTTCGCACTCGCCGAACGCTTCTCGCGCAACTTCGGCGTTTTCCGCGAGGCCGAGGCCGGCGCCGGTGTCATCTTCGACCCGATCGTGTGCAAGGACGTCTCATTGCCCGCCGATGGGCGCACCCCGCTGGTGGTGAAGCGGACCTACCGGGCGGCGCACAACATCGGCCACTTCCGGTTCGTCGAGTGCAGCCGCCTGGTCAACGGCCGACCCGACGGCGACGTGACGCCCTACGATCCGGTGTTGTTCCCGTTCGACCCGGCCCTGCACGGGCGCGACGACCTCGGGCGCCAGCCCGTCGGCCGGTGGCGGGACGGGCCCGATGTCGAGGAACGGTACGTCATCACGCCGAGCGGTGCGGTCGAAGTGACCCTGACGACGCAGCCGGCCGGATTCAAACGCACCTTCCGCCTGGAGCGCCGCGCCTCCGCGAGCGCGTGACGCGGCCATGGAGCTGTACGACGTCATGCGGACGACGTTCGCGGCGCGCGACTTCACCGACGACCCGGTGCCCGACGAGGTGTTGTGGCGCATCTTCGACAACGCCCGGTTCGCCCCGAGCGGGGGCAACCGGCAGGGCGCCCACATCACCGTGGTGCGCGACCCAGACACCCGTCGCCGCCTCGCCGAGCTGGGCGTGACCGCGGCCCGGCGCTACTACGCCCAGCTGCAGGCGGGTGAAAACCCTTGGAATTCAATCCATCCCAGCGGCGTGCCGCAGGACGTCATCGACCAGACCGAGATCCCCGACACTTTCGTCGCGCCGATCGCGAAAGCGCCAGTCGTTCTTGTGGTTTCGGTCGACCTGACCGTCGTCGCATCCATCGATCAGGACCTGGACCGCGTCGGCCTGGCCGGCGGCGCGTCGGTCTACCCGCTGATCTGGAACATTCTGCTGGCCGCCCGTAGCGAGGGGTACGGCGGCACCATCACGACCATGGCCATCGCGGCCGAGGACCGGGTCCGCCGGCTGCTGGGAATCCCCGACCTGCACGCGCTCGCCGCGGTTGTGCCCCTTGGCAAACCGGTGCGCCAGCCGACCAAGCTGCGCCGCCGCCCGGTCGGGGAATTCATCACTCGCGACCGTTTCGATGGTCCGGCGTTCGAGGGCTGAGGGGCTGTCCGTCCCTATTCGATGACATCGGCGTAGATGTCCAGCAGGCGGAACCTTGTCGCATCGAGATGCTCTCCGAGAACCGCGATCACACGCTTCTGCAGCTCGTACCCCAGTTCGTGGTCCTCTTCGCACTTGCCGCGCAGGCACTTGCCGTCGAAACCGATGGCGCGCGTCGTCTCGACCGCCCGCGCGTCGAACCGCCAGTTGTACGGTGGCACCAACCACGACCAGCCAAGGATGTCTCCGTCTCCGAGTGTCTGCACCGTCAAGCTGCCACGGCCCAGCGCGGGGGTTTCCAGCGCGATCCTGCCGGCGCGGATGAGGTAGAAGTGATCGGCGGGCTGGCCCTCGCGGAAGATCAACTCACCCGCGGTGAAGCGCAGGTTTGCCGCACACCCGACCGCCAACTGCACATAGCGCGGGTCCATCCCGCGGAAGAACGGGTGTCTGGCTAGAACGCCCTCTAGCGACCGCACTGCCTGTTTCCTTCACCGGTGCCGATCAATCCTTAAGACGGACGATAGTTGATGATGAAGGCCAACGTTCGGCGATCGAAGAGAAGAATTACCACGGCATAGCCCTGCCTTGCGTCTCGGCGATAAGGAGCCATCCGAATGTCCACCTGGTTCATCACCGGCTGCTCGACCGGACTCGGTCGCGCGCTTGCCGAGGCCGTCATCGGGGCCGGTCACAACGCCGTCGTCACCGCGCGCGACGTCGCGAAGGTCGCCGACCTGGCCTCGGCCGCGCCCGAGCGGGTGCTCGCCGTCGCCCTCGACGTCACCGCCCCCGCACAGGTCGCCTCGGCGGTGCGCGAGGCCCACGCCCGGTTCGGCGTCCCGGACGTACTGGTCAACAATGCCGGCTACGGGTACCGCGCCGCGGTCGAGGAGGGCGACGACGCCGATGTGCGCACGCTGTTCGAGACGCACTTCTTCGGCACGGTCGCCATGATCAAGGCCGTCCTGCCCGGCATGCGGGCACGCCGCAGCGGCGCGATCGTCAACATCTCCTCGATCGGCGCAGCGGTGACTCCGGTGGGCTCCGGCTACTACGCGGCGGCCAAGGCGGCCATCGAAGGCATGAGCGGCGCTCTGCGCGGTGAGCTTGCCCCGCTGGGCATTTCGGTGACCGTCGTCGAGCCGGGCGCGTTCCGCACCGATTTCGCCGGACGCTCGCTCGTCCAGTCGTCCACCGTCATCGACGACTACGCCGCGACCGCCGGGCAGCGCCGTAAGGAGAACGACACCATGCACGGGAACCAGGCGGGCGACCCCGCCAAAGCGGCCACCGCGATCATCGCGGCGGTCGAATCCGACGAGCCGCCCGGCTTCCTGCTTCTCGGTCCGGACGCTCTTGGTCTTTATCGCTATGTCGCGGAGGCGCGCGCGGTTGAGATCGCGAAGTGGGAAGGGCTGACGAGCGGCACTAACTTCGGGCCGTAATCCGGCGGCGCCAACGTGCGAAGCTCCTCCATCGGCCGGCGGCGTGGTGCGCGGCGCTGACGCCGGCCGGGATGCCCAGCGGGGCAGCGATAATGACGACGATGGTGATGAGGGTCATGGCCGCTTCAGAACCGGATCAGGCCGCGGAGATTGACCCCGGCGTGCAAGTCGGCGTAGCCGGTGTTGATCTCGTCGAGGGTGTATTCCCGGGTGACGAGCTCGTCGAGCTTCAGCCGTCCGGCGCGGTACAGGTCGAGCATCCTGGGTATGTCGTGCCGGGGATTGGATGACCCGAAAAGCGAACCGCGAACCTGCTTTTCGTACAGGGTCAAATCGAAGAGCGACATGGCGACGGACGTGTCGGTCGGATGCGGGATCGCGGTCATCACCACCCTGCCGCGCTTGCCGACCAGGCTCAGCGCCTGAGCCACATACGCGCCTTCGGCCGAGTCGGTGCTGACCACGCAGACGTCGGCCATCTGGCCGCGCGTCAGGTCGGTGATCAGGGCTTGCGCCTCGTCGACCGTCGCCGCGGTGTGGGTGGCGCCGAACTCCAGTGAACGGCCCCGCTTGTACTCCACGGGATCCAGCGCGACGATCACGCGTGCCCCCGCGATCCGCGCGCCTTGCACCGCGTTCATGCCGATCCCGCCCACGCCCATGACCACCACCGTGTCGCCGTCACGCGCTTCGCCGGTGCGCACCATGCTGCCGTAGCCGGTGGTGACTCCGCATCCCACCAGGGCGGCGGTGTCGAGCGCGGTGGATGGATCGACCTTGATCACCGATGCCAGTGGGACCACGGTGTATTCGGAGAACGTTCCCAGCACGCACATTTGGCCCAGCGCTTGGCCTTTCGCGTGGAATCGGAAAGTGCCGTCGAGTTGCGGTCCCGCGATGATGGCGGCGCCGAGCACGCACAGGTTGCTCATGCCGCGCGAACACGGTTCGCAGCGGCCGCAGGCGGGGATGAAGCTCAGCGCCACCGAATCGCCTTCGGCGACTTCGGTGACGCCCGGGCCGACATCGACGACGACGCCGGCGCCCTCATGCCCACCGACGACCGGTAGCTGCATCGGCATGTCGCCGGTGATCAGGTGGTCATCGGAGTGGCACAGCCCGGCGGCGGCCATCTTGACCAGGACCTCGTTCCCCTTGGGCCCGTCGAGGTCGACCTCTTCGACCTCCCACTTCTGGTGCAGCCCCCACAGCACCGCTGCTTTCGTTTTCATCGAAAACTCCTTGGGATCAGCGCTTCTCGGGTGTCCAGGTCGCCGGCAGGCTGTTGACACCGTTGATGAAGTTGGCCAGGGCGTAATTGGGCCGCGGTGCCGAGATGTCCGGGATGCGCGTGTAGACCTCGGTCAGCAACGCCTTGAGCATGGTGCGCGCCAGCGCCGCGCCCAGGCAGAAGTGCGGACCGCCGCCGCCGAAGGCGATGTGCGGGTTCGGGTTTCGCAAGATGTTGAACGAGTGCGGGTCTTCGAAGACTTCCTCGTCGCGGTTGCCGGAGTAGTACCACAGCACCACCTTGTCGCCGGCCTTGATCTCCGAGCCGCGCACGGTGATGTCCTGGGTGGCGGTGCGGCGCATGTGCAGCAGCGGCGACCCCCAGCGCAACACCTCCTCGACGGCGGTGCCGACCCGGCCCTCGACGTCCTCGACGAGCAGGGCGCGCTGGTCGGGGAATTTCGAGAGGGCGGCGATGGCGTGGGCCGAGGCGTGCCGCGTGGTGTCGTTGGACGCGACACCCATCAAAACGAAGAAGGCCTTCAGCTCGTCGTCGGTCATCTTCTTGCCGTCGAACTCGGCCTGCACCATCCAGGTCATCAGGTCGTCGCCGGGGTTGGCCCGCCGCTCGGGGATCAAGACCGTAGCCACCGCGTGCAGATCCATCACGGCGCCCATGAACAGTTCGAGTTCGCTCTGCTCGCCGCGAATGTTCGGGTCTGTCCAGCCCACGAGCCGCTGCGCGGCGCTGACGGCCTGGTCACGCAGTTCACCTTCGGGCAGGCCGAAGAAGCTGCCGAAAATGCGGCCGGGCAGCTTGACCGAGACGAGTTGGACGAAGTCACCCTCACCCAGGTGCGCCATCTCGCTGACCAGGTCGTGGGCGTGGCCACGGATCCAGCCTTCCAAGCGGCGCACGTTTTTGGGCTTGAAGGCCTCCGTCGTGATTCCGCGCAGCTGGGTGTGCCGCGGGGCGTCCATGGCGATGAACGACTGGGCGATCTCCACCGCCTCGGGGGCGAAGTCCTCCATGGTGATGCCCTGCGCCGAGGAGAAGATCTCCGGGTGGCGGCTGGCCATCCGGATGTCCTCTTGTTTGGTCAGGGACCAGAAGCCCCTGGGGTTGAGCTCGGGAGGCAGCAGATCCGACTCCGCCGGGCGGCTCCAGGGCACGGGGTCCTCCGCGCGCAGGACGGCGAAGGCGGCGTCCCGCTGTTCCGGGGGTTTCGCCCAGAACTCGCGGGCGCTCAGATCGATGTCTTTATGGGTAGGCGCGGTCGTGGGTGCGGTGGTCATCGGGGGCCCTTTCTGGCGGTGGGCAGTGGTGCACGTCACCGCGGTTAGCACCCATGCTGGCCAGCGCGGTGGCGGCGCGGCACAGGCGCGAGTGCCAAACACTGGCCTGCGCGGGCCAGCCCACGGAACCGGCGATCAGGCGACCGGTGCCCGGAAGGTGGCCACCAGGCCCCCGCCGTCGCGCGCGGCGAAGTCGACCCGTCCGCCCATCGCTTCGGCGATCTGCTGCACAATCCAAAGGCCGAGTCCGGCGGTGCCACGTTGGCCGCCGACGCTGACGTACTTGGTGGTCAGCTCGCCCAGGCTGTCGGCCGGGATCCCAGGCCCCCGGTCGGCCACCGCGCAGACCAATTCGTCGCCTTCCCGCGAGCACGTGACGTCGACCGGTTCACGCCGGCCGTGCCGGGAGGCGTTCTCCAGGAGGTTGGTCAGCAGCCGGCGCAGCCCTTGGGCGTTCACGGCCACGGCGCCGACGTCGCCACTGACGCTCAGCCGCAACCGCGGCGCCGCCAGACCGACGGCGTCGGCGGCGGCAACGATGAGGTCGGCCACGTCGACGCGACGGACCCGCCCAGTCGAGAATGTCGGCCGGCGACTCAGCGCGACGTCGGAGAGCGCGTCGAGCATGTCGGCCAGGTGGTGGACGTGGCGGGCCACCAGCTGCAGACTGGTTTCCCGGTCGGCCTGCGACATTGCCCGCTGCGAAGTCAGTGCCTCGGTCAGCGCCTCCAAAGACGTGACGGGAGTGCGGAATTCGTGCACCAGCACCTGAAGTCCGTCCTGTTGCGACTGGTATGAGCGCAGCAGGCGGGCCCGCAGGTCGCGTTCCTCTTCGGCGGCAGCGTGTTCGGTCTCGGCCTCTACCAGCGCCCGCACCCGGGAACGGTGTTCGCGTTCGGCGAGCGCGGAGAGCCCCGCGGTGATGATCGCGACGAAGATCAGATACACCGCCGACCACCCCGCCAGTAGGGCCGGAGCCGCGGCGACCGGAAGTCCGGGCGACGAAGTCAGCGCCACCGGAACATAGGCGGCGCCCAAAAGGATTGCGACCAACAAGGTTTCACCGAACGACAGCCGCGCCGCCGAGGCGATGACCGCCAGCGCCAGCACCGCTACCACCGGACTGTAGACGCCGCCGCTCAAGGCGATGAGCGCCAGCGTGAACGCCGAATCGAAGCCGGTGACCAGCCACGCGTACCTGGTGCGCCGCACCTCCAGCTGCGGATAGGCCATCACGACGGCCGCGTAGAGCATCGCGACGCCCAACACCGCGACCGTGGCCGCGGTGTGCTGCCGGACCCACTGGGGTCCGATCGCCAGTAGCACCCCGATTGAGATGACCACGGCGACCCGCACCGCGACGACGATGCGGGCCAGCCCGTAGTCCTCGCCGTCGAAGTCCGTTCGATCGAGCGGTCTCACCCAGCTGACCATAGGGTTCGGGCTAGCATCGCGGCAATGACTCGTTCGCCGTTTGTCGTGGTGATCGTCGACGACCATGAGCTGTTCGCGCAGGGCCTGGCCCTGTTGCTCACCCGCGAATGGGGCGAACTGTTCACCGTCGGCGGCCAGACGACGTACGTGGAAGAGGCCGCCGACCTGGTGGCTCGCTGCGACGCCGATGTCGCGATCATCGACCTGTCGATGCCTCCCCTGGGCGGGGTCGCCGCCATCCGGCACATCAAGGCGCGCCACCCGAAGACCCGGATCCTGGCGCTTTCGGGGACCGACGACCTGGGGCTGGCCGAAGAGGCGTTGCGGGCCGGAGCCGACGGTTTTCTGCCCAAAACCGCCAGGCCGGAGGCGCTGGCGGGGCCACTATGGACGATCGCCGAGGGGTTGCGGGTCGTCGACGGCGCCCTGCTCGATGGGCTGCTGAGCAACACCCGCAAGCCGCCGTCCGAGCTGCTGGACAGCCTCAGCGCGCAGGATTTCCAACTGTGGACGCTGCTCGCGACCGGCATGGAGACCGGTGACATCGCCCAGCGGATGCTGGTGTCGGAGCGCACCGCCAAACGCATGGTCGCCGGGCTGCTGCACAAACTCGGAGTCAACAACCGCATCGCCGCTGCCGCGTTGGCCGGGCGCTACCGGTTGCTCGATGACGTTGCCGAAACCGGTCGGATCAGTTGAGGATCCGGATCGCTTGCGCGGGGCACATCGCGGCCGCCCGAATCACCCGTTCGCGGTCGGCTTCGGGCGGGTCCGGCTCGAGCACCACCACCTGTTCGGCACCGTCGGGAATGTCGAACACGTCGGGAGCCGCCAGCAGGCATTGCCCGTGCCCCTCGCAGAGGTCGTAGTCGACGGTGATGCGCATGATCGCCAGTATCGGCCCCTCCGGGGCACCGCGGACGGTCCGCCCGCGCCAGATGTGGCCTGGCCGGGCCAGCTAGTCCAGGGCCTTTCAGCCCTAGGCGGACGACGCAGCATCTGCTCATTCTGGAGACCCTTAGCGTTCCCTTCCTGAGCCGAAACCCGATCATGACCACTACCCGAACTCAGACCGCCTCGTCCCTCGAAGCGCCCGCCGTCACAGAACAGCGCATCCGCGAAGTCGATGCGATCGTCGACGCGGCGGCCGAGGCGGCCCGAGACTTCCGCAAGCTCGATCAGCAGCAGGTCGATGCGATCGTCGAGGCGATGGTGCGTGCCGGACTCCGCGCGGCCGGCGAACTGGCCAGCGTGGCGATCGAGGAGACGGGCTTCGGCGTCTTCGAGGACAAGGTCGTCAAGAACTATGTGGCCACCGAGTTCCTGCACGACTATTTGCGCGACAAGAAATCGGTGGGAGTCGTCGAGGAGGACGTCGAGCACAACATTGCGTACGTGGCCGAGCCGATCGGGGTGGTGCTGGGCATCACCCCGGTGACCAACCCGACCTCGACGGTGCTGTTCAAGGCGATCGTCGCCGCCAAGACCCGCAACGCGATCCTCTTCCGGCCGTCACCGTATGCGGTGCGCTGCTGCGAACGCAGCCTCGAAATCCTCCGCACCGCGGCCGAAGCGGCCGGGATGCCGCCCGGGGCGCTGCAGGTCATTCCCGACGCCGCGCACGAGGTGACGCACTACCTGTTCAAGCATCCCAAGGTCGATTTCATCTGGGTGACCGGCGGACCGAAGATCGTCGCGTTGGCGAATTCGGCCGGAAAGCCGGGGCTGTCGGTCGGTCCCGGCAACGCGCCCATCTACGTTCACAAGACGGCCGACCTGAAAGGCGCGGTCGTCGACATCTTGATCTCGAAAACCTTTGACTCCTCGGTCATTTGCCCGGCCGAGCAAACCTGCATCATCGACGACGAGGTATACGACGAGGTGATCGCCGAGTTCGAGCGGATGGGCGCCCGAGTGCTCACCCCCGGCGAGGCCACGGCGGTGGCGGAGTTCGCCTTTGGCTGCGGCGACAAGATCTCGCACGAGGCCGTTGGGCAGAAGGCGTCGGAGCTGGCCGCCCGAGCCGGCTTCAACGTGCCGCCGACCGTGAAGGTGCTGCTGGCACAGCTACCCGCCGACTTGGACGAGCTCGCTTCGCATCCCCTGTTGCAGGAGAAGCTGATGCCGGTGCTCGGCGTGGTGCGCGCACGCGGCGTACAGCACGCCATCGACGTGGCCGTCCTGGTCACCGAGCATGGGGGGCTGGGTCACACGTCGGCGGTGTACGCCAACGACGAGAACGTCATCGAGGCATACGGTCTGGCGGTTCGCACGGGCCGCATCCTGGTGAACGCGCCCACTGCGGTCGGAGCCCTCGGCGGGGTCTACAACAACCTGACACCGACGTTCTCGCTGGGTTGCGGCACCTGGGGCGGCTCCAGCACGACGGAGAACGTCAACTATCGGCAGCTGCTGAACATCAAGACCGTCTCGCGGCGCCGTACCCCGCCCCAGTGGTTCCGTGTCCCGTCCAATACCTACTTCAACGAAGGCGCACTGGACAACTTGCGCGAGCTCGAATGCGAAACCGTCGTGGTGATCACCGACGTCCAGACCGAAGAGCGCGGTGTGGTCGAGGCGCTGCGCGGCAAGTTGCGCGCCCCACACGTGCAGGTGTTCAACGAGGTGACACCGGAGCCCGACGAGAGGACCATCCGCCGTGGTGTCGCGATGCTGCAGCGGGTCCAACCCGATCTGCTGGTCGCCGTGGGCGGCGGCTCGGTGCTGGACGCCGGCAAGGCGATCCGCCTGTTCTACGAACACCCGGAGAAGAGTCTCGACGAGTTGACGATGCCGTTCCTCGACCCGCGCAAGCGCGTGGCCGACTATCCGGTCGACCGCCATCGCGTCCAATTGGTGGCTGTCCCAACCACATCGGGTACCGGATCGGAAGTCTCACCGGCCGCGGTGCTGACCGTGCGCGGAAAGAAGGAGACGCTCGTCGACTACAGCCTGGTGCCTGACCTCGCGGTCGTCGACCCGGTCCTCACCTCGTCGATGCCGCAGACACTGACCGCCGACACCGGCATCGACGCGCTGACCCATGCGCTGGAGGCGGCCGTCTCGATCTTCGCGTCGCCGTATACGGATGCGTTGTGCGCCCAGGCGGCGCGACTGATCTTCGATGCGTTGCCGAGGGCATACGACGACCCCGACGACCTATCGGCGCGCACTGACATGTCCAATGCGGCAACCCTTGCCGGGCTTGCCTTTTCGAATGCGTTCGTCGGGACGAATCATGCGCTCGCCCATGCGGTCGGGGCGAGATTCGAGATCCCGCATGGCCGGGCGAACGGTATCTTCCTGCCGCACGTACTGCGCTACAACGCAAGTCTGCCCAGCAAGTTCATGCCCGCGCCGGGTTATTCCGCCTACGTGGCCCCGGACAAATACGCACAGCTCGGTCAGCTGATCTTCGGCGGCCATGAACCAGACGAATCCCGCGGCCGGTTGTTTCATGGGGTCGATGATCTGCTGAACCGACTGAACATGCCTCGATCGGTGCGCGAGTGCGGCGTCGACGAGAAGCAGTACCTGGAGGCGCTACCGGCGTTGGCGATGACGGCTTTCGAGGACCTCAGCAACCGCACGAATCCGCGGATGCCCTTGGTCAGCGAGATCTCCACGCTGCTTCGGGTGGCCTTCTACGGCGATGCCGAAGCACAACCTCAGCCGCGCAGCTGAGGCAGCACGTCACGCTCGTACGCGGCGAAGAACCCGTCCATGTCCGGGCCGACCTGCTGCACATACACCTCGTCGATGTCGGCGTCGAGATACTCCCGCAACTTCGCGACATGGGTGTCGGGGTCCGGCCCGCAGGTGACCGCTTCGGCAACCTGGTCCGGCGTGACGAGAGACATCAGGGCGGCGAAGTCCTTGGGGCGCGGCAGGGTCTGCGCCGATTGTCCGGGCAGCGCGTCGTTACCCCACAGCCGGTGCGCCGCCTTCAGCGCGGTGTCGGCGTCCTTGTCCCAGCTGACTTTGGCGCCGCCCTGCACGGGCTTGTCGCCGCCGCCGGACTCACGGAATGTCTTGACGAGGCCGGCATCCGGCATCACCAGAACGAAGCCGTCCCCGATGCGTCCGGCCAGCTCCGCGCCCTGCGGGCCGAAGCCGGAGACGTAGATCGGCACCGGCTGGTCGGGTCGCGTGTAGATGCGGGCCTCCTGCACCTCGTAGTGCTTGCCGTGGTGGCTCACCTCGTCGCCGCGGTGCAGCAGGCGGATCACGTCGACCGCCTCCTCCAGCATTTCCTGGCGCACGCCCACCGACGGCCACGGGTCGCCGAGGATGTGTTCGTTCAGCGCTTCGCCGCTGCCCACCCCGAGCACGAAGCGGCCGTCGAGTTGGACGGCGGCGGTGGCGGACGCCTGCGCGATGATCGCCGGGTGCGTCCGGATCGTCGGGCACGTGACGGCGGTGCTGACGGGCAGCGACGTCACCTCGGAGAGCGCCCCGATGACGCCCCACACGAAGGGGCTCTGGCCCTGCTCGTCGTTCCAAGGGTGAAAGTGGTCGGAGATCCACAGCGCGTCAAACCCGGCCGCCTCCGCACGCTTGGCCTGGTCCACGAGTTCCTTGGGGCTGTATTGCTCGCAGGACAGAAAGTATCCGATCTTCGTCATGCCGTGCGGGCTACCCCGCTGCGCGCCCGGTTATGCACCGTCTTCGCTGTTGATCCGCTGTACACCGCGGGGACCCGTCCGCTCGCGCGCCCGGCGCCGCAGCGCGACCACCCAGCCCAATGTCCCTGTCGGACTGGTTGTTTCGCAGAGCGCACAGCTACGCCCCGATTCGCGACCGAGGCGGCTTGGGGCCAACCGCATCCTCGCGCACCCAACCGCCGGGTCTCCCCAAAACCAATATGTTGCAAACGCTTTCGCCGCCGAGCCGGGACGGATTGGACGCACCGATGTGCTCGACGCCGGATTCCCCTCGGCAGGGCTCGCTTCTACGGGATCTTTTTTGCGATCCGTTTGGCGATCTGAGCACCCCGATCGCCGATGTGATCGGCGCAGGCGCTCACGTCGACGACAACGTTATTCGCGGTCGTCAACGCCCGCTGGCACGCCCAGCCCTCCCCACCCTCTTCTTGAACCCGAGTTATCGCCAAGACGCCGTCCTCGACGCTGGCCTTAGTCAGCGACCAGTAATGAGGGTTCGGGTCGCTCGGGTCATGCAGATCGACACGCCGGTTATCGCAGTTGGCCCAGCCGGTCACCTGGCTTGCATAGAAGTCATGGGCGGCCATAGCCCCAGGAAACGCCACCACCGCCTGGTAGGCGATGTGGTCCGCACGATCGCGGTGGTCCTTCAGCTCCTGAACGCGCACAGCTGTCCAGCCGCTGCCTTGGTAGGAGTAATCCTGTGCTTCGGCCCAGACCAAGCATCCATCCTCGAGGGGACGGTTGGTGTACATCGTGTCGGCGGAAGCCACGACTTCCATGTGAGCATCCATGATGGAGCCCACATCACCGGTATCGAGCAGCAATCCAGACAGCGCGCCGGTCGGCAGCGGTTGCGGGGCATGACCCAACGTCGGAGCCGCAACCACCCTCCCGTCGGTGGTCACGGTGCATCCCGCTGTCAGCGCGGACAGCACCAGGATCGACACCGCATGCCGCTTGCCCGCTAACCTCATCGGCCTATTTCACCCCACCCCTGCATGGTCACCAAGCCTATGCGGGGGCGCGGGAGAATCGCTTCGCCGGCTCGGAGAATAGAGTTCTCCAAGATCGAGAGACGGATTACTATGACCGTGTCCTGTCAGGTACCGCGCCCGAACGATGGGAGTCGTCATCGACGCCTCGATCCTCGATGCGCTACGCGCGCCGCGCGGCCGAGGCCGCCCCGACGGAGGGCCGCTCGCCTCACGTTGGCGGGCCGTGTCTGTCCGCCGCCTCACCGCGCCGGCCGAGCGGACGGGCTCCAGCACGGCGACCGTCATCGAGCCGGTGTGAGCGCGCCGGGCGCGCTGGAGCGCGATCGGCCGTGCGACGGTGTCGTCGTGCTGCGCCTGAACCGCCCGAAGCAGCTCAACGCCATCAACGAGGCGATGCAAACCGAATTGCGTGAGACGCTGGCCGATTTGGCCACCGACCGCTCAGTGCGTGCGGTGGTGCTGACCGGCGCGGGGCGAGGCTTTTGCGCCGGCATCGACGTGCGGGACTTCGGCCCATCGATGCTGGAGGCCACCGCACCCGCGCTGGAGCGGATGCGCTTCCAGGAGCGGATGGCGGGCCTGGTGGAAGCCGTCCGTGCGCTGCCGCAACCCGTGATCGCCGCGGTCAACGGACCCTGCGTGGGAGCCGGCCTCGCGCTATGCCTGGCGGCCGACATCCGAATCTGTTCGCAGAGCGCATCATTCGGCAACGCCGCCATCCTGCTCGGGCTCTCCGGGGCCGAGATGGGCATGAGCTACCACCTGCCGCGCATCGTCGGCACCAGCGTGGCCGCCGACTGGATGCTCACCGGCCGCACCGTGCCGGCCGCCGAAGCCGATCGGCGCGGCCTGGTCAGCGAGGTGCTCGAACCGGATCGGTTAGCGGAGCGGGCCGTCGAGTTGGCGTCGCTGATAGCCGGCCATGCCCCGCTGGGCGCGCAACTGACCAAGCGCGCCCTCCAGGTCAACACCGACGCCGCGAGTCTCTCCGCGGCGCTCGAGCTGGAGAACCGCAACCAGGTGATTTCGCACGCCACCGACGAGGCGGCCGAGCGCCGCAAGAAATGGACGTCGTGACGGAGTCAGCAACCTAGAAAGGACGCCGCATGGCGTGGGACTTCTCCACCGATCCCGAGTGGGCACAGCAACTCAAGTGGGTCGAGGACTTCGTGCGCGAGGAGTGCGAACCGATCGACCTGATCGTCAAGGAGTCGCACGACCTCAACGATCCGGTCCGCCAGGCCCTGATCCCGCCGCTGCAAGAGATCGTCAAGGACCGCGGCCTTTGGGCCACCCACCTCGGTCCGCATCTGGGCGGCCCGGGCTACGGCCAGGTGAAACTGGCGCTGCTCAACGAGATTCTGGGTCGGTCGGAATGCGCGCCGATCGTCTTCGGCTCCCAGGCTCCCGACTCGGGCAACAGCGAAATCCTGGCGCACTACGGCACCCCGGAACTCAAGGCCCGCTACCTCGAGCCACTGCTCGACAATCGGATCGTGTCCTGCTTTTCGATGACCGAGCCGCAGGGCGGTGCCGACCCTAAGGTCTTCCGCACCACCGCTGTACCCGACGGGAACCACTGGGTCATCAACGGCGAGAAGTGGTTTTCGTCATTCGCGTCGATGGCATCTTTCATCATCGTGATGGCCATGACCGATCCCGACGCGCCGCCGTATCAGCGTTATTCGATGTTCGTCGTTCCCGGCGATACCCCGGGCATCAACGTGCTGCGCGACGTCGGCCTGGGCTACCAGCCGGTCGGCGGCGGGCGCGAGGGCTATGTCCGCTATGAGAACGTGCGCGTGCCGGCCAATCACATGCTGGGTCCGCGGGGCGGGGCCTTCGTGGTCGCGCAAACCCGCTTGGGCGGCGGGCGGATTCACCACGCGATGCGCACCGTCGGGCTGGTCCGCCGGATCTTCGACATGCTCTGCGAGCGGGCGGTGTCGCGGTACACCCAGGGTGAGGTGCTGTCCAACAAGCAACTCGTTCAGGAGATGATCGCCGACTCGTGGATGGAGATCGAGGCCTTCCGGCTGCTGACGCTGCAAACCGCTTGGAAAATCGACCAATTCAACGATTACAAGGCGGTGCGGGCGGACATCTCGGCGGTCAAGGCGATGATGCAGAAGGTGCTGCACGACGTGTCGTCGCGGGCGCTGCAACTGCACGGATCACTGGGCACCACGCACGAGATGCCGTTCGTGCAGTACTTGGTGGAGTCGTTCGTGCTGGGGCTTGCCGACGGACCGACCGAGGTGCACAAGGTGACGCTGGCCCGCTTGCTGTTGAAGGACCGCGAGCCGGCACCCGACCTGTTTCCGTCCGAGCACCTACTGCGGTTGCGCGCGGCCGCGGAGGCGAAGTTCGCCGACAGGCTGGCCGGCATCCCCCGCGGTTAAACCGATTTGGTGACGCCGACGTACGACAGCACCACGTCGGACAGGTCGGTCATCCGGGTCAGCACCGCATAGGAGCGGATGAACGACTGGCCCACGCACCCGTCGATCTTGATGTGGAAGTTGCTGATCATGACCCAGGGATTGGCACCCTTGAATTGTTTCTTGATCACCGGCACCGTGAGGACGAGGCCGGGTTTCATTCCGATGCTCATCACGCCGTTCATCGGAGTCGAAACGAACGGCAGCAGGGGCGGCAATGTACCGGTGGTGTCGAAGGTGGGGCTGACGCCGGGGATGATGCCGACACCGCCCTCCATGATCACGCCGTTGGAGGTGCTCATGTCGATCCCGCAGCCGATCTGATAGCCCACTTCCAGGACGCCGTGGGGCTCTTCGGATCCTCTCAGCGAGCCGACGAAGATGCCGCTGGCCATGTATTCGCGCGACGCGACGGACGTGGTCAGCGGTGCCACCGGAACCTGCGACTCGTCCTTCGCGCCCAGCCCCAGGGTCCAGCCGTCCGGGGTGTTGAGGATGACGGGGGGATTCGAGGGCACCGCCCCCTCGGCCGGTGCCGAAACTGCAGCGGCAGGCTCGACCTCGGGACCGTCCTCAGGATCAGCGGCCGCCGCCGGCGCCGTGACCACAGACATGACGAGGCAAACGGCCACCACCAGCGCGCGACGAACGACCACGGCAACCGGCCTCACGCACGCCAACGTACGCACGTGCCGTTTCGAGTCGCGAAATTTGCCGGGCGGCCGATCAGAGTTGTTGTGTCTTTGTGACTCTTATGCGATATGGGCGCCGAAGGTAGGATTGAGCCTGTTAGCCGGCGGTTCAGGCAGACGACGGAAGGCCGCGACGATGAAACCTAGATTTGCTGCTCTACTCGTCGTGGGTTTGACGGCCCTTGCAGCTTTGACGGGCGGCACCGGAATGGCGGTGGGAATAGCGCTCGCGTCTCCGGACCCGGGCCAGGTGGACGACATCCCGACGATCGACGAATGGCAGATCCAGTACCCGACCACAATGACGAACCCATACGAAGATTCAGTCGGCTCGTCGGGTGACTGGGGTGGCGTCGGAATGTGGTGCCAAAATCTCCACGCCAACTGCAGCTGATCGGGTGACCCGTTAATCCAGCAGTGACCGCGCCCGATCCAGCAGCCTCGGGAGTGTTGCCGCCATGTCTTCCAATTCCTTTCGTGGTGTGCGCCTCCGCCGATTGTGCTTGACGATCAGCGACCACGTCGCCGCCGACTTGAAGCACGCCAGCGCGCTGAACCAGGCCAAGTCGGTGACCTCGCGGCCCAGCTCTTCCTGGTAGATCTCGGCGAGCTCACCGACGGGCGGCACCATCCCCGCTGAGCCGGTAACGCGCCGGTACGTGTCCGGGTCGCAGTTGATGAGAAACCAGCCGGCGTCGATACGCGGATCGCCCACCGACCAGATTTCCCAATCGATTACCGCGTTGATGCGGGAGCCAGCGGCCATCAGGTTGCCCAGCCGGAAATCGCCATGCACCACGCTCGGCCTGATAGCCGTTGGCGCGCAACCCAACAGCGCGTCGCGCACCCCGGGCCACTCGGGCACCAGCGCCGCGTCGACGGTCCCCAGCGTTTCGGACCACCGCCGGACCTCGGCGACCGCGTCGACAATCGGTTCACCGTCCAGGCCAAGCTCACTCGGTGACAGACCGTGCAGCGCGGCCATGACGCGGCACGCGTTGCGGTACCGGTCGCGAAGGCCGGGAGAATCGGCACAACCATCGAAAAGCGGTTCGACGCAGTCGCCCTCGACGCGTGACATGACGAACAAGGGCGGCGTGTGCGGCGGTTCTCCCCGGTCCTCCCACAGCACTTCGGGCACCGGAACCCGTGTTCCGGCAAGGGCTTTGATGATGCGCGCCTGCCGGAGCACGTCGCGATGCGCGACGGGCTCGACACCGGGCGGAGCAACCTTGATCACCACCGGCCGGTCCTCCATGGCGCCCCCGAACGTGAGACTGGAGGCCCCCCCGGACAGCGGCGCGACTCCGGTCACGCCGGCGCCGTCCAGTCGTCGCCGCAACTGGTCCGGCTCGAGCTCGGCCATTCAGCCGGCGGGCTTGGTCCAGCCGACCTCGGCGAGGAAGGGCTGGGTGTGCGCGATGCGCCCGGTCAGGGTCTTCGGGTCACCGGTACACAGCCGATAGGCCGTCTCGGTGATCAGTTCGATGTCCTCGGTGTCGGTCTTGGCCAGGTCGAGGGTGCCGGCCCCGGGCGTGGCCACGGGATTGCTGGGAGCGGCGGCGTTGACGGCGATGCCGTCGTCGTACAGCTCGGCCGCAAGGCTTTTCGTCAGCCGGTTGAGCGCGGCCTTGACCGTCCCGTAGATCCCGAAGCCCGCGGTGCGGTCGAATTCCGAGAACGGCGGTCCCGGCGGCAGATCGCCGCCCACCGAGGTCACGTTCAGGATCCAGCCCCGCCCGCGTTCGCGCATCGCCGGGATCGCCAGTTGGCTCAACTGCAGTGGGCCCAGAACATGCATCTCCATCATCAGGCGGGCCCGCCGTTCGGGAAACGCGTCCAGGGGCCGCAGGAAGGTCACCGCCGCATTGTTGACCAGGATGTCCGGGGGGCCGACGGCGCCGACCACCTCCGCGAAAAGCCGTTCGCGTTCCGCGGACTGGGACAGATCGGCTTGGACCGCGACGGCCTTCCCGCCGGCGGCCACAACCTCGTCCAGGGTTTGACTCAGCGACCCTTGGTATTTGGGGTCGGGGTCCATCGTGCGGGCGGTCAGCGCGACCGTGGCACCTCGCGAGGCGAGCCGTGCGGCGATCGCCTTGCCCAGCCCCCGGCTGCTGCCGGTGACGAGGGCCACCATCCCTTCGCACCGTCGGTCAGCGCTCATCATCGGCCTCCTACGGAAATGGCTTCTCCGTATCAGAGAATGCCATTATCATCCGCCGAGGGGAAGTGCCGTCCTGCGCAAGGCATCGATCGAGTAGTTCCCGCCGCCCGTGAACACCAGCAGCAGGAACGCGAAGCAGAAGAGGATCGCCAGCCCGCCGCCGTTGCCCGCCGGCGGATCGGCGACGGGCCAGAGCGCTTGCGGCTGATGGATCCAGAAATAGGCGACCGCCATCTCCCCCGAGGCCACGAACGCGACGGCCCGGGTGAACAGGCCGGTCGCGATCAGCAGACCCGCGACGACTTCGATCAACCCGGCGTACCAGCCGGGCCAGGAACCGAACTCGACGCGAACGGGCGAAGGGACGGGCCAGTCAAACAGGCTCCTCGAGCCGTAGGCCGCGAACAGCAATCCGTATACGGCCCGAAACACACTCAGCACCGCCGGCGTGTGGCGACCGAGCCGCCGTTCGAAATCCTTTGTCACGATCGAAAGGTTACGGTCGCAGCCCAGTCGAGCAGACGCCGCCAAAGGCGATGCCGGCCCGCCGCCATGTTGTGGCAGTGCGCGCTGTCGCCCAGCACCAGGGTGGTGATGTCCGGGCAGCTGCGATAGACACCGGCCTCGGCGCGTGGGTCCGGTGAGACGTCGACGACGCCGTACCCGATCAACACCGGGACATCGATCAGCGCGGCGTGTTCAGCGACGACCCCGGGGATCATGGCGGTGCCGAACACGCGCGGCACCATTGATTTTGCGACGACGCAGTCCGCGGCCACGACGTCGGCGGGAACATCGGCAAGGTGGAACCAGCTCTGCAAGTGCTCGCGCGGACCCTCGAAATAGGGCTGCGGCAGAGCGGACAGGATCTGCCGGGCGAGCTCGGCGCGTCCCTGCGCGGTTGCCGACCGGGCGATGAATTCCGGATCGAGGTTCAGCGGCGCCACGTGTTGATTGGTGCACCCGAGCAGGGCCAGTGCGGCGAAGCTGGAGAACAGTGCTTGTTGCGTGATCGCGAGGTAGCCGCCGAGGGAATGGGCCATTGCCACGGGGGGTGCTTGGATTCCCGTTACGTCAGGCAACGCGGAGACCGCATGAGCGAGCGCGGCGGCGATGTCGGTGAAGCCGAAATCACGTGCGGGTTGGGAGCTTTCGCCGGTGCCCAGGGGGTCGATGGTGACGACGGCGTAGCCGTTCCCGGTGGCGAAGTCGGCGAAGCTGTACCCGTGTTGACCGGGGATGCGCAGGTCCCAGTAGTCGCGGCTGTAGGTACCTCCAGGCAGACAGACCAATAGTGCCGGCGTCTGCGCACCGGTGCGCGCGGGATAGTACGTCGCGGCCAGCGACGCTTCCTCACCGATGACGTCGCCGACATCAAACTTCAACGGCCGCGCGGAAGGGTTCATCGGACGCCCATGTCGTTATCCTCCTCTGGGTGGCAGAGCCGAACGGGCCACCACGCAGTGTCTTCGCGGTGGCGCCATTTGTACCGGCCTAGCGTCATAATCGCTTATATCGGGCGGTTAAGACGTTGGCTCGTGGAATGGATTGGTGATGGCCGAACTTTCCCCCGTGGGCAATCGAATCCTTCGGGACGAGCCGCGCAGGTCAAGCAGCGGGTGAAGGAACTCAGCCACCGAAGGGCCGAGTTGCAGACGAAGCTAAGGCCCACAACCCCAATGAATCGTCCTCGGGTTAGCTTCCATCTGCCGTCCGCCCGTCGCCCGCCCAAGGAGATTTCGTGACATACGTTTTACTTCTCTGCGCCATTCTTGCGGAAGTAGCCGCGACCAGCCTGCTCAAGAGCACGGAAGGCTTCACCCGATTGTGGCCGACGGTCGTCTGCCTGACGGGTTACGCGATCTCATTTGCGCTCCTGGCGCTGTCGATCTCGCGCGGCATGCAAACGGACGTCGCCTATGCGCTGTGGTCGGCAATCGGTACGGCCCTGATCGTGCTGATCGCCGTGCTGTTTCTCGGCTCGACGATCTCGGTCGCCAAGATCGTCGGGGTCGGGCTGATCATCGCCGGCGTGCTGACGCTGAACCTGTCCGGCGCACACTGACGCTAGGTGTGGGCCGTCAACGGTGCACCCAGCAGACTGACCAGCGCGCTGGTCACCTCGTCGGGGCGTTCCTCCATGACGTAGTGGTCGGCGCCGCGCAGCCGAACCAGCGTGGCGTGCGGAACGGACTCGGCCATTTCGCGCGCGGTGCTGAACGGGATATAGGGATCGCGGTCACCCCAGATTACGGCGACCGGGCACCGTATCGTCCCGAGTCCCTCCGCGAGCCACGGGACGATGGGCACCGGATAGTGCGCGAAGAAGTTCCAGAACGTGCGCTTTCCCTCCGGCGAATTCATCCAGCCCAGGTACTCGGCTTCCAGCGCGGTGTCGAAACAGCCGAGCCTTCGGTACCGGGCCAGAGCTAAATGGTGCAGCGCCGCCAGCGGAAGATGTTGTGCGGCGCGAGACGCTGGCGGGTGGGTAGCGATCCAGTGTTGGCCCCGCGAGAAGCGGTAGAACCACGGGCGAAAGGTGCCATGTGCGCGGGTGTTCAACAGAGCGAGTCGCAGCACCCGCTCGGGATGGCGGATGGCATAGCCGAGTCCGATGAAGCCACCGTAATCGTGGGCGCACAGGTTGAACCGTTGCCATCCCAACTCCGCCACGAATCGTTCGATCCGCTCTACCTCTTCGTCGTAGGTGGGTGCGGTCGCCGGTGGAGCGGACCGGCCGAAGCCGGGCCAGTCCGGCGCCACGACATGATGGCTGTCGGCCAGCGCCTTGATCTGGTGGCGCCAGCAGGACGCGCTCTGGGGATAGCCGTGCAGCAGCAGGACCGGCTCGCCGGTGCCGGCAGCCTCGCCGAACACGTTGCATCCGTCGACGTTCCACATGGTCGAAACATATTCGGATTCGTGGTCGCGCTGCCCCTCGCTTTGAGACACACGGCGCTCCATTCCCGCCACCGCTATGCTCTTCTGACCTCAACGCCATACCGTCGCCGGCCCGTGAGCTGGTGTTTACGTAACAGCCTTCAACTGCGCGCCTGGTGTGCAAACATCGCTGCCAGACTGACGGTCTGCCGCCCCGGGGCGGACAGGTTGATTGCGGCAACCTCGAGGGATAGGACCCACCATGACCGATGTCGAGCAGACACCTTCCGATGGGCTCTCCCCCACCAGCCCCGCCCGGGCGGATCTGATTGAGCACTCCCGCACCGGGATGAGCGCGGCCGCGCTGCAGCGCGCCATCAACGACCACCTGCGCTACTCGATCGGCCGCCCGGCCGCGGCCCGGCGGCCCGAGCATTACTACCGGGCGCTCGCTCTGGCCGTGCGCGACCGGATGCAGGACCGACGCGTGGTCTCGACGCAGACCTCACTCGATCTCGGCCGGAAGGTGACCTGCTACCTGTCGGCGGAATTCCTGATGGGCCCGCAGCTGGGCAACAACCTGCTGAATCTGGGCATGGAGCGGGCCGCCCGTGACGCACTGTCGGCGATGGGCCAGAACCTGGACACGGTCCTGGCCTGCGAAGAGGAGCCGGGCTTGGGCAACGGCGGCCTCGGCCGGCTCGCCGCGTGCTACCTGGACTCGCTGGCCACCCTGGAGCGGCCGGCGATCGGCTACGGAATCCGTTACGAGTTCGGCATTTTCGATCAGGAGATCCACGACGGCTGGCAGGTTGAGCAGACCGACAACTGGCTGGACCACGGAAACCCTTGGGAGATAGCGAAACCCGACGTGAACTACGTGGTCAAGTGGGGCGGCTACGCCGCTCACGACACGGATGACGCCGGCCACGACCGCGTCCAATGGGTGCCGGGGCGGGTGCTGAAAGGGGTGGCCTATGACACGCCCATCCAGGGTTACGGCGTCAACACGTGCAACGTGCTGACGTTGTGGAGCGCGCGGGCCGTCAAGTCGTTCGCTTTGGAGGCCTTCAACACCGGCGATTACTACGGGGCGGTCGAGGACGAGGTCATGTCGGAGACCGTTACCAAGGTGCTCTACCCGAACGACGAGCCGGAGGCGGGTAAACAGCTGCGCCTGTTGCAGCAGTACTTCTTCGTGTCCTGCTCGCTGCAGCATGTGCTGCACATCATGGACGATCTCGCCGACGTTTCCGTCAAGGAGCTCCCCCAGCGGTTTGCCTTGCAGCTCAACGACACCCATCCATCGATCGGCGTGGCCGAGCTCATGCGGTTGCTGGTCGACGAACGCCAGCTGGACTGGGATGAGGCGTGGGAAATCACGGTGGCGACGTTCGGTTACACCAACCACACCCTGCTGCCCGAGGCATTGGAGACCTGGCCGCTGGATTTGTTCGCCGAGTCGCTGCCGCGCCACCTCGAGATCATCTACGAGATCAACCGCCGATTCCTCGACGAGGTGCGTGCGCGCTTCCCGGGCGACGAGGCGCGGGTCAGCCGGATGTCGCTCATCGGCGAGAACGGCGGCAAGAACGTCCGGATGGCGCACCTGGCCACCGTCGGCAGCCACGCCATCAACGGTGTCGCCGCGTTGCACTCCGAGTTGCTCAAAAGCAGTGTGCTCAAAGACTTCTACGAGCTGTGGCCGGAGCGGTTCAGCAACAAGACCAACGGCGTGACGCCGCGCCGCTTCCTGGCGCTGGCCAATCCCGGGCTCCGCGAACTGCTGGACCGCACCGTCGGGGACGGCTGGCTGACCGATCTCGGGCGCCTGCGCGGTCTCGAGCCATTCGTCGACGACGCCGCTTTCCGTCGCGAATGGCGCGACATCAAACGCAACAACAAAGCGCGCCTCGCCAAATACATCCGCTCGGTGGCCGGCGTCGAGCTCAATCCCGACTGGATGTTCGACGTCCAGGTCAAGCGCATCCACGAGTACAAGCGTCAGCATCTCAACGTGCTGCACGTCGTGGCGCTGTATCACCGGCTCAAGCAGGACCCGGGGCTGTCGATTCCGCAGCGGGCCTTCATCTTCGGCGGCAAGGCCGCGCCCGGATACTTCATGGCCAAGCGGATCATCAAGTTGATCAACGCCGTTGGGGAAACCGTCAACGCCGACCCGGACGTCAACCGGTTCCTGAAGGTGGCGTTCGTGCCGAACTTCAACGTGCAGAACGCCCACATGATTTACCCGGCCGCCGACCTGTCCGAGCAGATCTCCACGGCGGGCAAGGAAGCGTCCGGCACCGGGAACATGAAGTTCATGATCAACGGCGCCCTTACCGTCGGCACGCTCGACGGCGCGAACGTGGAGATGCGCGACGAGGTGGGCCCAGAGAACTTCTTCCTGTTCGGGCTCACCGAGCAGGAGGTCGAGTCGGTCAAGGCGGGCGGATACCGCCCGGGCGACTACATAGAGGGCAATGACGAGCTGCGTGCGGTGCTCGACCTGATTGCCGGCGGCACGTTCTCGCGCGGCGACACCGAGGTTTTCCGGCCCCTGGTGGACAACCTGCGCCATGACGACCCCTTCCTGGTGTGCGCCGACTATGCGGCCTACGTGAACTGCCAGGAACAGGTGAGCGCCGCGTGGCAGGACAGGGAGTCGTGGACAAAGATGTCCATCCTGAATACCGCCCGTAGCGGCAAGTTCTCATCCGACCGCGCGATCACCGAGTACTGCGACGACATCTGGAACGTGTGGCCGCTCACCGTCAAGATGTGAGAAAGCGGCTGATAATCGCCGCGCCCGGGCCTACGATCTCGCCATGCCGATTCTGGGCGATGCAACGGTGGTCCTCGCGCGGCTGACGAGGTCGACATCTAACGCGTTGCGCGTCGAGCTCGCGACCCCCGATGGCACCGAACTGGCGCGCGCCCAGCAAAAGGGCGGTGCCGCAGTGCTCTTCGGTTTTAAGAACGGGGGCAAGGGCGAGTACACACTGTCCGCTGCCAGCGGTGATGAACTCAGAATCGCGGTGGCCGGAACGACCACCATCACCAACCGCGGCACCCCGGTGGGAAAAATCGTCCCCGCCGACGGCGCGGCACGACTGGAAGATGGTGGCGGCACCGTGCTGGCGGAGGTGCGGCCGCACACCGGGCACAAGGCCGACGGCGCCTGGCATCATCGCTTATTGTCGCCGTCCGGCGAGGCGCTCGGCGTCCTCACCCTGATGACCGTTCACACCGGTTGGAGCGACATCGAATCCGAAGCCATCCAGTTGCTGTTCAACCGCAACGTGGCGACCCTGAAGGCACCATCGGCGGGTGCGATGCTCACCCTCGCCGCGCCGGCCGGTCCACACCTGGGCGACGTCCTGGCAGCGGCGTGCGTTGACTTCTCGGTGCTCCCCCGCGGGTACATCGACCAAAGCCAGACCTAGTAACAGCTGGGAAGATCCGGCACTCCGCTGGCCGTCAACCGTCCGCGCCGTCGACAACTAACCGGTGGCGCCACCGGCAGCGAATCGGCCCGAAACGGGTGCACCGGGGTCGACAGTGGACGTTTTCAAGGTCCACCGCAAGGATCGACACCGTGACCCCTGGCAGGAGGAAAGTGACCCGACGATTCCGTGGGCTTTTACTGGCCCCACTGACCGCGATGCTGGCGGTGCTGCTCGCGCCGTCCGCCTCGGCGGACACCTACACAGATCAGCTGGTGGGCAAGTTCAACGCCCAGACCCACGTGGTGGCCGACCCGGGGGCGAATCCGCCGTTGCGGGACCCGGACAGGCTGAACGACCAGATCCTCACCAGCCGCTGGACGTGGAGCTCCACGCCACCGATCTGGGTGGCGGCCGTCGCGCCCAGTCAGACCGGGGTGACCACCCCGGACGCCATCCACAACGTCATCCTGGGACGCAATCCGGCATTCAGCGGGATCATTCTCGTCATCGACTCCAAGGGCTACCACGTGCGGGCCTACAACGTGCCCAAGGCGATCGCAGACAGCGTCGACCCGTTCATGAGCCAGTCAGCCAGGGGCCACCGCAACGACCCGCAGGGCGCGACGAGTGAATTCGTCAGCAAATTGACCAGGCTGGACGTGTCCTCCGGAGGACCGGCGGCCACCACCTCCCCCGTCGTGCACAAGAACCCCGACCGCTGGGCGTGGTTGTGGACCATGCTTGTCTTCATTGCCGTCGCGTTGAGCGTGGTCGCCTTGGTCTCGTTCGCTGTCAGCCGAAATCGCAAGCGCCGCAAGGATGCAGACGAGCGCGAGCAGATCAAACAGGAATTGATCACCGCCGAATCCGGTGTCGCCGACATCGACAACGCGGTGCTCACCAACAGCGAAACGGACGTCAGCGCAGAGTCGACGAAGGCCAACGCCAGCCTCTACGACGCCCGAAAGGCCTACGAGACAGGCGACTACGGCGCGGCGAGGGCGCACCTGCGAGTAGTGGAGTCCACGGTGGCCAGGGCATACCAGAAGCTCGGACGCCCCGCGCCCAATGTTGGCGCTGTCGACTCGGTGCCCGGGGACGAGCGCAAGCAGGCCTCGGTACGGGCGAAGAATCCCGACACCGGCGAGTACGTGACGATCAACAACAACAACTACAGCACCACCCCGCAGCCCGGCTATCCGCACTACTACGGGGGTGGCTACTACAACGGAATGTTCTTCTACCCCGGCTATTACCCGTACGCATTCTGGGGCGCGGGTTGGGGTTGGGCGCTCACCGACGTCCTGCTGATGGATGCGCTGCTGGACGACCATTGGGGCGGCAGCTACGACCGCGGCTTCGAGGCCGGCCGCGACTCGGCGTATGCGGACGCCAACTACGACGGCGGCCAAAGCACCGGCTACGACAGTCAGCAAGGCGACGTCGGGTTCGGTGGGGGCTATGATTCCGGCGGCGACACCAGCTTCGCGGGCAACGACGGCTCGTACTCCGGCGGTGGCGACGTGGACTTCGGCGGCGGCTGGGACTCCGGCGGCGGATCCGACTTCGGCGGCTCCGATTTCGGCGGCGGCGGTTCGGACTCCAGCGGCGGCGACTTCGGGTTCTGATGCCCCAGAAGTAAGGTTTTCACCGATGAGTACCGACAAGATCAACCGCGGCATCCTGCTCGTCATGGCGGCGATCGGGGCAATCGCTTACGCGTTGCTCTACTCGCACGCCTCAATCGTCTTCAAGGTTCTGGTGCCGCTCGGTCTGGCCGTCCTGTTGGGCCTGATCGTCCGCGACGTCGTCAACACCCGGAAGCGGTGACACAGAAGGAGTTCGATGGTGACTGAGGGCTTGTTCGGTCTGCTGACCGTCGTCGCTTTAGGGCTGGCGTTGACGCTGGCCGCCATCGCCACCGTGTTCGTCCGGCGGATGGAGAGGCGACCAACCACCCCGATAAGCGAGGAAATCGGGAGCGCCAAAGAGGTCGTGCGCAAACTGCGCAAAGGCGAACCGATGTCGGCGGAAGAATTGGATTACGCGAAGCAAATCGTCGCCGATCGCAGTTCCTTCATGGCGCTCTGCATCCCCGGCGCGTTGTTCATGCTTGGTTGCTTTTACGTATTCGGCAGCCTTTACCACCTACACGGAGCGACGCCGTCCGAGCGGACATTTCTCGGGGTGATCCCCATGTTGACCTCCACGAACCTGGCCCTTCGCCTGCTCGGTAGCGCACGGTTGAAGAGGCGCCTGCGCAGCGCGCCCACCGCGTCGTAAGGGCCCCGCATGACGAGGTCCGGCACACCGAGATCGCGCCCGCGGTCCGCTTGCAGTAGTCTCTTTACCGTGGCATATCAACCAGATTGATATATCACCTGGTCTTGCCGCATGCGCACGGCGGTCGGGGACGGAACGAACACAAGGTCAGGAGGGGTTCGGGGAGATGAACGAGTGAGTCCTCGTTCAGTCAGCAGGACTGTCTTGCAGCGAGCCTGGATGCCGTTGGTCACCGTGGTCGCGGTCGGTGTCGGTCTGCTCTGCATGCACAAGGTGCACCAGTTCTCGGAACCCGAACCGGTCATCACGGTCAATGGCCCGCAGGCTCCCGAGCAGTTCAACCTCAAACGGATCACCTATGAGGTGTTCGGCTCCGCCGCGCAGGGCGGGAAACTCGTCTACATCGACATCGACGGCCATCCGCATCAGGTTGAAATCACAACTCTGCCGTGGTCCCACACGGAGACGACCACGCTCTCGGTAGCGTCCGGCAGCATCTCGGTGCATGTCCGCGGCGGTCAGGTGGGTTGCCGAATGCTCGTGGACGGCGTGGTCCGTGATGAACAGACGGACGACCATCAGGACGCCGACGTTGAGTGCAGGGTCAAGTCGGCATGAGCGAGCACCGTTTCGACGAGCCCCGGGTCAAGCGCCCGTTCATCCCCAGGATGGTCCGGGCTTTCGCGATACCGATCATCTTGTTTTGGGGCCTGCTCGCGGTCAGCACGAACACCTTTATGCCCCAAGTGGAACGGGTCGCTGAAGAACTCGCCGGACCGATGGTCCCGCATTACGCGCCCTCACAACGGGCGCTGCTGCACATCGGCGAAAAATTTCACGAATCCAACTCGACCAACTTGACCATGGTGGTGTTCGAGGCGAACCGACAGCTGGGAGACGCCGACCACCGGTACTACGACGATCTGATGCGCCGCCTCCAGCACGACACCCGGCACGTGCAATACGTGATGGACCTGTGGGGCAAGCCGTTCACCGCTGCCGGAGCACAGAGCGTCGACGGCAAGTGCACTTACGTGCTGTTGCGTCTCGCAGGCGACATCGGCCAGATTCAAGCCAACCAATCCGTGGACGCCGTCCGCGACATGATCAAGAATGACCCGCCGCCGCCCGGCCTCAAGGTCTACGTCAGCGGCGCGGCTCCGCTGGCCTCGGACACGCTGGCCATCGCAAATGCCAGCCTCAACAACGTCACGATCGTGACGATCTGCCTCATCGTGGTGATGCTGCTGCTGGTGTATCGCGCTCCTTCAACCCTGTTGGTGCCGCTGCTCGGGGTGCTCATCGAAATGCTCGTCGCGAAGGGCATCGTGTCCACGCTCGGTCACCTCGGGTACATCGAACTCTCGTCGTTCGCGGTGAACATCGTCATCGCGCTAACTCTGGGAGCGGGAACCGATTACGGCATCTTCTTGATGGGCCGGTATCACGAAGCGCGACAGGCGGGCGAAAGCCGGGAGGACAGTTTCTACATCGCGTACCAGGGTGTCGCGCCCATCATCATCGGCTCCGGCCTGACGATCGCGGGCGCATGTTATTGCTTGACGTTCGCGCGCCTTAACTACTTCCACACCATGGGGCCGGCCGTCGCGATCACCATGCTGTTCACCATCGCGGCGGCGATGACGCTGGGCCCGGCGGCGCTGACCGTCGGCAGCCTGTTCGGGATGTTCGACCCGAGGACCAACGCCAAGGGATATCTGTATAGGCGGATCGGGGCGAGCGTGGTGCGGTGGCCGGTGCCGATCCTGGTGGCCAGTTCCGCGGTCGTCATGCTCGGGGCGATCTTCGTGCCGACGTACCGGCAGAACTACGACGATCGGCAATACCAGCCGGCCAGTGCACCCGCCAATCTCGGCTTCCAAGCGGCGGATCGGCACTTCCCCAAAAGCAAGCTGTTCTCCGAGATGCTGATGGTCGAAACCGATCACGACATGCGCAACTCGGCCGACTTCATCTCGCTGGACCGCGTCGCGCGGGCCCTGATTCGCCTGCACGGCGTGGCGATGGTGCAAGGCATGACGCGGCCCTTGGGCCGAGCGCTCGAGCACGCCAGCATTCCGTACCTATTCACCACGCAGGGCAGCGGCAACGGCCAACAACTCCCGTTCAACAGGGAGCAAAACGCCAACACCGACGCGCAAGCCGAGATTCAGGCGCACTCCGTCGCGGTCTTACGCAAAGAGGTCGGCTTCTTCCAAAAGGTGTCCGACGAACTGCACCAGACGGTACTCACCGTCGAAGACCTCCAAAGGGTCAGCGACGACATCAGGGACGAAGTCTCGAACGTCGACGATTTCTTCCGGCCGATCAAGAGCTACTTCTATTGGGAGAGACACTGTTTCGACATCCCCATCTGCTGGACGTTCCGCTCCCTGTTCGAGACCATCGATCAAATCGACAAGTTGGCCGACGACATCGCGGACGCGAAAGTGTCTCTGCAGGAGGTGGACAAGACTTTCCCGCAGATCATCGCCCAACTGAAAGCCACCGCGGACGATACCGAGGCACTGCAGTCGAAGTTGGTCAACAGTTACGGATCCGCCGATCTGCAGACCACCCAGACCGAGCAGACATTCGATGATCTGATCAACGTCGGCAACGACTTCGACAAGTCCCGCAGCGACGACTTCTTCTACATCCCGCATGAGGGCTTCGACAACGACGATGTCAAGACGGGGATGAAGTTGATGATGTCGCCGGATGGCAAGGCGGCCCGGTTCATCGTCACCCACGAGGGCGACGCCATGGGCCCGGAAGGCGTGGAGCACGTCGAACAGTTCCCCGACGCGATAAAGACGATCCTCAAAGAGACCTCGTTGGCCGGCGCGCGGATCTACATCGGCGGTTCGGGGGCCAACGACAAGGACATCAAGGAATACGCGATGTCCGACCTGATGATCGCGGCGATCGCCGCCTTCGTGCTGATCTTCTTGATCATGATGTTCATCACGCGAAGTCTGGTGGCGGCCTTGGTGATTCCGGGCACCGTGGCCTTCTCCTACGCCGGCGCGTTCGGCCTGTCCATACTTGTCTGGCAGCACCTGATCGGCCTGCACCTGCACTGGCTCGTCCTACCGCTGACGTTCATCATCCTGGTGGCAGTCGGGTCGGACTACAACCTGCTGCTGATCAACAGGGTCAAAGAGGAGCTGCACGGCGGAATCCACACCGGTCTGATCCGCGCGCTCGGCAGCACGGGCGGGGTGGTGACATCCGCGGGTCTGGTCTTCGCCTTCACCATGCTGGCGATGCTCACCAGCGACCTCAGGACGATCGGCCAGGTGGGTTCGACCGTGTGCATCGGCCTGCTGCTCGACACCCTGATCGTGCGTTCGTTCGTCGTGCCGTGCATCCTGCGGATCCTTGGGCCGTGGTTCTGGTGGCCAACCCTGGTCCGCAGCCGTCCGGCGGTCGCGCGCTAGCCGGCGCCCTTGCCGTTGTCGACCCGATAGACGGCGCCGTGCACGGCCGCGGCGGCATCGCTGGCCAGGAAGGCGATCACGTTCGCGACATCGAGGGGCTGCATCATGCCGCGTGGCGAGGCGGTGCGCATGATCAGGTCGTAGTTGGGATTGTCCGGCGCACTGAAATGTTCGATCTGCGGTGTGAGCATCCCACCCGGGCATATTGCGTTGACGCGTAAGCGATCCGCGGTGTACTCCACCGCCAGGGCGCGGGTAAGTCCGATCAGGCCGTGCTTGGCGGCGCAGTAGCCCGCCGAGTACGCCTGGCCTTCGACACCGGCGATGGAGCCGACGTTGACGATGTTGCCGCCCCGCTCCAGCAGGTGCGGCAGCGCGGCCCGGCACAGGTAGAACGGCCCGTTCAGATTCACCGCAAGATCGTGCGCCCAGTCCTCATCGGTCATTGACTCCGTCCGACGCATCTGGTGGTGGCCGGCGACGTTGACCAGGACGTCGAGTCCGCCCAACTCGCGCACGCACTGCTCGACCGCGTCGCGGCAGGCCTGCGCAGAGGAAACGTCGACTGATGCGTAGGAACCATCTTGGACGTCGGCGAATACCTCGGCCAAACGTGCGGTATCGCGGCCAATACCGAAAACCGTTGCGCCCTCGCGGGAGAACAGCCGAGCCGTCTCGGCGCCGAGGCCCGACGACGCTCCGGTCACCAGGGCGACCTTGCCCTCCAGCGTTGACATATCAGTCCGTCTCGCTCAATACCGCATCCGAGCAACGCCACCCCGCAGCAGCCCGAGGGGAGCAACAAATCTTGGCCCCCACAAGGTCATTGCCCGGCGCGCGGTTAACAACACGAGCAGACTGATCGCGAGCCGCCCCAGGGCCACCCTGCTCGTTCGCCTTCTCCAGCTTGGCGGCCTCGCCCCCGCGCGTCGGCCGAAGTAATAGCCGACACACATCGCCACCGTCAACGCGGCGACTGCCGCGAGCACCGTCATGATGATGAGCGTTGTGCGTCACCGTCGCGGCGCGATCACGCGCGGGATACACCTTGGCCAAGATGAGGCCAGGGCCGGGTCCGCCGCTATTCGGTCTCGCTGATGACATGAACGGCGACATAGCCGATGGGGATGCCGGTCCAGGTCGCAATGCATTCGCGCGCCGCCAGTTCCACCGCACCCCGGCGGCCGGTCCGCGTGATCCTGCTGATCTCGGGAATCCGGATCATCCACCCGTCAGCGTCACGCGTGATTTCGATATCGAAGCACTGGCCGACCATGGGGCACTTCACACGGGGAGCGGCCCGATGTGCACGGGCGCTGCGCAGTGACTGTCGGCGCAGCAGGGTGGGCTGAATGGGCATGGCTGCTTTCGGAGAGTCGCAATCAGAACCGCGGGCAAGAGTAATGCGCATTCAGACGAAAACCTAATCGGCCAGTCAGACTGGCACGCAACCGATGCGCACTCTCCACCAAGCCGTCGCCGGCACTTAATGTTTGTGCTTATGCGACTGGTCCAGGCGCCTGAACTCGCGGCGAGTGCCGTGTCCGCGTTGATAATCGGCAGTCTTGCCGCCCCGTCGGCGCATGCGGACGGCGGCTATGGGCCCGGCTCCTACGCGGTACCCGCCCAACTCCCCTATGGCACCTACGTCGCCCACGCCGAACCCGGCGACTACCGAGCGGCCTGTGTCTTCACCACGTGGACCAGCGATGGAAGACTGATCAACTCCGACAGCGGGATCCAAACTACCCCGGTCACAGCGGACCTCTCGGCACCCGCGGTGGCGAAGTTCATTACCCACGGCTGCACACCGTGGACGAAGGTCGGATGAGATCAGCGCCGGCGTTTGCGCGAGGCGGCCGAGCGCGCGGGTCGAGCACGCATGTGATCCCGGGCGCGACCCATGATGTCGCCGAGCGCGCGCACGTCCTCGCCGGAAAGCGCATCGAATAGCAGGTCGCGAACAACGTCGATATGGCCCGGTAGGACTTTGGCGAGCCGCGCGTGGCCGGCCTCCGTGATGCGGACGACCGTGGCGCGCTGGTCAGCGTCGCTGGCTCCGCGATCGATGAGGCCCGCATCCTCCAACAGACCCGCCTGATGGGTCAGACCGCTGCGGCTGTAGACCACGCCGTCGGCCAGCTCGGTCATGGTCAACCGGCGCTGGGCATCGGCGAGTTTCGCCAAGATCTCGAACTGCACATAGCTGAGATCGCCCTCGGCCCGTAACTGTCGTTGCACGGCGTACTGCAGCAGGCTGACTCCCTCCATAAGGGCGAAGTACGTGCGCATCTGCTGGGGCTTGAGCGACTCCGTCATGCCGCGATCATAATGCTTCGACTTTGAAGCAATGTGGCCGTTGTCACTCCTCCGTCCGGAATCGCTTTGACTTCGAAACAAGTTATGCCGACTGCAACTGCTTCGATCTCGAAGCACCTACGAATGGAGGAGATCATGAAGGCTGTGCAGTATCACCGTTACGGCGGAAGCGACGTTCTGCGGTATGAGGAGGTTCAGCGGCCGGTGCCCGGCCCGGGCCAGGTCCTGGTGCAGGTGGCCGCCACCTCGTTCAACCCCGTCGATGCCGGCATCCGCGGCGGCTACCTGTCCGAGGTGTACGCCATCTCCTTCCCGCACACCCCGGGCGTCGACGTTGCCGGCACCATCGCCGGGCTCGGCGAGGGGGTGACCGGCTGGAAGGTTGGCGACGCCGTCGTCGGGATGCTTCCGCTGGATGCCCCCGGCGCTGCCGCCGAGTACGCGCTCGCACCGGCCGAGGTGCTGACCGCCGCGCCGAAGTCGGTGCCGCTGGCCGATGCCTCCGCGCTGCCGACCGTCGGCTTGACCGCGTGGCAGGCGTTGCTCGAAATCGCCGAACTCCGGGCGGGCCAGTCGGTGCTGGTCAACGGGGCGGGTGGAGCGGTCGGCGGCTACGCGGTTCAACTGGCCAAGCAGGCCGGAGCCGTCGTCACCGCGACCGCCTCGGCCCGCAGCGAGAACCGCCTGCGGCGCCACGGGGCCGACCAAATCATCGACTACATCGACTACGCGGCCACCCCGCTCGCCGTCGCCGGGCAGCCCTTCGACGTGGTGCTGAATCTGGTCAGTACCGCACCGGAGCAGACCGCGGCCCTCGTCGGTCTGGTCGCCGACGGTGGGTTTTATCTCGGCACCATGACGTCGGGAGAGGAGGACCCGGCGCGGCGGGTGCGGGCGCAGCGCGTTTTCGTCCGCAGCGACGCCGCGCAGCTGGGAGAACTCGTCAGCCGGGTCGATGCCGGACAACTGGTGATCGACGTCGCCGACCGCCGCTCGCTGACCGACGCGGCAGCCGTGCACGATGACTCCGACGCCAATCGCCTGCCGGGAAAGACGATCCTGGTTCCTGGGCTGTGAGGTTCGGCCGATCGGGCGCGATAGCGAATGTCCGCCCTCGCTATCCCGCTCGGCTCGGCGGAAACTCGGCTCGCTTCTCGATGGCATCGCGGTAGGCATAAACCCGGCCGGCGACGGTCCCGAGCACCGCGATGGTGTGACCGCCGCGCCCGTACGCGGCGACGAACTCCCACGAGCGGGGATCGCCTTCGATGATTTCGACGGAGTCGTAATCGGTTGGCACGCCCAGCATCTGCAGCTTGACATCATATTGATCGGACCAGAAGTACGGCGCCTCGTCATTGGGTTCAGCGTCCTGCGGCCCGGCCAGCAGGGTCCGGGCGGCGGCCGCACCCTGGCGGCCGGCGTCCTCCCAGTGCTCGGTACGCAGGTGCCGCTCGTACAGCGGGTGCCACCAGCGCGCGACGTCACCGGCCGCAACAACCGGGACGTCCGCAGTGCTGCCGTCGGCGACACCGCAGGCGTCACAGATCACCCCGTCGTCGACGCGCAATCCGGAGCCGTCCAGCCAGTCGGTGGCCGGGGTGACGCCGAGTCCGACGATGACGAGGTCGGCCGCAACCTGCGAGCCGTCGGTGAGCCGAACACCCTCCACCCGACCGTCGCCCACGAATCCGTCGACGCCCACGCCCACCCGCAGGTCCACGCCGCGTTGCCGGTGCAGGTCGGCCCAGCGCGACGCCAGCTCCTCACCCAGCGCGGAAACCATTGGGCTGCTAGCCTTTTCGATCAGCACCACGTCCAAATCCATTGACCGGCAACTCGCGGCGACCTCGGCACCGATGAACCCGCCGCCGACGACCACCACCCGCGGCCGCGAACCCAGCCGGTCCCGGATCGCCAGGCAGTCCTCCACGGTGCGCAGCAGCAGCACCCCGTCGGGAACCGAACCGCCCGGCCATTCGCGTGGCACCGCACCGCTGGCGATCACCAGTCCGTCGAACGGCAAGGCAAGTTCTTCGCCGTCGTCGCGCACGTGGATGGTGCGCGAGGACATGTCCAAGTTAAGAGCCGACGCGCCACGCAAGACGCGCGCTTCCATGTCGAATTGCGGCGCCAGATCGACGCCGGCCCGGTGCACCTTGCCGGTCAACAGCTTCTTCGACAACGGCGGGCGATGGTAAGGGGCTTGGCGTTCGGCGCCAACGATCGTCAGGGCACCGTCGTAGCCTTCCTGCCGCAGCGTCTCCGCCGCGCGCGTCCCGGCGACACCCGCCCCGACGACGACAACTTCTTTCAGCTGGCGACTCGGCATTGCTCAGCCCTTCACCGTGATCGCCTGCGTCGGACAGGACACCTCGGCGCCGATCAACTGCTGGCGCAGCTCCTCGGGCGGCTCGTCCTGCAGCACGTGCAGACCGTCCTCGCGCACGTCGAACACCTCGTGGCAGATGCTCATGCACACGCCGTTGCCATCGCAGGTGTCGAGATCCACCGAAACCTTCATCGCACCTTCGCCTTTCGCGCTCCGTTGCCGGACGTCTCGATCCCGTCAGTTTGATCCGGCGACTTTCCTTGGGATCGCGCCCGCTCCCGGGCGGCCTTGGCCACCGGCGAATACGCCAGGTAGTCGATCGCCATCTGCGTGGACGCCTCGTCGTTCGGATGATGGCTGGGCCGCATGTACCTCATGGGCGTGGTCACCATCAGCTTCCAGGGGCCAGGCAACCGGTACTCGCGAGCGGCCCAGAGCCAGTCCCGCAAGCGCCACTTGCGGTCGATGGTGGGGTCTTGGGCCATCAGGTAACGAGCCCCCGCGACCCACCAGCCGATGAACAGCGGCGAGACGAACAGCATCGAGAACGCCCTGATCAAGTAGCTCCCGGAGACGTGCTGGTAGACGTCGAAGACCAGCGAGCGGTGCTCGACCTCCTCGGCGCCATGCCAACGCAGCAGGTCAAGCATCATGGGGTCGGCCTTCGCGTAGTCCAGACCTCGGTTCGTCAGCACCCACTGGCCCAACATCGCGGTGTAATGTTCCAGCGCGGCCACGTCGGCCAGCCGCCGATACAGCCACCACCGCTTCATGGCCGGCGGAAACCACTTCGGCGGGTCGCCCAGCGTCATCGACAACAGCCTCCCGAGCCGATCGGTGTACGGCTTGGTGTCGATGCCCTGCTCGGCGAGGTGGTCGAGCACCACCTGGTGCGCCCACGCATGCCAGGACTCCTGCTGGATGAACGGCTTGATCGCCGCCTCCAACTCCGGGTCATCGACCAGCGACGACGCCTCGAGGACGGCCTTGATGAAGTGGCGCTCGCCCTCGGGCAGCAGCAGGTGCAGGACGTTGATCATGTGCGTCGAGAACGGATCGTCGGGCACCCAGTGCAGCGGCGTCTCCGACCAATCGAACCGGACCATCCGGCGATACATGGGGTGTCCCTCGTGGTGAAGTTGGACCTCGGGCATTCAGAAGCTCCCTCCCGCCTACAGGCCATGCGGGCGTCGATTCTCTGCGAACAACCGTTCACTCGGCCGCGTACCCACGCGCGCGGCGGGTTATGCGTACCGGCGGTACGAGGTTTCTGAGAGTTCGCTGCCGAGCCGGATGTCGGCTTGCCCGGGCGCCGTTGACTCGACACGGTGAACCGTAGAAACCGATTCGGATCGACTGCGAAGCGCCACTTATGGTGACAAAAGTCACAAATTTAACATCACGCGATGCAGGACTTGTCGGCGAGTGCGCAGCGGTCGCGCCCTCTCCCCCGGCGCGACGTGTTGCTCTACGCCATCACGATGGCGGCACTGCCAGGGTTGTACGCGGCGTCGACCAGTGTCGCCGTCCCTGCGCGGGCTGCCGCCCCCCTCCGGCTGATCGACTTCGCCACGCGCCAGATTCCAGCCGACCACATCCGGGCTGCGGGGTACTCCGGGGTGATCAACTACGTCTCGCTATCGCGTCCCGGCTCGTCCATGGGCGCCAAGCCGATCACGCGGTCTTACGCCGAGCAGCTGACCGCTGCCGGGCTGATGATCGTCAGCAATTACCAATACGGCAAGCCGGGCGGGACGGCACCATCGGACTTCAGGCGTGGGTTCGAGGGCGGCGTGGCCGATGCGCGCACCGCCTGGGGCCTGCATACCGCGGCGGGTGGTGGCCAGAGCGCCCCGATCTTCTTCAGCATCGACGAAGACATCAACCACGACACCTGGAACAACCTGGCGCTCAAGTGGTTCCGCGGAATCAATTCGGTGCTGGGAGTGCAGCGCACCGGCGTCTACGGTGGTATCGATGTGTGCGCCAGTGGGCCGCCGCCGACGGGGTGATCGGCAATTCGCGCACCCCCGGCCATCGGTGGGCCTGGCAAACCAAGGCGTGGTCGGGCGGCAAGGTCGACCCTGCCGCTGTCCTCTACCAACGCGTGGTGAGCACGCCGTCGAACCCAGGTCCCGAAGTCGGGGGGCTGCAAGTCGACGTCAACGACGTCCTCGCCGCGGATTGCGGCCAGTGGAACCTGCATCGGTGAACCCGCGCCGACCACAGACGAGGAGTTCGCCGACGCGGCGATCGCCTTGGCCTCGCCGACATCCGGAAAGTTCGTGATGTAGAGGCGGTCGCGATATATAACGCACGCAATTAACGGGGACCGCGGGCCCGGCGGTGATGCGATCGGGGCCCGCCCTGGAAGATGTCGCGGCGTTTAGTGGCACCGACTTAATTCACCTGCAGGTTCGCATGACTGGCCGACCGTGTCATCAGATTTCGCGAGTCGCTAGGACTCACTCGACGACGAGAGGACGTATAGCACCGCGAGCCAATACATAGTGTTATGATGTATATTCAAAGTATGGCCAAGTCGGAAGACGGCATAGACAGGATCGCCGAAGCCGTCCGACAGGCTGCGCTACTGGCAATGCGTCACTTCCTCAATCGCGACGAGCTCAGCGTGTCCGCGATGGAGGTGTTGCACACGTTAAGCCTTGAAGGCCCAACTCGGCTCACTACGCTTTCCGAGGCCATCCACGTGAGCCAGCCGGCAATGACCCAGTTGATCCAGCGCCTTGACCGCCGCAACTTGGTGGCTCGCGTGGCCGATCCAGCAGACGGCCGCGCAACCATCATCAATGTCACTGAGAGTGCACGAGATCTGTTGCGCCGGCTACGCAACGAAGACAGCGAGAAGCTCGCCGCCCTCTTGGCGACGCTCTCTGAGAGCGATCAAGAGGCGCTACGGCTTGCCATGTACGTCGCCGGGCCGATCATTCAACGACTCAATGAAAACGCCGCACTGCTCGCGCAGGCCACCACCGGATAGCGCGCCCGTTGAGACGAGCATATGGAACCGGCACTAGTCACTTGGAACACCTGACGCCAGCTTGATCGCCACGGTCATAGACCCACGAAGTAACTGCAACTATGAACTCCAGGAGAACAATGACGAATCTGCTTGTCCTTGGAGGCAGCGGTCGCACCGGGGTCCATGTGCTCACGCACGCCGCCACACGCGGTCACCGCGTTCGTGCACTGGTGCGAAACCCCGACGCCGTCTGCGCCCCGGCTGGCGTGGAGCTCATCGCGGGCACGCCCTCCAATATTGATGACATCCGCAAGGCCGCCCAGGGTACCGACGCGGTGATCAGCACTCTCAACAACTCGCGCGCCTCGGACAATCCCTGGGCCAAGCCCGTCAGCCCGCCAATGTTCATGACCGACGCGACCCGCAACGTCTTGACCGTGATGGGCGAGCAGAACATCCACCGGATCGTCATCAACTCCACCATGGGCGCGGGCGACGACTGGGCTCGCCGCAACCCGATGGCTAGGTTCTTAATCAACATCTCCAACATCAAGGCCGGCTTCGTCGACCACAACGGCGTCGACAAGATCGTGCGCGCCTCCGAGACCGACTGGACTCTCGCCAGAGCAGTCGCCCTCACCGACAAGCCGGCCCGCGGCCCCGTGCGGGCCGCGGAGGCCGGCACCGAAAAGCCCGGCACCCGGATCAACCGCGCCGACCTCGCCGCTTTCCTGGTTGACACCGTCGAAAACGGCACCTGGATCCACCAAGCGCCGCTTGTCTGGAATACCCGAGGCTGATACGGCCCCGCCATTTGCGCGGCATCTCGGGCGGGTTTCCAGCAGCCGTTGAAAAACCCCGGGGCGCGGACGGGATTGCCACCGAATTTTTGGTGGAGCTAAGGGGACTCGAACCCCTGACCCCCACACTGCCAGGGTGAAACTGGCTGTGCTGGCGCATGTCCCAGAGTCCACACCGTGCGCGTACGTCCAGGTTGCCGAGTCCGGTTCGTACTGATCTGTCTAGCCCGTATTTGCCTGTGATCGAGAGAGTTAGGACACGGCTAGGACACACCGAACGGTGTTCGCGCGCAGTCGGCGGAGCGCCGCAGGTGTCACTGGCGCACGCGACAATCAGAAACATGACCCCGACCAACGCCGCCGCCCAGACGCCTCTGGTGATCCCTTCGGACGGTCCGCACTCGAAATTCGTCCGCTACGCGCGCGCCGTCGCCAAGGAGCATCCGCAGCTGTTCCCGATCACGCCCGCGACACGGCCCTTGGTAGTTGGACTCGACCTACGCACGCTCGGCCCGCAGCCAGCGGACTACGAGGACTTGGTGCATGTTCTCCGTCGCGATGTCGTTACCCCGATGTTGATGGTGTTCGAGGACGATGACGCCGCACTGCCCACCGCCTGGAAAGAGGCGTGCGAGGTCGAGGAGCATTACGTCGTCCACTACACCGACCCGCAGAGTGCGGGTCGCTTCCTGGACTCGGTGGAGTTCAGCGTCTCGACCATGCGTGGCGAGGAGCGGCGGGGATGGCGCAAGTGCCACTTCTTCGATATCTACGCTTTGTTCGATGCGCAGAACGCGACGGCGACCGATCTGAGCCGTGATGACCGAATTCGCGGCGCGGTGCTCGCTTCTGCCGGATTCGGGCTCGGCACCGACGTAGTGGTCTCGCTCACGCCGACGGTGGGCCGGGCCGATGTGGGCGACAACGACATCGTCACCTCGGTCACCCCCGATGATTTGCACCCCGTCTTCGGCCACTACCTGCGAATGACTGGAAACCGGATCGCCGCCGAATATCGGTACAGCGCGACATTTGGCAATGTCACCGAGAAGATGGAACCCCCGTCGATAAAAGAGATGTACGACATCGGGCTGGCCAGCCTGGTCGGCTGGCTCGACATGTTCCGCCTCGTCGCCGCACAACTCGGGGACAATCGGGCACTCGCAGAGATCGAGACCATCCGGATACGAATCCGCCGCGCCGCTCGGGCACTCGATGAGGTGATCGCCGCACTGAGCCGAACCAACGGGCACGAAGCCACACCGTCAGCGGACACCATCGAGTTCGTCAGCGAGGCATTCGACCGCGAACTGCTGTACCTGATGGCGGTATTCGATGGCTACGGTCGCGCGTTCGTGCGCTGGCTGAATCCGGCCTCGGGTCGAGACTTGCGCAAGTCGCTGCACTCGGCCAAAACGCTCGATGACTACGTGGGCCCCCACTATCCCGGCGCGTCCCAACTCACCCGGTTGCGCGAGTTGCAGCGGTTCGCGTTCGCCTGCTCCCAGCTCCGCAACCGCATCCACGATGCCGTCCTGCCCACGGGGGCATTCACCAACCGGGCCTACGGCAACAGCCAGGCCATCGCGATCGACCTCGGCCAGACAGACGTCGAGCTGACCCAGGAACTAGTCGACCGCCTCGGGGTCTGGCGGACGACACCCCCTAGCGCGATCTTCGGCCAGCCAACGACCGTGGCCGAAGTCGCCACCACTGCTGTCGAGCTGTTCAGGGCCAGCCTGGAGTACATCGACCTGTTCACGTATCTGATCATGTGCATGAAGCCGGTCGACGCGCCCAACGCCGTCGAACTGCTCGGCAAGGTCACCGACACCGGACATCGACCAGAACCACACCCAACCGAGGCGCTCTACCGACAGTTGTTCCGCTGGGACTGAATTCCGACGCCCGATACTGCACTCCGTGCAGGTTATGGGTCGATGAGCCTCGGTGCCTGGGCACCGACGCGCTCCCACGTCTGGTTACGCGCGTCGGTGAATCGCAGCACCATCCGTTCGACCTCGGCGGGGTCTGTCCTCGCACCGTCTGCGTCGGTGGGCCGAAACCGCAACTGTGAGTGTGAATGTCCGGCGAGCGTGTGCTCGACGTACTTCTCGAATTGCGTCAGGTCGTTGTTGTAGACCTGAATCTTCGCGCCCGTGGCGCTGCTCACCGCTACCCGCGTCACCGGCTGGTCGCTGTCATTTAGGACGTGCCAGCCCGACCGACCTCCCTTGATCGGAGCCGGAACGATCACGACGCTGAACGCCTGTGCTGAATCCTCGACGGTCAGCCGCGACTCCTGCACTGCTGCAATGCGGTCGGTGGCCGACGCCGCCTTGATCGCAGCACCAACCGCCTCGTCCCGCTTCTCCTCGGCGATCCGCTTGGCTTCGCGGGATCGCACGGCCGACACCGCTGCTGCGATGGCCGACGCGACGGCGACGAAGGCGCTAATTCCGCTGATAACGACGTTGGCGAGGTCCACGGAGCCGAGGCTATCGGCCTGTGCGGCTTGATGTCCGCCGATCCGGCGGCGCATCCAGGTTGGCGGTGGTGCCTTGCGATCGCGGACGCGGCGGGCAATGTCGGCCATCGGCACGACGCGCAACCGGTCAGGCCAGCAGGCGGGTTCGTCCGGGTATGCCGGGCGTGCTCTTCGCGCGCCGCGATGCCTTCCCAAGGTGCGACCGATGTGAGGCTTCCTGGATACTCGCTTCGTGGCGCGAGCTGGCGACTTCACAATGAAGCTTCGCCACTTCAGCATCAATCGTGTGAGATGGCGGACCCTGGTTGCACTTAGGCAAAGTCCGAAAAATATCCCAGACCCGGATCATCGAACGTCCCGATAACAAGTCCTCGATCGAGGAAGCGGTTGAACTCCTCGCAGCTTGTTTCGGGTAGAAGCGCACACCCATGGCAGGCAGCAAGGTTGCACGAGTCGGGACCTTGGCCTTTGTCACCCGCATCCATACACACGGGATCGGTCGAACACCAACGGGCATCACTCAGAGCTGATGCGCAGACCGCAAAGAGCCGATCCTTACGGGCCATGCGCACGAGGCCGCCCATAGTTCCTTCCGAATCCCCAGCCGCTGTGTAGATCAACAGCCCCGCCATCTCATGACCGCTCTCGCGAGATACATACAGGCGCTCACGAAGCGACGCTGAGCTGTATCCGCAGGTGAACACGAGCTCGTTAATCAACAGGTGCGCTAACGTGTGGATCATCACCATCCGGGGACTGATGTCCCGTAAACGACCGCCACGATCATTCACCACGTCGAAGTAGCGTTTGGCGATCAAGTCGGCACGTGTCTGTACTTCGCCTCGTGCCTCCCACCGCATCAGACTCTCGCTGTCCAGCTCTAAGTAGATGCCCTCTCCCTTAACTACGTATGCCGGCAGCCAGTCACGCTCGGGCGGCAGCGGGCGGCGGCGGAGCAGCGCCTTTCCGACAGAAATCTTCAGGTCGGCGTCCCTCCCGCGCGTGAATCCACGCAGGACTCGTGTCTCCTGCAGAACGGTCACACTGCGGACGCGGTTGATGTGTGAGGAGAGGTCGGTATGAACCCCTGGGTCAGACGCTCGGAGTGCGTCGTCGGTCGGCGTCTCGCGGATCATCTTGAATTCGGGGTACCGCCAGATGTCGAGTTCATCCGAACCATCGTCGCCATCGTTGGACTCACCCTCTCCGATGCCGTACCGGTCCCTATACGCGGCAAGCAATTCCTCGTTTGTGTACGAGTCGAATAGCTCACTCGGGAGCTGATTCCGGATTTGATCCGCAGTTGCGCCTGCGCCCACAAACGTGTTTATGGTGTCGAGCACAGGGCTGACGTCGGGCCGCTTGAGGAGCTCTCGCATCGCGCCACTAACCGCGCCAATTTTCTGTGGCAGGAAGATCGACGACTCGAGACGTGGGAAGTAGACGTTCCCCGCCGCACGAAGTGCACCCCGAACCGGCTTGTCGCAGGGACCTTCGAGCTCGTGAAGCCACGGGCGTGCGCCCGTACACAGGTAAGGCGTGGAACGCCCCACGAGGTCCTGCGTGAGAACGGTGCTCTCCTCACCCCGGTCGTCACGCCGACCGGCCATCGTGATTCCCTGCAGTGAGCGAGACGCGCCGCACCCTTGGCTTTCGTCGCGCTTATTCTTGGCGTCGTAGCCACAGCGCACGACCTGACCTTCGAGTCCACCTCCGCCGGTGGAAAACAGTCGCAGCGTGCCCGTACAACTGGGATTCACTGAGCGGTGCACCCACTCCCGGAAAGGGAAGTCGTCGATATGTCCGTTCTCGCAGATGGCAACGAATGGAACCTGTGACATGCGCGGCGCCTTACCTTTACGACCAGCATGAGCAGCGTCTTCGCACCGAACGGTTTCCTGGAAACTAAGCGGCACCTGTTTGAGGCGCTTGCAATACATGCAGAAGGCATACCGCGGGAAGCGCAGTACCGGCACCGATAACTTGGTGTTCCGACGGTCATCACCGGACGGTGAGCGATAGTCCGGCGGCAGCCGAAACTCCTTGACGCCGAGACGACCTTCAAGGCGCCAATCGTGAACGATGAAGTCCTCAAGCACGAGATCTTGGTTGTCCCTGGGGAACCAATGGTCAAGTCCCGCTGTGATGACTGAGGTCCCATCGACCAGGATGCTCATCGCACCGACTCCGAACGGGGTCACGAGCTGGGCCCGACGCACTTTTCCCGAAGTCATGGGCGCTGCTCGATTGCCATGTCGTCGATTACGTACGCCCTTGTGACATCGAGCCGACACTCGGCGTCGACACTGCGCATGCTCATCGGCGTATCCCAGGTGACGTTCTTGTTTTGAGGATCCGCGAGTTCGCCTGCGGGTCGCATCAGTCCTTGCTTGGGGTCCCCACGGAAGTAGGTGGTGGCTGCCCAGTTCGTCCGCTCACCACGTTCCCACTCACGTGCTCGGACGTCGACCCAATAGTCGAACGTCGCTAGCTCGTCAGGATCCACCAGGGCGGCCCTTGCCCGGAGGAGCGCGACCGCCTCGTCGAATTCCGTGCGGGGGAAAGGATTTGGCTCTAGTCCCGGTCGCAATTGGCGTATGCGCGAAATCGCCGCCGCATGCATAGCCCGCTTCAGCACCGGCTCCGCGAACGGAGTCACCGAAGTCGGCTCAACCTGCGCGTAAAGCTGTTGGTGATAGGTCCGGAAGCGTTCGTAGTGGCTCCTGTCGCGAGGCTTACTTGCGCCGTAAATGGTGAGGACCAGACCAGGCGCCTTCGGGTTGCGGCCGACGCGGCCGCTGACCTGTATGTACTGTGCGGTTGTCTTCGGCTGTCCGACGATTGTCATAAGCCCTAGACGCTCAATGTCGACCCCAACCTCGATGATGTTTGATGCAAGACATACGTCGACGCACTCAGATTTCGGCAGCGAGACCTCGAGCTCCTCAATGGCCTCGGGAATCTCGTCCCCCCTACGCCGAGAGGTCAACTCCATTGTGTTACGAGGCCAGCGCGGCGTGATGCCGTCGCGCCGCTGTAATCCAACCAGGTAGTCGGGGATGTCGGACTGTATCAGAGACAAGGTATTACCAAGCTCGCGCAAGCTGTTGAGGAAGTTGAGGTTAGTCCAGTAGCCATCGCGATCAGCAACATCGGGGACTTGCGGACCTGCCTGCAGCGTGGCAGCGGCTACGCGAACCTGGACCGTCTGTGTGGAACCGAGCGAGGAGCTCATGATACCGAGGTACCGGCGTCCAGGGGCTGGCGTGCCGTCGTCGAGTGTTGCAGGCTCCGCGAAGAACGAACGTCCCTCTTCCAAGCCGTGCGGCGGGAACAGTGCTACCTTGTCGCGCCCGAACAAGCCCTTGATCTGGTCTTCGTATCGTCGGACCGTCGCCGTTGAGGCAATAATTTTTGACTGAATCGACTTGCCGTCCCGTCGTTCAGTGGTGAGGTCATCGATGACCGGTTCATACAAACCAACCATGGATCCAAGCGGCCCGGAGATCAGGTGCAGCTCGTCTTGGATAATCAGTCCTGGCGGCGAGAACACCCGCTCGCCCTGCTCGCCCAACCCGAACAATTTCCGAGCCGCCGGTTGCCATGCCATCGTCGCGAACTTGTCGACCGTGCCGATCACAATCGCTGGGCGAGCGTCATAGATATCCTCGTCGACCACATGAACTGGCAGCGTCTCTTTACCGCCGAACCTGCAGATTTCGTCGACACAGCGCAAGACAACCTTCGTGCCCGTCCAGACGTAGCCGGGCGTGTCCTGACCCTTTGCCCGACGGATCGGTTTCATTCGCGTGCCACACCACGGGCACTTCAGCAGCAGAAATTGGTTCGGTGCGTAGTAGTCGCGGCGAAGTTGCTTAAGACTGCGTTCGGCGGCTTTCCAAGTGTTCGGGGTCGAGTCACCGCCGAGCCAGACGCCGATTCCAAACGGTGCAGTGCCAAGTTCGTCTTCGGCCTGCGAACGTAAGTCCTCGAGGACGCAGATCAGTGACGATGCGCGAAGAAATTGTTGCGCCGTAAGAAGGCGCAACGTATAGCGCATCAAAGTGTCGGTTCCAGCGTCCTTTTTGTTCCGCAGCCGCCGAGCAAGCAGGGAGATCGCAGATGCACCCAAATACGCCTCAGTCTTACCGCCGCCCGTCGGGAAGAAAATCAGGTCGACGAGCGTGCGTCGGGGGTGCTCGGGAAAAACGATCTCCGGGAGGCTTGCGAGGACGAACCCGATCTGGAAAGCACGCCAGCGTCCGGAACGCTGGTTTGGGACCGGCTCAGGATGAGGCCCCTGCGGACGATAGATGTCGTCACTCCCGAGGACTAGCTCCCGGATTGGCAGTCGCGAACGGAGCTGCTGGTAGAGCATGGCAGAGTTCGCAAGCCGGAATGCGCGCGCTGCGAGCGTGTCCGACTGAGCAAGCTGCCAGCCCTCCTCCATCCGCTCAAGCGCTTCAGCACACATGTCCATATGCCGATTGGCGGCGTCGCGGTATCGATCGGGGAGGTCGCTGATCGATTCCCGTCGGTCTGCGATCCACTGGCCATAGAGTGAGAGAACCTTCTCAACCTGGGCTCGTCCCTCATCCGAGCCAAGCGACAGTTCTTCCATGCTGACGCTCACAGATGTGCGCGATCCGTCGGTGTGCTCCTCATAGACGTCAGGAGTGAGGCTCGTGACCTCGTACGCGGGCATAGCGTCTGCACTCACGGACTGCACATAGGGGATCAACTCGTTAGGCGTGAGAACTTCGCTCCAGTCCGCCGCGCACCCATGCCCTATGGCAAAGGTGCGCCTATACCGATAAAGGAGCGCGATGGACTGCTCCTCCTCATCGCTATCTGGCTGCTCTACGTCCGGATAAGGCTCGATCTTCAGCCCACCGGCAGCCTCGACGGTGAAACCGAGCTGAAAAAAAGCGCTGCCAGGTCCGGTGCCCTGGACGTCATTGACGACCGCAATCGTCACGAGGCGAAGGTCAGGCTCCCGTTCATTCGGAACGGCTCGGTTAAACAACGTGACTGACGGCACGATTCGTGGTGCAATCTTCGGCTCACCGATGACCGGGGCCGTCACTACGCGCGCGCGCCTTCTATCGCGTAACAAGGCCGACCAATCGGCGGTGCCCTCGATGGTGAATGGGCGGCGGACCCACCAGGTGAGCTCCGGTGTGTCCGGAGCTGTCACTCGGACACGGTCGTAATACGCGCCCGTGACCCGCACCCTCAGCGAACCGCCTTCGTGCACCCTTACTTTGAACGAAATTGCCATGGCTGACGGCTTCCGCCGGTTCGCGTCCGACAGGTCGAAATCGTCCGAATCGGCTTCATCCTGTCGCAATGGACCCTTTATTTCTGGCGGCGGCTGCTCCGGATTGTCTTCACTTTCAGCGAGCCCTGGAATTACCACTGGGTCTTCCTCGGGACCGCCACTAGCGGGAGTAGCTCCGCTGTAGAGAACACCGATGCCGTAGCGACGGAGCGGATCGGAGCGCGTGAGCACTTCTTCGAAGGTGTCGCGATCATGGAAAGGACCCTTGGTCTCTTCCTGAGCCTCAAAATTGAGGCTTCCTCCCGAGCAATCAATCGCAGTGCCGACCGGACCCTCTCCTGGTGCCGGCCCGAAGAGTTCGCGACGCACCGCTGCCTCGACAATCGTCCTCGCCTCTACGCCTTTCACAGCTTGGCCTCCATCCCCGCTAGTCCCGTCCCTGCCTCAACCAAGCCGTATAAGCGATCAGTCGCCCGTGTCAGACCTACGTACATGATTGACTCGAAGTCTGGAACAAGCCGGTTATCGAGGTCTGTGATGATGACCGCCGGCGCGTCGAGCCCCTTATAGGCGTGAATCGACGAGTAGTGAAGCTCCCCCCGCTTCCGCGTCTGTCCGTCTGCTCGTTTCAGCACCTGCCGTAGCCAGGGATCAGTCGTCGAGGCTGCAACTGAATTGGTCGCAAGCGGGCTGAGCACAACAATTTCATTCAGCTCGTACTTGTCGTCACGCAGGGCTTGAACGGCTTCGCGGAGGAGCTGGGACTGATCATCGCCTCGGCGATACTTAACCCAGACCGGATTGACCCCGTCGTCTTCGCGCCGGAACCTCTGGTATCCCGGTTTGAGATGGCTGAACATGTTGACCGTGTAGCCGATACGGGGTAGGTTCCGGCAGTTCATGACTAGTTTGCTGGACGCGAGATGAGGTATTCGTTCCCGGACTCGTTGGCGCCCGTCGGCCTCCCCATAAATTGCCTGGCGCTCGAAGTCCCCAAACAGAAGAACGCGCCCTGCCCTGAGCCCACCCTTCACCATGAGGTCAAGTACGTCCAGGTACGGCTCAGTCGCGAGGTCTTGGATCTCGTCGACGATCAGAAAGTCCAATTGGGCGTCATCCCCCGCCTCCACTAGAGCCCTGAAAGCGCACTCCGGAAGTTCACGATTCCAGAAGTCAGCGTCTGCGTCCGCCGGTGGGCTCAATCCTGCAAGCGTCAGCATCTGCCGGTGGAAAGTGCCTACGGTGAGTTTCGGATCTTTCGGGACATCTGCGCACAGCCGCGTGCCGAGAAGGCTATTGAAGCAGATCAGGCGGCCGCGGTTGCCCATTGCAAGTTCGCGACGCGCAGCCTCCATAGCGAGAAAGGTCTTTCCCGACCCAGCAGGTCCGGTGAACAAAACGGCCCGATTGTCAGCCATGGAATCGAGCGCGTCGTATTGCTCCTCGACGAACTGAACCAATTCACTGTCGCGCGCACTACGTAAATCACCAGCGACGACACCAACTTCGAAGTTCGGGCGCAGGAGCAGCGCGATGCGGTTGGCACTCGTTAAATCGGGACCCACGCCGCCGTAGGAAAAACCCGGAAAGGTTGATTCAAGATGAGCGGTTCCGGCCTTGAAGGTTCTGCGGACCGCGGCGATCGGATCATTCTTGAGATCCTCCGAATCCAGTATCTCCCAGCTGTGCCATTCCGAAGATTTGGGGAGTGACGTGCGAGCGCGTACCGCGGTGAACCAGGCTGCACTGATTATCGGTACGGACCGCAGCTCGACCTGCTTGCGCTCCAAGTACTGACGGATCGAGTGCTTAGCCTGGCTTGCCTGCTTGATAGGACCGCGTGTGTCCGGTTTCTGGCTGCCCAGATACCAAACGCCTTCGTCGAAGTGGATGTAGTCGTGGGACTTCACCTCAATGATGAGCACGCCAAGGTTAGGCGCTATCACGACGAAATCCGCTTCGCCCTCGGGTTTCTTCACGTGCTCTGCGATGCCGAGCGAGTGCAGCACAGTCCACTCGTCGGTGTCCTTACTTCGCGCGAACGCCTGGTAAAGCATCTTCTCCCCGGGCGGCGCGTCCGCCGGAAAGAATGCCGGAATCATTCGAGCCACTGGGCATCCTTATCTGGCAGCGGCACGCGGGTCTGGCGGCGCAGAACAATTTCGGTAAAGGGTGCGCGCGCGAGCACACGTGCGACGATCATGCCGCGGAAGCCCTCTCGCTGGAGCTCGAGACGCATTAGTCCCTCGCGCTGCAGGGCGTTTAAGTCCGCCATGCCGACCGCCGTTTCGAGTTCTTGCCGTAGGTCAGCGCTTGCCTGGTAGAGCGCCCGCCGGAGTCTCAGGGCGTTCCCGTAAGTCGGCTGCAGCGGGATACCGAGAGACTCCAGCAGAGCCGCGAGGGCCTCCTCCTGCCTCGGGCAGATCAGTGTCGGCTCAGTCCACGCTCGTACGCGCGTGGCGGAGGAGATATTTCGCTTCTTGAGCTCTTCGATTAAACGCTTAGCACCGTCCTGCTCAAGGCGGTCCGCAAGCGCTTTCTTCCATTGTGCCTGCGTCGCGACAATGCCCGCAGCCCGCGACCCGACAGAAGCCAAGGCAGCCTCGTACATCGCGCCATGCTCCGTCGCTCCCTCCCGGAGCACCAAGTAGGTACCAGGCTGTACGTCATCGACCGCTTCGTAGCTGACCAGATCGCCTTCCGGCTGGCGCGGATCAAGTGACCGGATCCGTTCGCCGTCGTCGAGCCAGAGGGCGAGCCCCCCGGCAAGCAGAATCTTCCAGGCTTCGACTTCGTCGCTCTCCGGTTCCCGGTCTTCGGATTTTCGGGTCCCCCACACAAATTGCGGGTAATACGTGTCCTCGACCTCTGCTGTTTCGGAAACCTCGAGCGGGGGCTCAGCAACATCGCCGATCGTAAATACCTTTGCGCCGATTGCGATGCCGCCCTCAGCTTGCGACGCAAGGCTGGACGTCGGGACCGTATGGTTACGGAACCATGCCGGCATAACGAAACTGATTGCCTTTGTTGCTGGCGCAGTAACGACCGACGGCGAGAAGAAGGCAGGTGGCCCGACTACAAATGCCTGCTCAATTTGCGCACCTAACTCGTCAAGCTCAGCGGCGACGACCACCTTGATACCGAATTGCTGAAGCCATCCATCTATGCCCGCGCGCGCGGAACCCGTGCTGGCGACGACAACGCACGAGTCGGTCCCGACGTCGGTAATCGAGCGCAACAGCTCCGCGCCGACGGGCGAATCGGTCTCACTCACCGCTGCTGTCGCATCCACAACCTTTTCGACCAACCAGTTGTCACTTACGAAGCCGTGCAGGAGTTTCCCCTGGCGCACGACCGCAGTGATTGCGTCGCCCAACGCCGGGTTGAACGCATTCGGTTGAGGTTGCGTCATGCGGCGCCAGCGCACTGCGTTCGCTGCTCGAATAAGGTCTTCCCAAACGTCGCGGTTGTCGTCGTCTACGTGAAACAGGATGCGCCGAACGGCAGCGTTGAGTTGCGCCCCAGCTGGGTCACCGACTGACAAAATCTCAACACCGTTTTTTAGTACGGCGCTGCAGGCGTCGTACCGCCGAATCACATCGTGGATGCGACTCATAGCGCCCCTGTAAAAGCCAGCGCTTCGACCCCGATTGGAGGCTGCCAACGGAGATCTTCCTTGATGGAAATCGGACGGGTGTTCGAGACGCGCGCCTGCACGACCAACTCGGCAGCTGAGTCGTCAGCAATGGACCTGTCGATCACACAGACGATAATCGGGACTGTGATGTTATTCAGGTGTTTGACCGCGCCGTAGCCATCGAGGACAGCCATAGTGCGCCCGGAGGGGATTTCATCGCCTTCCCGCATTCGCGCGGAAGAAACGATGGGAGTCGCCCATGTGGCCGCCTTGTCGTTAATCGGCAACACGTAGTTTCCGAGCGCGGTGCCAGCCGCGCCTTCGACCGCAGCGTTTCCTAACCGCGACGCAAGGTCCTCTCGCAACCACTTCGATGTGCCAACAAGCACTAAATCCTTTGGAGGAGAAGCTATTCGTTGGAGCCACGTCGTTGCCGCTCCGGTCAGACCTGCGAGGAACCCAGGCTCGGGAACATCACTCTCAATGCTGTCGCACGCATCGTCGAGCACCGCGACAGCCTTGTACCAATCCACCGTCCGGTTCTTTCCCCCTGTAATGACGCGGGGAGGTGTTCTCGTCTCGTCGAGGCTGGAAAAAACGCCCGTAACAACCTTCTTCTCGGTCACGGCGCGGAGATATGTATGACGTTCGGCACGGTGGAAGACGTCGATCGGTCGGTCGAGCTCGGGCGCCGGAGCTGACAACATCCAACCCGCCCCAATGAGAGCTGCCACGTAATCGCGGCACGGCACCGACAGCGCAACGACCAATTGACGGCCTTCAAGCCTTACGAGGTAACGCCTGAGCAATGATCCGAGAGGCAGGAACGCCGCGGCGAAGGGGGCGGCAGTGAGCGGCGCCCCCTCCTCGTCGGCAATGCCGAGCACGACGCGGGGACGCACACCGTTAGCCGTCATTCCCGCCGAATCCCCCGAACGTCCCGAAGCCTCACAACTCAAGAGGGATGTTAAGGCAGGCCACCGACAGGGAACTGGCAAGTGGAAATCAAACACAGACTGAACCCTCAGCGTGGCTCCCTTTCGGGATTCACCCGCGATGTACGGCACATGGGCCGCGCAGCAAACCCCCGCCCGAGTCGTCGACCCCGTGCCCGCCTGACGCGCGTGATCCTCGGCGTCCGGCGCACCGAGCAGCGACCGAGCCAGGCGCGTCGTTGCGTGGGTGCAAAGCGGCCCGGCGATAGAGTCGCCCTGTCGGACTTCGCCGATACTGTGCCAGGTGTGGCGGAAGGGACCAATGTGGCGCTGACCTCGGTCGAGATTTGCACAGGCGCGGGCGGTCAGGCCCTGGGCCTTCACAGAGCGGGCTTCACTCACCGTGCTGTTGTCGAGATCGACCCGCACGCCTGCGCGACGCTGAGGGCCAACCATCCGGAGTGGGGCGTCGAAGAGGACGACCTGCACGGCTGGGAGCCTGACCCCAACCTTGTCGGTGTCGACCTCCTGGCCGGAGGCGTGCCCTGCCCGCCATTCTCAAAGGCTGGACACCAGCTGGGCGCCGACGACGATCGCGACCTATTCCCCCGCGCCCTCGACCTCGCCGAGGTGCTCCAGCCCAAAGCCGTGATGCTCGAGAACGTGCGCGGCCTGCTTGATCCAGTTTTCGCGGACTACCGGGAAGGCGTTAACAAGCGCCTCCGCGATCTGGGATACGAGCCGTCCTGGCGACTGCTAAACGCATCCAACTACGGCGTTCCGCAGCTCCGCCCGCGCGTAATCATGGTGGCCATCCAGAAAGGGCTGCGCGAGTTCGAGTGGCCGAAGCCGTCCAAGGAGCCCGCGCAGACGGTCGGGGAAGCGCTCAAAGACTTGATGGCAGCCAACGGCTGGGAGGGTGCCGACCGCTGGGCGCATAAGGCGAACACCGTGGCCCCCACCCTGGTCGGCGGCTCGAAGAAGCACGGCGGGCCGGACCTGGGACCGAGCCGCGCGCGGCAAGCCTGGCTCGCCCTCGGCGTAGACGGCAAGACCATCGCCGAGCAGGCACCCGAGCCGGGCTACAACGGCCTCCCCCGGCTGACCGTCCGCATGGCTGCCCGGCTTCAGGGCTTCCCCGACGAGTGGGAGTTCGTTGGGCGTAAGACCAACGCCTACCGCCAGGTGGGCAACGCATTCCCACCCCCGGTCGCTCGGGCTGTCGGGGAGCAGATCAAGAAGGCGATCAGAGCACCCGGAAGGAAGCGGCTGCCTTCAGTCGCGTGACGGGTTGCGCGGGGACTCCCAGCCGCCCGCGGCGAGGGCCCGCCGCACGCGGTCGACGCAACCGCTGATGTCCGCTTTGACGTCCTGGTCCCATATCCGCACGACGCACCAGCCTATGTCGCGCAACGCCGCGTCGGCGGCACGGTCACGCTCGATGTTGCGGGCGATCTTCGTGCGCCAGTAGTCCGAGGACGCGGTCTCGGGATTCCAGTGGTCAGGGTGGCCGTGCCAGAACACACCGTCAACGAACACCGCGACCTTCCAGCGGATAAAGGCGATGTCAGGCCGACCGGGAATGTCCTTGCGGTGGAGCCGGTAGCCCGTCGCTCCAACATCGCGGAGGGCCTTCCGCAGCGCTAGCTCAGGCTTGGTGTTCATCGAGCGGATCGCGGCCATGTTCCGCGACCGCCCCTGGGACGACAGATGGTCCGCCACGTTGTGAGTCTGCCCGACGGCTACAGGCCAGGTGCGGGCCGCCCAGCGATCGCTGGTTCGCGTCGAATGCCTATCAACGGCGTAACTGATGCCAGTTGCGAGAGACATCGGTAACTCGGGTTTGCGACGCTGCCACCGTGACCGACGACGCGAACGACGGCGAAGAGCCATCCCGGTTCTATGGCGACATCGCATGGTGGAAGCTGCGGATAGCTCCCGGAACCAAGCGGCCTTTCGGAGGCGAGCGGCGGATCGCCGCGTATCTGTACTTCAACGTTGACGTCGGCGGCACGTTCACAATGCGGCAACTACGGGAGGCACTCGGCGAGGAAGACACGCCCGAGCAAGCCGAACATCTCAACCGCCGCCTCCGCAATCTCAGAAAGCAGGGCTGGCGGTTCACCTCTTACAAAGACCAGTACGGTCAGGCGGTTGACACCTACGTGCTTCAAGAAAAAGGGAACAGGCTGTGGCTGGGCGAGCAGACTCGGCGGCCGAATATCTCGGCTGCAGTGCGCAGACAAGTCTACGAAAGAGACCACAACCGCTGCGTCATCTGCGGCGTGGGCGCGGGTGAGCCCTACCCAGGAGAGCCCGGCACGGCGGCGCGGCTGACCCTTGGGCATAGGAGGGCAGAGGCCCGGTATGGCGAGGCCAGCCCCGACAACCTGCAGACAGAGTGCGCTCGCTGCAATGAACCGGTCGGGGACACCCCGCCCAATCCAGAGAACCTCGCCGAGGTGATGGCTGCCGTCAAGCAGCTCGGAGCAGCAGACAAGGCAGCACTGATGGCATGGCTCGAAAGCGGCTACCGACAGCGGAGCAAGGTCGACTTCGCGTTCGACCGGATCCGAAAGCTGGCAGAGTCCGAGAAAGAACAAGTAGTCGAGTTCCTTCGGTCCGCCACCAAAGGCATGAGCGGAAAGACGTAGTCACCCCGATTAACCTCCGACAATTCGCACTACCATTAGGCGTCCTAGGTCAGCAGCACGGACGTCGCCGCGCTGGCCAGCTTCTTGCCCGCGTGCAGCATGTCGTCCTCGGTCGGGCCGCGCCCGTCCCACCGGGCCAGCGCCGTCGATAGCTTCTCGACCAGCTGTGCGGCCAACATCGGTCAGCCAGCTCGCGGTCGGCCACCTTGCGGTCGAGCTTGGTGAGATCGGCGATCAGCGCGGCGTATCGTTTCGACCAACCACTCCGCTAGTGTGGTCACGATGTCGTCTTCGCGCCGTTGCTGTGGTCATGAGCACACCTGGCCAAGCATGCATCTCACCTCACGTGCGTTGTTTGCCAACCCTATGCCGGATGAGCGGGAGTGTCCTAGATTCGTCCTATCACTATGAGTCGCCTAGGTGCCATACGCAGCGCCCTATACCGCTTCGTTTAGCCGCCTATTCGGCGGCGCATCCAGACTGGGGGCGGAGGCAGTTTGCCTTCGCGGGCGCGGCGCTCCACGTCGAGCGGCGAGACGATATGGACCTGATGACCGACGGAGTGCACCAGCACGTCGTGGGCTACGACGAGGGCCGCAAGGGCATCGGGCTGGTGCTGCCCGGCCTGCCAGGCGACTGCTGCGCCTTCCAGGGCGGGCAGGTGTCCAGCAATTCGGGTCGTGCCCGTTTCGAGGCCCTGGAGGAGCGCCGCCGACCGGGCTATCGCGTCACCGCCGCCTCGCCCGCTGCCCTTCGGTGGCCAGGTAGTCACTTTGATGGGTCGGTTTAGCTTGGCGCGCCGAAGGGCGTCCTTCACCACCCGCTGGTACGTCTCGCGAGCGGCAAAGCCCTCCACCGCGATCTCCGACGCCCCGACATCAACCGCTAGATCGACTGCTGTCCTTGCCCATTGGTCCGAGGTCATAGGAGCGGACTGATCGGCGATCACCGCCACAACGCCGGCACGGCTCATGCTGGCCGCCACGATGCCGCAGCTGTCGCCGGACCCGGAGTCCGACGGGTCAACACCGACAACAGTCTTGATTGGTCCCAACGGTGCGGTAGGCAGCCGCCAGCCATCGAGCCACTCGCGCTTCACGAGCCCGCCCTCGGGTGCCGAGGGGACGCCCTCGTAAAGAGCGAACCAGGCGCGCTCGCCGGACGTGCGCCGGGCGGCGGCGAAGTGGTCGGCGGTGTAGCCCAGCGCCGAAGTCATTGGCGTTCCTGGCGTGCGGCTTAGCGCGTCGGGGATGCCGGTCTCGGCCACCGCTGGGACATTGGTGTGGGTCCAAATATCGGGCTCGGCGTCGAGCAACTCGCCCGCCAGATCGCGTTCGTGCCAGCGGGTCATCGACAACAGCGTGCTGCCGCCGGGGTGAAGACGGGTCGCCAGCGTCGAGCGGTATTCGGTGATGACACGGCGGCGGTGCGCGGCGCTGTCGGCCTCAACAGCGTCCTTCACCGGGTCGTCGATCACCAGGAGGTCGGCACCGAAGCCGGTCACGCCGGAATTGATACCGGTGGCTAGCAGGCCCCCCGCGCGTCCGTCGACCCGCCAACGACCCACCGCCGTCTTATCGGGTGAGAGCCGGATGCCGAGGTAATCCGCGTGCTCGTTGATGAGCTGGCGCGCCTCGCGGCTGTGGGCTTGAGCCAGTTCGTCGCTATAACTCACCAAAACGATCTGAAGGTCGGGATCGCGCATCAGCGCCCATACCACTGCCCAAATCGCCAACAGCCGAGATTTTCCAGTTCTCGGCGGGCAGGTCACAACGTCGCGCTGATCCGGCTCCGTCACCGATCGCACAGCGATGTCCGACAGCAGCCGAATTGTCGGTGTGACAACGAAACCCGGTTCGAGTCGTCGGGCCAGTTCGGCGGGAGCGGAAGCCCTTTGCCGTCTCCGGGCCGCTTCGATGGCGCGGACAGCGGACAGCGCGGTGATGGGGTCGACGGTCACGGTCGCGCGACCTTTCGCTGCTTGGGGTCGAGACCGGCCTCCTCGGCGGTCCACAGGTCAGGCCGCCGCCACTGATGGCCGCAGCCATCGCAGCGGTATTCGCACACGGGGCGTTTTTTGCCCCTTGGGGTGATGGAGGTCGGCTCAGTCAGCGAGGCCAGGCGAATCCGGCTGTCGGCGTGATGCCCAAGCGGATTACAACGCGGGCAGTAGTCAGGCAGGAAGTCGATCCTGCGCCGAACCGTCACGAGCACTGCTCCGGGATCCACCACCGAAGCTTCTGGCAACCTCGAATACGCATAGTCCCTAGGCAAGCACAACAGGGTGCAGCGACGACCGCGATGACATGCTCGGTCCTTGTGAAGTGCTACGCCACAGTGATTGCCGACAAGAGTCGGGCAACTCCTTCAGCTCACCCAATCCTGAGTCGGAGCTGTGGGAGCGGGTGGAAGTATGGTGCCGGTGAGGCGGGAGGCGGCCAGCGACGCCGTGCTTGTGTCTCGGCGGCACAGACAAGTCAAAGCTCTCGGCCTCCGACGACGGAGCGACAGCTACTTTGTTGTAAACCGTTCGGGGCGCCGTGTCGGTCGAGAGAGAGGTAGCGGGGGTGAGACTGCACAGGGCGGTGATCGCGCGGCACCGGTCCATTGATTTCCTCGACTTTAGGCTCGGCCCTTTCACGGTCCTCTTCGGTAGGAACAATGTCGGCAAGACCAGCGTCCTCGAAGCACTTTTTGGGACTCTTGCGCCCGAGCGGATGGCTGACCCCCACATCAAGCCGCCGCAACGGACGCCGGGCATCCGCACCGTAAGCCGTCACAACTTGACGCAACGAAGTGGCGCGGTCTTCTTCAAACTCGTCGATGAGCTCCCGTCCGACGACGAGATTCACGTCGTCCGCCATCAGGTGGAATGGCTGCACGACACGGACTTTCCGGCGCTGCCGCCTGATCAGGTAGCCTATGTCAGCGATAGCTGGGGGGACGACCCGGCGTTGATGTTCGTAGACCCGAGCCGTTACTTCTCTGGGGCGCTCGGCGGGAACAGCCATCGTAGTGAAGGTGACGAGAAATCGGACACGCTCGATCCTTGGGCTGACCACGAGGAGTCGATGAAGCAGCGTGAGCACTGCGCGGGTTTTAGTGTAGCCGGACCGAAGCCCGAATCTGTCTATCTCGACTGGGACTTCTTGGATGCGGACGAGCGCGTAGCGGAGCAACTGGCGGCGGTGTGCGTCTACGGGCACGGGGAACAGCCCGAGTGGGGCTTTCTGAGCAGTGGGCGACAGCCCTGGCTTGAGCAGATCGACATTGGCGATTCGGTGCCAGCTTGGCGGCTGAACCCGTTGATCCTAGAGCGAATTCAGCGATTCGGAAGACTGGCGACAGAGCTGCTTCCCGACTTCATTGACGGTTCGATCGGCGCAAAAATCCGCTTCCCAAGTCTGGATTGGCAAGTTCCGCCGAAAATATGCGTCGACTATCGGGATCCGCGGAACCCGGACCATTCAGACGACCTCGTCGAAGACTATGAGCTTGCTGAATTGTGGGATGAGCGACCCGGACACGAGCTATTCGGTTACGGGCGGGGGACCTTGCGCTGGATCGGTGTCGCCGCTCAATTAGCCCTCCGCATCATGGGGGACTGTCCGAGCGTGGAATCCCTGAAAGACGCTGCACCCGGCACCTTTTCGCGATATGTGGTGTTCTTCGACGAGCCCGAGGCGCACCTACACCCCTCTGCGGTCGGCAGCATCGTGCGGTGGTGCGAACAATTGGTCGGCTACGGGTTCAATATCGTGACGGCGACGCACCACGAGGAGTTCCTCCGAGCCTCGAGCGACACAACGACACTGGTTCACGTCACCCGGGAGCCCGACAAGTGGACAACCACCGTGCGCACCTTGCCCAGCTCGGCTACGCCGCTTCTTCAGGATCTCGCCGAAGAGATCGGCATGCACCCAGCCTCTACGCTGTCGTTGCATCGGGCGATCCTCTTTGTGGAAGGGCCTCTCGACGTCGCGGTGCTGGACGAATTCGCCGGCCCCTCGCTCGACGCTGCTGGGGTGACGATGATTCCGATCCACGGAACCAGAAACCTCCAAGGACTGATCGACTCGGAGCTGACCACCCGGCTGGGAATCAAGATGGGCATCCTCACGGACGCCACCGAACCAACCACCATGGGCACAAGGTCCAATAGCAAGCGCAGTAGCGAGGAGGTTAAGGTCAGCCGGTTGCTCAAACTCTTTACCGATCGGGGGCTGCCCACCCCGACCGTGTTCGGGGTGACCGAGGACGACCTGCTGTTCGCGCTTCCCGTCGACGGCGTCCGGACGCACGTCCTCAGGGGTCCGTTCCCCGAGTGGAAGGAACTGGTGGCGGAATGCCGCGAGGCAACCGGAAAGGGTGCATCGGACTCGGTGAACTGGAAGTCTTTCGCGCACGAACGATACGGGTTGGACATCACCACCGGTAACGGCGTTCGCCGCGTTGTGCACGCCCTCACCTTCGAAGGTGTGCAGATGCCGTCGATCCGAGCGGTCGTTGATCAAGTCATCCAATGGGCAAGGTCTGGCTGACTAAGCAAGGCGCGTACTCGCGCCTTATTTATCCGGCCTCCTCCGCAGTCGGCTCCTCATTCGTGAACGACTCCGGTTTCGGCAGGGTCTCGTCATGGTCGGACTCGCTGATCGACTCGCCGGCTGGCTTACGCATCACTGCCGCCCACTCGCTCAGTTCGTCGGCGGTCAGAGCGCCCAGCGCGATGGCGTGACGGGCGACGTCGGCCTGCACGCCCCAGGCCGGATCATCCGGCCCGACGACGGTGCCGATCAGTGCGCGCAGTTCGGTCACCGCCTGCTGCTCCAGGTCGTCCACTGCCAGCCGCCCCTCGGCGACGTCCTCGGCGACCGACAGCGCCGCGTTGATGGCGTCGTGCTTGGTTATCTCGATCATCTTGCGATCTCCTTCGTCGTCGGCATGTCGATCACCTCGGCGTCGACCACCGACAGAAGCCGCTGCCGGGCGTCGGCGATGATCGCGGAAGGGTTTTGGGTGACGTGGACGTTGACGCGCTCGGGTTCGTAGAGACCGCCGATCTTGGCCAGCTCAGCCTCGTTGCGTACGATCTCGCGGTTTAGGGCGATCAGCGTGTCGTCGTCGCCCGCCGTGAGTGCCGCCGTGAAGCGGGCGGTCATGGCGCGGGTGCGGGACTCGATGGCGAACTTGTGCGACTCGACCGAGGTGGACGTCGGCTCACGACGCAGCCGCTCGACGTGACGGTTGACGGCGGACTGCGCCGCCCCAATGGAGCGGTAGCCCAGTCGGTCGGCGATCTCTCGCCAGGAGTACCGCGACGCGCGTAACTGGAACGCCTCGGCGGCGCGCTCCTGGCTAGCGTGCCTCGACATCGTTGGAGCCATACCGCATTCCTACCGCAATAGGGTGCAACGATTTTTCGCGCTCGCCGGATGGCGGCGGCGCGCCGGTCGCTTTGCCCAATAACTCCGCTTCAAGGGTTTTTACCGCTGTCGCTCGATGTCGCCCCACCGTCGCCCCACTGTCGCCTCGGCGTGAACCACCCCCCACTTCGGCAGATCGTACAAGTGTCGCCCCTGTCGTCCCCACAGGGCTGGTCGGGCGTTGCCCTCGTCGGACTGTCACCCCGCTCGCGGGAGATAGGTCGCTGGATCTAGATAGATACGTTTCCTGCATCACTGGGCGATGGGGGCGATACCCACATTGACACACACCAGGTGCGGCGACATGGGCGACGCTTCGAGCGTTTTCACTGTTCTCGACCGGTTTCGGTAGGGACGACACTTGCGCGACACCGGGGCGACACGGGGCGACACCTCGCCATGCGCCTAGAGCCGTCCCTCACCATCGACGGCCACCCGTGACGAGTGAAGGTCGACGCGGGCGGCTGGTCGCTGAAGTCAGTACAGATCGGGATGCAGGTACACCGCCGCCTGCTTTCCAACCTTGGTCTGCACGACGTAGTTCAGCGCGGTCAACTTCTGTATCGCCGACCAAATCAGCGGAGCCTGGCGAAGCTTCTTGGGCGTGAGGTTGCGGTTTACGTGTCGCAGCGGCATCGGGGTGTGCGCCCACCGCGTCGGCTCCGCTTTGTGCTGGCGGATCAGCCAGCCGGCGATGGCTTTGACCTCCTCGGCACTTGCTGCTTCACCGCTGGCACCGTCGCCGCTGACCATGCCGTGAGCGGCGCGGGCGTTGGCGATAAACCACTCCTCGATGATGATCGCCCGGTCGATGGTCTCAGCGCTCACCTGGTAGCGGTATCCGTCGGGCCCGTGCTCGGCCATGTGCAGCATCAGCGCCGTGCGCAACATGCGGCCGCCCGACTTCGCCGCCCATCCGGCGATCTCCCCGCCGAGGTCGCCGTCGCCATCGAGCATCCGCACGTCCAACTCGCCGTGGATGCCCGCGTAGCTGCGCACCCGCAACTCCGCCTCAGCGGTCAGGAGGATAGTGCTGTTCGGCCGCTCGCGCATGTGGAGGCCGAGGCCGTAGAGCAGACCGAAGTACGCCGAGGCGACCGTCGGCGGAACGGGCTGCCCGAGCGGTTCGCGATCGTTGATCGCCGTTGCCTTCCGGCGGGCGAACCGCGACCGGCGAGTCTCGGTGTAGGCGACGGCGAACCGGGCGGTCACCCCCTTCTTCACCAGTCGGGGCGTCGCCATGACCCGGTTCCACACGTCGTGCTGGGTTGCCAGGCAGAATGTCAGCGACGGCTCACGCAGCCGGATCGAGCCGCCGTTCTTGCGGTCGATGTTCACCGCCTCGCGGGTGTAGGAACACAGGTAGAGGTTGACCGGGGCGTTCGGGTTGTAGAGGCCCAGCATCATGTCGAAGGCGGACCCTTCGGCGTCGGCCAGGCACATCACCCCGCCCTGGGCGTCCATCAGGTCGGCCAGCTTTTCCGGCGTGACGTCGCTTGCGAGCAGCCGGGGCAGCGGACCATCTGGCGTCTCCTCGCCCCCCGGCGTCATCACCACGCCCCAGCTTTCTCCGTCGATGATCAGCTCGACGGGATGGCCGTTGTCATCGACCTCGACGGGCACCGGCTCACCGAGCTGGCTTAGCGCGTGTAGCTCGTCCTCGACGGCGCTGATTGGACGGGTGAACATCGTCGCCATCACCGGGCTCTTGCGTTCGCCAGTGTCGGTGACGCCGAGGACGTAAAGCGAGCCGTTCTCCCGCCAGGAACCCTCGGCGTAAGGCTGGATCACCAGCCGTCCCTGGAGCGCCGCCGACACCGCGCCGAGGGCGAACACCACGGGCATTGCGGGGTCGACATCATGCTCGGCGGCGACGGCGGTCGCCATGTTGGCCAGCACAGGCGGCAGAGCCGTAATGGGGAAGGGCGGGAGATTTTCCACCGCCAAGGGCAGCGGTTCGGCCACGAACAGCGCGCGCACCTGCTCGACGGCATCGTCTTCGTCGGGCTCCTCGACCCCTTCCGCTTGAGACCCGAAGCAGACGGCGGTCAAGTCACCGGACAACAGCACGGCACCGGCACCCGACACGGCCCGGCCGAACTCCTTGACCGCCGCGGCGTGACCACCTTCGCGGGCGTCGGCAACCGCATCGACGTAAACGCTCCGCATTGCCAGCAGCGCAGCCCGCACGCCCGGCTCACCCTGCCGCCCGAGCCGCAGCGCCGCCAGCGTCAACTTGACCATGTGGTCGTAGCGGCTGGTGCCGCCGCAGGCGTCGATCGCCCGTGCCAGCCATGCCACGACCGTCGGCGACATCGGCCCCTCGGTCAGCGCATCAAGCACCGCAGCCTCCTGGGCGGAGACCTCCTCCGCGTCAGTCTCATCCCGCGCGGCGTCATCGTTATTCTTCGCGCGCTGATCACGGTCTGTGCGCGGCGTCTCGGTACCTGACAGCTCGGCCAGACCCTTCAACCAGCCCAGGGGCAACTCGGGCAGCGCGTCGACCGCCGGTATCTCGGCACGCTCGCCGTCGTGTTGCAGCCATCGGTAATTGCCCCCTTGCGGATGCCGCGACGGCTCGGCAACGACGTAGCGGTGGTGGCGCTGGATGATTTCGATGTCGCCGATCATGCTGCCGTCGTCCAGCGTGAATTTGATCATGCCGGGCAGCTTTGTGCCCGCCGGGATGCGGAACAGCCGTATGCCACTCGTGCCGTCCTCGCGCGCGGTCGAGCGCACCGTGGGCGGCAGCTCGCCCCAACGGGATTCGGCCTCGCCGAGGGCGCGATTGCCGGTCTTGCCGCCGTAGGCGTCAACGTCGATCCCCACCACGCTATCGGGCATCCGCAGCGCGACGTTGCCACCGGGCTTAGCCGTGAGCCACAGCTCAATCTGGTCGGCAGTCGGCACCCTGCCGTTCTCCCCGGTGTAGCCCTTCGGCGGGGGCCACTTCTTGCCAATGGGAAGGGGCAGCACACCTGTCCAGCCGCGCTCGACGTACAGCGGTGCCGCTCTGGCATAGATGAGCTCGTCAGCGGCGGCCTGGTTGCCCGCTTGCGGGTTATCCTTCATGGTGTGGTCCCTCTTCTGGGGTCATGGCTTCGGTTCTTGGCGGGGCCGGGCTGTCGTTGGTGGGGATGCCGCCGGGTACATAGCGCTAGGCGAGCGCGGTATCCGGCGGCATCGTTGAATTAGCATCAGTCACGTTGCGGCAGTGACGGTTCCGGCTTGATGAGGTTGGCGTCCAGCCACGCCTTTAGATCAGATGCCCTGTAGTAGACGCGGCGGCCAAGTTTGACGTAGCAGGGGCCGGTCCCGGCGAAACGCTCTTGGGCCAAGGCATTCTCGGACATGTGCCGGTGCTCGGCTACGTGACTAGGCAGGAACAGAGCGTCGGGGTTGGTGAACGTGACGGTGAGGGCGGTCATCGGGCGCATCTCCATTCTTCTTAGGGTCGATGTGGTTGCCTCTGTCGACGTTACGGAGCCACGATGCAGAGTTCTCTAAAGGCTGCGGCTGACTTATTGATGTTGTTATGCGTTCTACCCGTGGGTATTTCGGCGTTCCGCGGTTATCTGCTGAATCCGCTCGTCCATCATCTGCAACTGCGCAATGGCCCTGGTGATCTCGCGCCGGATATCTGTGACACGACTATCTTTTTCAGCGAACCAAGCGCGGAACAGTTCGTCTTCGGTGAATTGATTGAACCGCTGTACCTTGTCCGGCACTTCCCGCAACGCTTTGCGTACCGGCGTGAGTACGGAGGCGAAATTACCGCCGGGAGACGGTGTGGGGGCAGGCTTGTACCTGGGGTACACCGTGCCGTCCGTGCCTGTCACTCTGAGATCGGGTGCCGCCTCGACCACCTCGTCGTCGCTCGGATCATCAAACTCATCCGGTGAGGTGTAGTGATTCACTACACCAGAATTCTTGAGGTCTCGCTGTACGGTCTGATCGGAGATCCCGATGGCTGACGCGACCCCCCGAATGGACAGCCCGGCTTCACGCAGGGAGCACACGACGTCCCGACGTTCCTCCATTGGCAGACGCAACCGAACCGATCGAAACTCGGCGGCGCAATAGGTGTCCCACGACTCGTACCCCAGGATTTGCCACGCCCTTTCGGTGTAGGCGCGGACGACCTTGTCCCACAGGGTGGCTTCGTCCACCTTGATCTCATCGGTGAGTTCACGGGCTTGCTCAACGGTCATTCCACAGGCTGTCTGGACGGCCAGGTTGGCAGCCTCGTGGACAAGTACGGCCGCGCCGTCGGTGGTGCCGATGTCATCATCCGCCTGCGTCGGCGCTGCGGCGATTCTCGCCAAGATCTCGGCGACCCGATCTGTCTGGCCAGGACTGGTTTCGGTCAGCGCCCCCGGCGGCGCGCTCACGCGGCACCTTCCAGCAACTTGAGCAGCGCCAGCGCGGGCACACGAACGCGCCGCTCGCCGAGCTTGATCGTGGGCAGTCGCCCCTCACGCGCCATCGCGTAGCCGTAAGCCCGGCTTACGCCGAGGTAGCGAGCGGCCTGCTCGATACTGAGAGTGGCAGGGCCACTTCGTAATTCGTCCAATGTGGGGGCGTTCGTGGCCGTGGCGCTAGTTTCCATGTTCTCAGAGTACGAGTTGTATGGTGACTATCCAGTCTGTAAAGTCACCAGGATGAAAAATCTTGATGGTGACTCCCGCAAGCCGCAGCGCGGTGATGTCGAGTCGGTCAAGAGTGGAGAAGCAGACCACGGCGACCGTTCCAGCGGCCCGCTCGGTATCGGGCCACCGCCGGATCCCAATAGCCGGGTACGCATACGGTTGCATGATTTCCCGTTTACGTTCGTCGTGCGGGTATCGACATCCAAGCGAACTGGCCCGCGGTTGACGGAGCTGACGATGATCGCGGACGACAATCAGACCGTCGACTACGACGCGATTCGGGCGGTACCCCTCCGCCGTCTGGCTCACAGCGCCGCGCAGTGGATCGAGCGGTGGGGCGGGAACATAGCGTTCGTCGGCGACGTCGCCGAAACCTTCAGCCAGCCCGACAACCCCGTCCCTACGGCCTTCGAGGCCGCGCAGCACGCCAATAAGGCGCTTGCTTTGGGATTGTCCGTGCGCCCATACGTGGCCGAACAGCTGCACGTCAGCAAGACATCCGTCGACCGACTGCTCAAGCGCGCCAAGGCCGAAGGTTGGTTGAACGACGAGCCATTGCCCAAAGGGCGTCAACCGCAACAACGAGAAGTGATCACCGACCAGGAGAACCGACGATGACCGACGAGACGACCGAGGCCCGGGCCACGAAACGTGGTGACCGCACCGACAACTCGATCAAGCGGCTACCGAACGGCAAGGGCTGGCGCGCCCGGCCCACCCTCGGCAGTAACCCGGTGACTGGCAAGCAGGTTCGGCCCACCAAGGTGTTCGCCACCAAGAAGGCGGCGCAGGACTGGGTGACCGAGCAGCGCCAGCAGTGGGCCTCGGCGACGTGGGCACCGAAGTCAACCCAGACCTTCGACGAGGTCGCCGACCACTGGCTTAAGCTGCGCGAGGCCGACTCGTCCATCGGGCCGAACACCGTGCGCGCTGACCGCGAGTCGCTGGCCTATGCCCGCCGGGCGTTCGGCACGGTGCCGGTCCAGAAGCTTAGCCCCGCTGCGCTTGCGGACTGGTCGGCCTCGCTCAATGGCAAGGGCGGCAAGGCACTCGCCCCGGCCACGAAGCGCCGCGCGATCGTCCGGCTCAAGTCGGTGATGGCGCACGCGAAGCGGATGCGCTGGCTCACCTACGACCCCTCGGCGGACCTCGACTCACCCGAGCAGAAGGCGATCACCGCCACCGCCGCCGATGACATCTGGTCACCGAAGCAGATGGGCGCGTTTCTCGACCACGTTGCCCTGCATCGCCTCGCGGGGTGCTTCGCGCTTACGCTGCTCGGGCTGCGCCGCGAGGAGGTCGGCGGGCTGAGGTGGTCGGACGTCGATCTCGAAACCGGCGCGCTGCGCATCCGACAGGCTCGGGTCGACGTCAACGGGCACGATAGGATCGTGCCGACCAAGACCGACCGCAGTGCCCGCGATCTGCCGCTGCCGCCGCGTGAATTGTCGATGCTCAAGGCCATGCGTGCGGTGCACCTACGCGAGCGCCTGGCCGTCGGCCGACCGCTGGCCGGCGCCGAACTGTTGCTCTCGCGGGCTGACGGGACACCGCTGCCGGTGCGCGACTACAGCCGCGAGTTCGCCGCCCAGCGCGCGGCCGCTGGCCTCAAGGCGATCACGCTGGGCAAGCTGCGGCACTCGAATATCTCGCGGATGCGCGCAGCGGGTATCGCCGCCGATGTCGTCGCGGCTTGGCACGGTCACACCGAACGGATGACTCAGGCGGTCTACGGTCGGGTCACCGACGAACGCCTGACCGCCGCGTCAGCAGTGTTCTCGTTGTCTAGTAGTCGGAATGCGAGATCGGTTGGCGCGACTCCCCAAGCGCAGTCTCAATGAGGCTTCGCACTCTTGCGTCTCTCAGGTAAGTGCCAGACGAATGTGTACAGAACCGGCCGACAGAGAGTTCCAGGTTTTGCTCGACGCCGTTGAAGTAGCGATCGAGGTGTCTGGGCAGCGCGACAAGATCGGCTGTGTCGGCAACATTCACCCACCGCCTCACGCCTGGCGGCCGATGGCCACGGCCGTCTGTCGGTCTGGGCTGAAGCAGCGGAAAGATTCGATCGGGGAATGCTAACGGGGAGCCGATCGTAATCAGAAGCTCGACATTCAGCTCAGGGTATTGCCAAAGGGCTTCGTAGGATGCGACAGAACCGAGCGAATGCGCTATCACTACCCGCGGTCGATGCATGCTGATTGTTGACCCAACCGTAGATCTGACCGCTTGCCGCGGAGTCGGATCGGTGGGATGGAAATAGACGACAACCTCGGCGAGGAAGGCTGTCAGGAAGCGATCAACGATCGGGCGGTCCACTCCATACCGCTCGACAAATGAACTGGCCAATTGTCGCATCGGAGCGAAGGCACCCCCTTGTGAAGCAGTACTCTCCCAGCCCAGTTCAGCCATCCAGGTTTCCAGAAGCTGCCGCGGCAACCCACCGAGTGACACATCCAAGGCGTCCAAGTCGTCTTCCGGACCTTGGTTCCCAAGTCGAAGGTGATGCGCGTAATACGCCGCGGCGATCCTGTCCGATTGCTGGGGCGCTAAGCCCAGCTCTACCGCCCATGCTGCAGCCAGACGAGTTGCAGCATCATCGGGGCTTCGCTTCGCATAGTTCCGAATACCATGAATAGCAACGATATCCGCGCTCACGATCCCTTCATATCCTCTTCAGTCGCCTGATCTAACCCGCGGTAGTTCAACACCGCAAGGTCTGGTCGATAGCAGACAGCCAGTGCGCCTCGCGTGATCGCAATGCTAGAGATATCGCTTGGAAATTCATGCTCACCGAGAAGCTCGCCGTCAGGCAGCATCCATACCCTCACTATGTTGTCCGTGCCCCCGGTAACCGCCACGGGAGCTCCATCCAAAGTGCCGCAGGCCGCCGCTGTTACCGCGCCAGCGTGGCGAGAAAAGTGGCCTAATAACATGTTCGGCTCGAACTGTTCCGAGCCCGGCCCTCTACGGCCGAGTTTCCATACCTTGACCGAGCCGTCCCTAAATCCGGTCACGAACAATGGATCCCCGCCAGCGTTTGTGCATGCAACAGTCTCAACACCCGTGGCGTGGTCGGGCAGTGTCATGCTCAAGGACTCGGTTCGAGGACCTAGATACCACACCTTCATTGAGCCGTCACTTGCGCCGGAGACGGCTACGCACTGGCCATTTATCGTTACACTCGCGATGGCCTGTACTGGTGCCTCGTGCCCGGGCAGATCTTGCCACACAAGTTGCTCGGGGTCGCCGATATCCCACACCCTTACGACGCCGCGGCTTCCTCCTATGATCGCGACGGGACGCTCGCCCACCGACCCACACGCCACCGCATGCATGCTTCCGCGAAGATTCGGAAATTCTCGCAGGTAGTGCTTCGGGTGACGTGCAGTGGCATCGCCGAGATCCCACAGTCTGGCGGTCCGAGAACTGATGGATACCGCCACGGGTCGTCCGTTACGTCTGCTTAGTGCCAATCGGCGTACCGCGCCTCGGTTCGGCGCGGTCGTCTTCGCCAAGACAGGTTCGTCGGAACTGCGGACGGACCACAATCGAACTGCGCCGTCGTCGCTGCCTGTCACAAGGAATGGCTCGCCGAAGAGGGTTCCTGAAACAACCGCGTGGATCGGACCGCCACCGGAGGATCGTCGCGTATGTCTTGCCGACGGAGTTGTCAAACCCCAAAGTCGAGTACCTCGTTCGCTTACCGTTACAGCGACCGACGCATCGTCGAGTGTGCAGCACGCAGCCGCGGCGATCGCTCCACCGTCATCGATGCGCCTGCGATCCGAGCGTGCTTTGGCGCCGAGCCACCAGATCCTCGCGGTGCCGTCTTCATGAATGATGAGGAACGGGTCTTTCGCCCTGGGGCCGCAAACAATAGCGCGGACCGCAGAGCCGGCGGAGTAGAGCCTGCGTGCACGTAGCCAGTTTCTGGCCGTATATCCCTTGAACCAATATGAATTCCAACTTTTCTCACTCGGAGGTAAAGCTTCCCAGGATATAACGGTTCCCGCTTCGTCACCTGAAATCACGTAGTCATCAAGATCGTCGCTTCGACATGCAATAGCCCGAATCGCCGATTTGTGTTCAGTAAGCTTCTCGAGCTTTCGAAGACCCTTGCGCCCGCCGAACAACTCCCAGACATGCACCTGCCCATCCTTATTGCCCGAGACCACGATCGACTCTGCAAGCAGATCCCCGAACGCCACCGCCCGTACTCCTTTGGCATGGCCTGCGTCTCCCATTGGGCTCATATCAAAGTTGCGAAGATCCCACATCAAAATTGACTCGCCATCGCTTGCTGTAATCGCGATCGGCATCCCATCTTCGTTACGGCAACTGATAGACCTCACCGCTGTGTTGCACCCCTGTAGCGTCCCGAGGAAAGGAGCTTCCGGGCGAGTGAGGTCCCATACAAGCAATTCGCCCTTATCTGAACCCGTGATGGCGATCGGGCGATCGCCTACAGTCGTGCAAGCGATCGCTTCAACGGCCCCTGCACGTTGTTCACGCATCAGCATGGCGCCGGTCGCAAGGTCCCATGTCTTGATCGCGCCGTCTGAGCCACCAGTAACCGCGATTTGGTGGCCATTGACTTCGGCGCAAGCGACTGCCTTGCTTGCCGAGTCTTCATCAAGTTGGTCGAGCAATGGTGCTCTGTCGTCCATCGCAACACGTGTCGTCCATCTGGTGACGCCTGGGCTTTCTGAAACCGTCGTGACTTCAGAATTCAGCTCGCTGTTACCTAGCCTTGCCGAATCCAATGCGATGCGCTCGAGTCGCTGCTGGGGTGCAGAGACAGCGTGATGCGCAATCGATTCACGGTAGATAGCAGCAGCGGACCGCGCGCCGGGAGAGCGCGCATGCCTGAGGTCGCGGACAATGTTTGTGTGCTCGGCGTAAGCCAGATAGCTCGGGTCGGTCACGACACGGTCGTAGGCGATCGCAGCAATCGCATGCTGGCCAAAGTGGCGCCGAATGTAAGGCGTTGACCTGTTGCGCCAGTCTGGTTTTCCGGTGCCGTAACCGAGGCTTTGCCGAAGTGCGGCAAAGGATGCTTCTACACCATCGGGGACTGAGCCCCTAAGATGCTGTTGCAGGCTTCGATGGAAAAGCGCATATAGCGCGGAGCCATCGTCATCGACATCAGTACGAAGGTAGAACCGGGCTCGGCTTGTGAGGACGTCTCGCAATCGAACATCGCTGCAGTCGGGCAGGGGCGAGTCGTTGAATTCTTGAGCGATTGATCTCGCATGCCCAAGGGGCATGCCGGTGCCTTCCGCGAAGGCGAATGCAGTCAAGATTGGTTTTACCCAAGCGTCTTCGGGATCGTCGCCCTTCGCCTCAAACTCAACCGCGAATGCCTCCTCCACCGACTGCGGAGCGGCGCCGCCCAGCCTCGCCGCAGCCCCGGGCGACATCGGTACTGATTGGGATGCCGCTCTATATGTGTGGAGCTGCGCCAAGAGGTACGGACCGACATCGATCCCGTCGCCTGGCAAGGGAATAACTTTGTCGGCGACTGCCTCGGCGAAAGCTGATGGGATCCGGCTTCCCGTCCAATGCGGAGCATGTTCCCGAAGGAGGCTCACAACGTAGTCAACAATATTGTTGCGCAGTGTGTCTGGATCGAAAGTGTCGAGGTTAAGTACTGCACTAGCGGTTGCATGGACGAACAGCGTGGCGAAACGAGACTCGTCTCGCGTGCCGACCAATAGTCGACAGACGCCGTGGCCACCTGGCTTACGCTCGGTGATCAGACGCTGAAGGAGGCGCAGGTGGACTCCTTCAGGGTCAGTAGCTTCGTCTAGCGCGTCAATAACGACGACGGGTGGGGCCGGCAGCGAGCGTAGTATGGCGACTAGATCGTCGGGCCGGTCAACAGGTTGATCAGGGTTCAACTGGCGAGATAGTGAAAGCACCAACTCACGTAAATCCCGGTTGCGCGCATGTACAGCCGCAAACTGTCCGAGTGTTCGTCGATATGGTCGAGTTACGAATCGCTGCTCAACGCGGTAGGTGAAGGGCTCTAGGATTGGGTGGGCCAGGCAGACGACAACGCCCAGCAGAGCTGACTTACCCATGCCCGGACTCCCGGTAACGATTCTGAGGCAGCCATCTGGCTTATCGCAGTCCAGCCAATCAACAAGGCGATGCAGTTCTTCCTCACGTCCAACGAAGTGGATCCCGGACGTTGCCTGGCTAGAGCCAGCACCCGAGGCCCGCAGAAGGAAATGTCCACCACCAAGTACGGGATCAGCGCTATCCGCCAAAGCCGGCTCTTTTTTCGCTAGCTCGACGAATCCACGCTCGGTGCCGAATCTCCCATAGCTAGGGTTGGGGAACGCGGGGTGGGTGTGTTCGTGTAGTAGTTCGTGACGGCTTGTTACGAGGCGCTGCACTATGATCGCTCTATCGGACTTGCATATCGAATCTAATTCTGCTGCAAGCGCGTTACGTATGAGCCCAAGCGAGATGAACGGGTTAGTGGCGTGGGCACCAAAGTCATCTCCGTTGGCGAGCCTCTGGAAGATCCTCGTCACTGCTCGAGTAAACCTTGCCTGGAACGCGAGTTGACCGGGCTCTGTCGCTGCAAAGACGTAGACCTTGCGGCGGCCTTCATCGACGAAATCAAAGCGCGCCGCATTGCCGGAGTAGCAGACATCAAGGAAGACAAGCAAGTTGGTATGCGAGGCCCCATTGCTAATGCACTCGCTAAGCCAGCTTCGAAGGTCGACCCATTCCCGCGAGCTGAAGGGGTCGCACGAAGCCCCTGCGCCGGCAGCCCAAAGTCCCTGTGAAACAGGGCTGGCCACGCCATGGGTAATTAGATGGACCATGTAATAGGGTTCTTCAGATGCAGATCGCAACCGGTCGCGCAACAAGTTGGCGGTGGGGTTATCGTGCCATTCGATAGGGAGGCCGCATCGGCCGATCTGTTCCATCAACGCTGCTGCGGAGCTCGCATCCAGTGAGTCAAGGTCCGTACCGAACTCGGATACACCAACAATGAGTGCGGTGCCCTCTGGCCCCCCATTCGCCCCCTGCACGCGCTTAACATAGCGTTGAAACTGGCATCAGACGAGGAAATTGCAGCGACCCCCGGAAGGCTCCCATCCATTCGGGTGCCGGCCCGGGAGGGATCGAACCTTACTTCCGAAGTGCACCCAGCAAGGTGTGATAGCCGTCTCGTCTCGGGCATAGGTTATACCCGCCTTCGGGCCTACCACTCGCAGGTCTGGACGCTTCTGTCCCATCCGCGGCCATCGAACGACGCAGTCGGCTGCTCCAACCGACAGAGGATATCGGTTCGTCGATAGAAGTTCCCTTGCACCTCTCGGACCGCCTTTGGCGACCGAATGAGTTCTCTGCCTTGAGAGCCGCGGTTTCCCGAATATCGCGAAGGAGATTTGTTTCTAGGACAAAGTTAGGACATTTGAACGCAACAAGGTACTTGTTAGCAAAGAGCTCAAGGCGGTCTGACCAGGAAGTTTACCAAGTGGAGCTAAGGGGACTCGAACCCCTGACCCCCACACTGCCAGTGTGGTGCGCTACCAGCTGCGCCATAGCCCCAAGTCGTGCCAATCGAAGCTACACCAACCGCCACCCTGGTTCAAAGTTGCTGTTCAGGCCGCCTCGCCGTCCGCCTGGGGCTCCGCCAAGCCGTGCTCCGGATGGATCAGCGTCCGCGTTTCCGGCGCCAGAATCCAACCGGCTGCGGCGATCACCAGGACAATCCCGCTGATGCCGAAGCCCCAACCGAAGCTCAATTCCTCGGCGGCCCAACCGACCGTCACGGAGCCGACGATGGCACCCAGATCGGACAGCATCTGCACCGCCGCCACCGGCATTCCAGCGCGCGCCTCGCTGCCAAGAATGTCCGCCACCGCGGCCTGCATCGGCGACATGAAAACGCCTGTGGTCGCACCGGATACCGCCGCGGCGACCATGAACGCCGGCAACGACGACACGATTCCCAGTGCAGCGGTCGCCACGCCGGACGTCGCCAGGCCGATGATCAACAACGTGCGCCGTCCCATCCGGTCGGACAGGTAGCCGCTGGGAACGACGGCCACGGCGTTGCCGGCCGCGAAGGCCGCCAGTGCCACCCCGATCATTCCGACGCTTTCGCCCATGACGTCGGAGAGAAACAGCGGCACCAGCGCGACGCGCAGCCCAAACGCCGCCCAGCCGGTCGCGAAATTGGCCAACAGCGCTGCCCAATAGGCGCGGAATCGCAGCGCCTGGCGCATCGTCACCGTGGACCGTGTCGGCGGACGGGGCGCGGCGAGCTCCGAATGCCGCAGGCCATAAAACAACACCGCCGCAACCCCCAGCATCGCGATGCCGTACACGATGAATGGCGCGGTCAACCCCCACCCCGCGGTCAGGCCGCCGACGGCCGGGCCGCCGACCGCGCCCACCATGAACGACGTGGTGAACAACCCGGCGATCCGTCCGCGCGCATCGGGCGGGCTGATGTGGATCATCAGCCCCAACGCCGAGACGTAAAACATCGTCGAGCCGATGCCGCTGATGGCCCGGAAAGCCAGTAGTTGCCAATAGGCCTGCGAATACGCGCACGCGATGGTGGACAACGCCACGATCAGCAAACCACCGATGTAAATCCGGCGCTCGCCCAACCGCTGCACCAGCACCCCGCTCACCGGGGCAAAACACAACCGGCTCAACGAAAAGACGGTGACCAAGAAAGTCACCGCCTTGATGCTGACCCCGAAGGTATGGGCGAAAGCGGGCATCGCCGGCGAGATGACGCCATAGCCCAGCGCGACCATGACATTCGCCCAGCTCAGGATCCAGACTTCGCGCGGCAGCCGCGGAGAACGGGAACCACATTCTCGCGAACGGGTAAGCCTGGGGGAAAGAGTCACCCAATGACTTTATTAACCACCTCGCGCGCGGCTTCCTGCACCTCCGCCAAATGCTCGGGGCCATTGAAGGATTCCGCGTAGATTTTGTACACGTCCTCGGTGCCGGACGGCCGCGCGGCAAACCATGCGTTGGCGGTCGTCACCTTCAATCCGCCCAGCGCCGCGCCGTTGCCGGGCGCGGCGGTGAGTTTCGCGGTGATCGGCTCGCCGGCCACCTCGGTCGCGGTCACCTGCTCGGGCGAGAGCTTGGCCAGCCGGGCTTTTTGGTCGCGGTCTGCGGGTGCGTCGACCCGCGCGTAGAAGGGTGTGCCGTATTCGGCGGTCAGCTGCTGGTACCGCTGCGACGGCGTGGACCCGGTGACGGCCAGGATCTCGGAGGCCAGCAGCGCGAGGATGATGCCGTCCTTGTCGGTGGTCCACACCGAGCCGTCGCGCCGCAGGAACGACGCGCCCGCGGATTCCTCGCCGCCGAACCCGATGGTGCCGCCGATCAGGCCGTCGACAAACCACTTGAACCCGACGGGCACCTCGACGAGCTTGCGGCCGATGCCGGCGACCACCCGGTCGATGATCGACGAACTGACCGCCGTCTTGCCGACGGCGATGCCCTCCGGCCACGACGGCCGGTGCGTGTACAGGTAGTCGATGGCCACCGCCAGGTAGTGGTTCGGGTTCATCAGGCCGGCGTCCGGGGTGACGATGCCGTGCCGGTCGGAGTCCGCGTCGTTGCCGGTGGCGATCTGGTAGCGGTCGCGGTTGGCGATGAGCCCGGCCATCGCGTCGGGCGAACTGCAGTCCATCCGGATCTTGCCGTCGTGATCGAGCGTCATGAACCGCCACGTCGCGTCGACCAGCGGGTTGACCACGGTCAGGTCCAGACGGTGCCGCTGCGCGATCTCACCCCAGTAGTCGACGCTCGCCCCGCCGAGCGGATCCGCCCCGATCCGCACGCCGGCCGCGCGGATCGCATCGATGTCGACCACGTTGGGCAGGTCGTCGACGTAGTTGCCCAGGTAGTCGTGCCGCTGGACGGACTGCAGCGCTCGCGCGAATGGCACCCGCCTCACCCCGGAGCCGTCACGGAGAATTTCGTTGGCGCGCTTGGCAATTGCGTTCGTCGCGTCGGTATCCGCGGGGCCGCCGTTGGGCGGGTTGTACTTGAAGCCGCCGTCCGACGGCGGGTTGTGCGACGGCGTCACGACGATCCCGTCGGCCAGCGCTTCGCTGCGGCCACGGTTGTAGGTGAGGATCGCGTGGCTGATCGCCGGTGTCGGGGTGTAGCGATCGCGGGAGTCGATGACGGCCGCTACATCATTGGCCGCGAGGACCTCCAGCGCCGACACCCAGGCCGGCTCGGAAAGGCCATGCGTGTCACGGCCGATGAACAACGGTCCGGTGGTGCCGTGGGCGGTGCGGTATTCGACGATGGCTTGGGTAATGGCGAGGATGTGGGCCTCGTTGAACGCCCCGTTGAGCGCGGACCCGCGGTGGCCTGACGTGCCGAACACCACCTGCTGTGCGACGTCGTCGGCATCGGGCTGGATCGAGTAGTAGGCCGTCACCAGGTGAGGCAAATCGACAAGGTCTTCGGGCTGGGCCGGCTGACCGGCGCGGGGGTGGGCCATGGTTCTCAATTCTGCCCGTGGCGCACCTCGCTGACTTGTCAGGTACTTTTCTGACGTCCCGGATTCACTTACCGGTAAGTCCTGGCAAGGGAAAGGGATCGCGCGTGGCACACGACTATCGCGAGTTGGCCGCGGTTTTCGCCGGCGGGGCGCTGGGTTCCCTCGCCCGGGCCGGCCTGGGCACGCTCGCCGCGGGTGATCCAGCGAAATGGCCGTGGCCGACGTTCACGGTGAACATCGTTGGCGCCTTCCTGCTGGGGTACTTCACCACCCGACTGCTCGAGCGATTGCCGCTGTCGAGTTACCGGCGCCCCCTGCTGGGCACCGGATTGTGCGGCGGGCTCACCACGTTCTCCACGATGCAGGTCGAGACGCTGAGGATGATCGAGCACGGCCATTGGACGCTGGCCGCGGGCTACACCCTCACCAGCATCACCTTGGGCTTGCTGGCGGTGCACTTGGCCACCAAATTGGTGCGCCGGGTACGGATCCGCGGATGACGGCGGGCGCGGTCACGACGGCTGCGGTATGGGCTGGGGTCGCGCTGATCGGCGGCGTCGGGTCGGTGCTGCGCTTTGTGGTCGACCGCGCGGTGGCCCGCCGGGTCGCCCAATCCTTTCCGTTCGGCACGCTGGTCGTGAACATCAGCGGCGCTGCGCTGCTCGGATTTCTCGGCGGCCTGGTGCTGAGCAAGGAGGCGGCCCTGTTGGCCGGCACCGCCTTCGTCGGCGCCTACACCACGTTTTCCACCTGGATGCTGGAAACTCAGCGGCTCGGCGAGGAGCGACAGGTGCGCGCGGCGTTCGCCAACATCGTCGTCAGCGTCGTGCTGGGTGAGGCGGCGGCGCTCCTCGCGCAGTCGATTGCCGAGCGGCTTTGAGTCACCCCTGGGGAACGTCGTCGGGCGTCCGGGGCAGCACATAGAGCGCCATCCGCCGGTTCGACATGTCGTGCTCGCCGAGGAAGGCGCAGCCGCCCCGCTCGCAGAATTTGCGCGCCAAGACATTGCGGTGGTCGGGATCGAACATGATGCGCCGACATCGCGGATCAAGGCCCAAGATGCTGCCCACCAAATGCGGCAGCAGGTAACTGACGTGTCCCCGCTTGATGTAATCCAAATCGGCCACCGCGACATGCAGACCCAGATCGTGCGCATCGTAATCGTACCGGGTGGCGATGGAATCCTTTGCCGCTCGGTACAATTCGATGTAAGCGCGGTCCGTTCCATCGAGCGTCGCGATGAGTGGGCGGGAGAAGCCGCCTCGGAGCTGCGCCCGCAGATAATTACGCCAGCGCGTCATCGGCCACGCGGACTCCCACGCTTCCACCAGGTGCGGCCGGTTCATCCACTCGGCGATCATCTCGGCGTCGGCGTCCGGGTCGACGAGACGCAAACCGTACGGCTCGGGCAATGTGGGTATCGGCGGCGGCGGGACGGCGCGCACCTCGTCGGGGATGTCGGTCAATTCCCGCGGCAGTAGGGGATCCGCCTCGCTCATGCCGGTGCCGCCATCGTCCACTGCTCTGCCAGCTCCGAGACCCATTCGGCAGCCGCATCGGGCCGGTCCGGCGGCGCTGCGACGAGAACCAATTCGTCAACGCCCAACTCGGCGAGGGCGCCGATATCAGCAACGCCCGGATCGCGCAGCGCCACCGCCAGCCGCAGCTGCCCATGATCCCGCCCCGCCTCGGCACACAGCTGCTCCAGTTTGGCGATGCGGTCCCGGACGGCCCCGACGCCGTCGATGTTGAACCCGTACCAGCCGTCTCCCCACGTCGCCACCCGGCGCAGCGCCGAATCGCTATTGCCCCCAACCACGATCGGGATCCGACGATCGTGCACCGGCTTGGGGTTGACACGAATGGCATCGAAGCAGACGAAATCACCGTCGAACGAAGCGACGTCGTCACGCCATAACGCGCGCATCGCCGCAACGTATTCGGCGGTCCGCGCTCCGCGATGGGCGAAAGGCACTGAAAGCGCGGCGAATTCCTCCTTCGACCACCCGACACCGATGCCCAATGCCAACCGTCCGCCGCTGAGCCGATCCAGGCTGGCGGCCTGCTTGGCCACCACCACCGGATTGTGTTCGGGCAGCAGGAGCACGCCCGTCGCCAGTCCGATCCGAGACGAGGCGGCGGCGGCGGCGAAGCTCAGCGCGATCATCGGATCAAGCCAATCCGCTTGTGCGGGAACAGCGATGACGCCGTCATCCGAATAGGGATAGGGAGAGGCGGGCCGGTCGACCATGACGACGTGTTCGCCGACCCACAGCGTGGCGAAGCCGCGGTCGTCCGCCGCTGACGCGACGGCATCGATCACCGCGCGGTCGGCGCCGGCACCGATTCCCAGGGCGTGCAATCCCAGCCGCATCGCCCGATCGTCTCACGCGTTCAGCGGCTTTTCAGCAGCTCCGCGAGAACGGCCGCCTGGCTGATGTCCGTATCGCGGGTCGCGGTCACCAGGGTGAGAACACCGCGCCCGGTAAGCCTCCGCAGCTCCTCCAGCGCCGCGTTACCCCGCAGTTCCGCCCTGTACCGCGAGGCGAATTCGTCGAATCGTTCGGGCCGGTGCTGATACCACTCGCGCAGGTCCTTCGAAGGTGCGACCTCCTTGCACCAGATACCCACCCGCGGGTCCTCCTTGCGCACTCCGCGCGGCCAGACTCTGTCGACCAGCACGCGCTGACCCTCGTCTGGGGTGACGTCTTCGTAGACTCGCGCCACCCGGATCCGACTCTTGGCGCTCATACTCGCCAGCGTAGCCACGCACGCGTGTCAGTGACCCCGTTTATTATCGAACTTACGTTCGAAGAATTGGCGGAAGGTGACCCGCCGGCCGACGAATCGGCGCTGATAGAGCGCATCGCGGAGCTGGAGACGGTCAAATGCGCGGCCGCCGCGGAACAGGCCCGAGCGGCTGCCGCCCTGGACGCGGCCCGTCGTGCCTCCGAAGCGGCGGCAGGGGTGCCCGCCGCGCGGCGAGGACGCGGCGTGGCCGGTGAGGTCGCACTGGCGCGGCGCGATTCCCCCGCGCGGGGCGGCCGGCATCTCGGCTTCGCCAAGGCCCTCGTCTACGAGATGCCGCACACCCTGGCGGCGCTGGAATGCGGGGCGCTGTCTGAGTGGCGCGCGACGCTGATCGTGCGAGAGAGCGCCTGCCTGGACGTCGAGGACCGCCGCGCGTTGGACGCGGAACTGTGCGCCGACCCGGCGAGCCTGGCCGGCATGGGCGACGCGCGAGTGGCCGCGGCCGCGAAAGCAATCGCCTACCGGCTGGATCCCCACGCCGTCGTCGAGCGGGCGGCCAAGGCCGAGCAGGAACGCACGGTCACCATTCGGCCGGCGCCCGACACGATGACGTACCTCACCGCGTTACTCCCTGTGGCCCAGGGCGTTTCGGTGTACGCCGCGCTGCGGCGCGAAGCGGATGCCCGCGGTGATGGGCGCTCACGCGGACAGGTGATGGCAGACACCTTGGTCGAAAGGGTCACCGGCCGCAGCGCCACGGTCCCGACTCCGATCGCGGTCAACTTGGTGCTATCGGACGAGACGCTGCTCGGCGGTGACGATGCGCCGGCCGACATCTCCGGCTACGGTCCCATCCCCGCGGCGGTCGCGCGCGCGATGGTCAGCAGCGCTGTCACCGACCGACGTTCGCGCGCGACGCTGCGCAGGCTTTATACGCACCCCCGGGCCGGAGCGCTGGTGGCGATGGAGTCGCGGGCACGCATCTTTCCCCGCGGGCTGGCCACTTTCATCGGGCTGCGCGATCAGCGTTGCCGCACACCGTACTGCGGCGCGCCGATCAGGCACCGCGACCACGCACAGCCGTGGGCCGACGGCGGCCCGACCACCGCGGACAACGGTCTGGGTCTGTGCGAAAGCTGCAACTACACAAAGGAAGCCGCGGGCTGGCGGGTCAGCACCGGTGTCGACGAAAACCACACCCATAGAGCACTATTCACGACGCCGACCGGCAAGAGCTACCGATCGACGGCCCCGCCGCGCGCCCCCGCGATCACGGTCAGCAAGGTGGAAATCCGCATCGGAGTGTCACTCGCGCGGCATGCGGCCTAGGTCCCTTGGTCGGTGAACCGCGAAACATCGATGACCTCACCGCGATTGATGCTGACCCAGTCGCGCCCATCGAGGTAGGGACGCAGACTTCGACCGATCAGCTCGACATCGGCCGCGGACTTGGGCCGCTGCAGCTCGTAGACGTGGGGCAACTCGGCCATGCCGGTGACGACATTCCACAGCGTCAGGGCTTTCGGCCCGGTTGGCGGATCCACCAGGACCGGACCAAAGAGGCACTGTCCCAACAGGAACAGGGTCGGCACCCCGTAGCCGCCGGCATCGATCACCCGTTGATGGTCGCGGTGTATCTCGTCGTGGGTTGTCGGATCGCTCAACGCCGCATCGAAAACCGACGCCTCGGCGCCGATGTCACTCAGCAAGCGCCGGGCAACCGCGGGATCGTGCGGCTTGCCGCCTAGCGTGTGCAGTTCATGTCCGATGGCGGCGTACCAGCGATCCAGCAGCGACATGTCCGTTCGGCGCAGTAGCGCCCCGATGCGCATCAAAGACCATCCATACGACCACTCCCGCTCCCACGGGTGCTTCTGGCCCTCTGACCGGTTGACCTCCTCGAGGCTGAAGAATCGCCAGTCGACGGTGATGCCCAGTTGCTCGCGAACGTCGCGGATCCACAACGAGGTCTGGTAGGCGAAAGGGCACATCGGGTCGAAATGGAAGTCCACCACAATGCTCATCTCGGACCCGTTCCGCCGCTCAGTAGTGATAGGTGTCCGACGGCGCGGGGGAATGATCCCGTTCTTCGTCGTCGAATTCCGACGATTCTATGTCGTAGGCGCCAGCCAGCTCGAGGATCTTGGTGGCCCTGGCAATCCGCGGCAGGTCGGAGCCGTTGCGGATCTCTCCCCCATCGCGTTCGAATTCGGCGAAAAACTCCTTGGCCCAAGAGATTTCGTCCTGCGACGGCGACAGGCCCTCGTTCACCACGGCGCATTGATCCGGGGTCAGGCAGATTTTGCCCGTCATCCCGAACTCCACGGAGACGGCGGTGGCTTCGATGAGTTTCAAAGCGTTGGAGCCGATCGTGGGTCCGTCGATTGCGCTCGGCAGGCTGGCCGCCTTGGCGGCGATGGTGAAGCGCGACCGGGCGTAGGCCAGCGTGCTCGGGTCTTCCCCGAAACCGGTATCGCGGCGGAAATCGCCGATGCCGAAGGCGAGCCGGAAGGTGCCCTTCGCCGCGGCTATTTCGGTGATGCGTTCCAGCCCGCGGGCCGTTTCCACCAGCGCCACGATCGGCACGTTCGGCAGCCGTTGCGCGGTCTCGGTGACGTGGTCCACCGATTCGACCATCGCCAGCATCACCCCGCCCACCGGAGTGCCGGCCAGCGCGGCGAGGTCGTCCGCCCACCACGGGGTGCCGAAGCCGTTGACGCGGACCCAGTCGGTGTTGCCGGCGCCCAGCCAACTCACCACGTTGTCGCGGGCGGTGTGCTTGTCTTTCGGCGCGACGGCGTCCTCGATGTCGAGTACGACGATGTCGGCCCGGGAATGTGCCGCGGACTGGAACCGGTCGGCGTGGGCACCGTTCACCAGGAGCCAACTCCGGGCCAACACGGGATCGATGCGGTAGCCGATGACGTCGTCGGGCTCCGTCGCGCTGCTATTGACCTGGTCGTACATCTTTAGCTGATCAGCCGTCTTTCGTAATCGCCAACGTGGGGTTAGTGCCTTAACCGTAGCGATATCTCCAAACGGGCGGTCGGGCATGCCCCGGGAAAGCCAAGACGCCCGGGGCGCGCGGCACGCCCGACGACGCCCAGCGGCGGGGAACCCTTTGCTTTACTGCATCTTCGCCTCGACCGACGAAGGCCGCCCGGGCGGAGGGAACTCGCCCGGGCGGCCTTGCAGATTCGCCTGATCGACTAGTTGATGCCGACGACCTCTTGCGCGATCGCGGCGACACGCGTCTGTGCGGCCGACACGACCCGCTGGCGGTTCTTGTTCGCCTCTTCGTAGGCGATGATCGCCCGCACGTCGCTCGGGTTGGTGAGGTCCTTCACCTCGGCGACGGCCTCGCTGACGTTGAGCTCGTCGTAGTTGGCGATGGGCAGCTCGTCGGCGTCGAGCACCCCTACTGCGGCGCGTGCCGCGTGCAGCGCATCGGCCGTCTGCCGGGCCCCCTCGTTGCGGGTGACCCTTTCGGCCGCCTCGAGAGCGGCGTTCCGCGACGCCGCGAGGGCGCGGGTCGCCACGTCACCGGCGTAGGCGCCCCGGCTCACCAGCTCGTTGAAGGTCGGCCTGGCCGAACGCAGCGCGTCCGCGGCCCTGTCCACACCCCGGACCGACCACTCGACCGGCAGGTTCACCAGTTTGACCGCCGTACCGGCCGCCGCCTGCAGCGGTGTCCGGCGCAACGCGGCGGGGCCACCAAGCGCATCCTCGGCAAGCACGGTCGTCAGCCAATCGACGGTCGCCGAATGCGCCGTGATCAGCCGCGTCGCCAGGCTCTCGATTTCGGGAAGCTGCGCCGCGACGGCCAGGGCTTTGAGGTAGCGGGCGCGGTCCAGCAACTGGTCCTCCAGCGCCAGGTCACCCAGAAGCGCCTCGTCGAACGGCTGGGCCTGTTCGGTCAGTGCTTTGACCGCAGCGGCGGCGCGGCCCAGGAAGGGGCCGACGATGTCCGGGACACCGCCGAGCTCACGGATCGCCTTCTCTATGGCCTCGGAGCGCTCGCGCCCGTTCGACGCGTTCTGCGTCAGCTCGCGCTCGACTGCCTCGGTACGCGCTTGTGCGATGCGCGTTTCGGCGACCTGGATCTCCGTGTTGGTCAGCTGGTGAAGCGCACGCAACTGCGCCAGCACCGTCGTCTTGTCCGATGAAGTCATCAAAAATTCGCCTCCTGCGTTGATTGTTGGATCGGCACGAAAGCGCCTCTGTTGGGGCTACCCATTCCGGCGGCGGCAAATAACATGGCCTCCGCCATGTGATCCAGATCGCTTTTACGGCGAGGGCATCCCGGCGGAGCAAACAAGTCGATGCCCCTGCGAGAGTTTCACGCCTGCCCTCCGGGGTAGCCATGCTTTGCCACGCCGCCGCTTCGGTGGAGCGTCGCTTTCCGCGAGGACTAGAGCACCCTGGTCCTTCAAATGTGTCTCGGCACCCTTCAGGGCTTCGACCGAGGCAAACCCGCTAGGAGTACACATGCGTAGGACCATTGCGATCGTTTCGGCCACCGGGGCGCTGTTGTTCGGTGGGGCAGGCGTCGCCAACGCCGCCAGCTCAACCACTCCCGCACCGACGTCCACCACAACGACGTTGGCGGACAACGACAACAACAACAACGGCCAACACAACGACAACACCGGGCTGTGGGGCCTGCTCGGCCTCCTCGGCTTGGGCGGACTCGCCGGACTGAAGCGCCGCAAGGACGCCGTCACCAGCACCGGCGTCGGACCAGCCGCCACCGGCGACCGTCGCGTCTAGTTCCTCCGCTCGGCTTCAGATCCCCGTCAGGCGCCGCGCCTGGCGGGGATCTGGCTCGGCGCCCGAACAGAAATTGCTTGTGCTTCAAACGATTCCGCCCGCGCCCGCGAGGCCTCGTTTAGGGGTTTGTACAGCGGGTATGCCTCGTCAAGCCGCACACAGCCCATAGTGCGAGTCCCAATCCCCCGAGAGAACAGCGAGGTATGGCGATGGCCGACATGATTGTCCAATCGCCCGACGAAGTCGTCGCATTTCTGAAAGCGCAGCACAACCTCATCGAGGACATGTTCGACGAGGTGCTGCACGCGTCAGATCCGCAGGCTCGCGAGAAGCCGTTCTCGACGCTGCGTCAGCTGCTGGCCGTCCACGAGACAGCCGAAGAAATGGTGGTGCACCCGCGCGTGCGCCGCGAGGCCGACGCCGGTGACGAGATCGTCGACGCCCGGCTCAAGGAGGAGCACGACGCCAAGGAGCTGCTGTCGAGCATCGAGAAGCTCGACGTCACCTCGAAGGAGTTCATCGACGAGGTCACCAAGCTCCGGGAGGCCGTGCTCGACCACGCCAAGCAGGAGGAGAGCGAAGAGTTCCCCGTGCTGCAACGCGAGGTCGACGACGCCGACCTCAAGCGGATGGGTGCGGCGGTGCGGGCGGCCCAGGCCATCGCGCCTACCCACCCGCATCCCGGCGTGGAATCGGCCAAGCTGAACTTCGCTCTGGGCCCGTTCGCGTCGATGCTCGACCGCGCCCGCGACCTCATCGGACAGGCCCTGGGCTCGTAGGACTTCCGTAGGCTAGTTGAGGTGAGTGTCGCCCCGGATATGACCGTCGCTCTACAGGACCGGTTTTTCCGCGAATTGCCGGAGATGGCCGTCCGCTGGAAAGCTGAGGCGCCCGCCGACTTGCGGCTGCTCGCCCTCAACGACCGGCTTGCCGCCGAACTCGGCCTGGACGCCGGCTGGCTGCGAAGTCCGGATGGGATGCGCTTCTTGGTGGGCGACCTGGTCCCCAGCACCGCCGTTCCGGTGGCCCAGGCCTACGCAGGGCATCAGTTCGGCGGCTTCGTCCCCCGGCTTGGTGACGGACGCGCGCTGCTGCTCGGCGAGCTCGTCGACGGCGACGGGCGGCTGCGCGACATCCACCTGAAAGGCTCGGGGCCGACGCCGTTCGCCCGCGGCGGGGACGGCCTGGCGGCCGTCGGGCCCATGCTGCGCGAGTACATCGTCAGCGAGGCGATGCATGCGCTCGGGGTGCCGACGACGCGATCGCTGGCCGTCGTGGGGACCGGCCGCCCGGTGCTGCGTGAGGCGGAGCTGCCCGGGGCCGTGCTGGCGCGCGTGGCCAGCAGCCACCTGCGGGTGGGCAGCTTCCAGTTCGCCGCGTCCACCGGTGACGCCGACCTGCTGCGCCGCCTCGCCGACCATGCGATCGCCCGCCACCACCCCGGCGCCGCGGACGCCGAACGCCCCTACCTCGCGTTGTTCGAAGGGGTGGTCGCCGTGCAGGCAGCGCTCATCGCGCGCTGGATGCTGGCCGGATTCGTCCACGGGGTGATGAATACCGACAACATGACGATCTCCGGCGAAACGATCGACTACGGACCGTGCGCCTTCATGGACGCCTACGACCCCGACACCGTCTTCAGCTCGATCGACTTCTGGGGGCGCTACGCGTACGGCAACCAGCCCCTCGTTGCCGGCTGGAATCTCGCCCGATTCGCCGAGACGCTGCTTCCGCTGGTGTCCGACGATGTCGAGGAGGGGGTCGCGCTCGTGGAGAATTCGTTCGGGGTCTTCCAGCGCGAATACGACGCCGTGTGGTCGTCCGGAATGCGCGCCAAATTGGGTTTGTCCGCGGACGTCGACGCCCAAGAGCTGAACGCGCTTTGCGACGAGTTGCTCGCCCTGCTCAAGGCCAGCCACGTCGACTACACCTCGTTCTTCCGCCACCTCGGCCGCGCGGCACGAGGCGATGCCGAACCCGCGCGCGGCTTGTTTATCGACCTCGCCGGGTTCGACGCGTGGCTGTCGCGGTGGCACACCCTGCGCCCCGACGCCGACGCCATGGATCGGGTCAACCCGATCTACATTCCGCGCAACCATCTGGTCGAGGAAGCCCTGGCGGCCGCCACGGCGGGCGACCTCGGTCCACTTGACCAGCTCCTCACCGCGGTCACCGCACCCTATGAAGAGCGAGTGGGGCTGGAACGTTACGCCAATCCGGCCCCCGAGGACTTCGGTAAGTATCAAACGTTCTGCGGCACTTAGCGTTACGTGAGTTTCGCGAATTCAGCCTGCAGCTCATCGAGGCGGAGAAGGGTTTCGTCGCGAGGCTCGGTGGGCAGTTCAACCAGCAGGTGCTGCAACCCGAGAGCGCGGTAGCCCTCAAGCTCTTCCGCCGTCGGCGCGCCGCCGTGAAAGCTGATCACCGCCACGTCCCGACCGGCCATGTCGCGCAGTTGCTCCAATTGCGGCGCCAAAACCTGCGCCGATGGTGTCATCGACAGCCAGCCGGCATGCAGCCTGGCGATGCGTTTGAACCCCGCGGGTCCGCCGCCGAAGTACAGCGGGGGGTAGGGCTTCTGCACCGGCTTGGGCCAACTGTAGATCGGGTCGAAGTTTACGAATTCGCCGTGAAATTCCGCTTTTTCGTGCGTCCAAATCTCGACCATCGCGTCCAGTCGTTCGTCAACCACTCGTCCTCGGACCCCGGGATCGACGCCGTGGTTGGCGATCTCTTCGCGCAACCAGCCCACACCGACACCGAATCGGAACCGTCCTCGCGACACCAGATCCAGCGACGCCACTTCTTTGGCCGTGTGAATCGGATCGCGCTGGGGCACCAGCGCGATGCCGGTGCCCAGGACCAGCCGCTCGGTGACGGCGGCCGCGGCGGTCAACGCCACAAACGGATCCAGGGTGCGGTAGTACTTCGGCGGGATGGGACCGCCGGCCGGGTACGGGGTTGCGTCGCCCGCCGGAATGTGGGTGTGCTCGGCGAGGAACAGCGACTCGAATCCACGCTGCTCGAGCGCCTGCCCCAGCTCCATCGGGCCAATGCCCTCATCGGTTACGAATGTCAGTACGCCTACGCCCATGGTCTCAGTCAACCGCATCGGGCGCGTTCCGGCGAACGCGTGACTGCGGTCGGGCCGCGCCCCAGAGCCCCACACCGATGCCGATGACGGCGCCGCCCAAGCCGATGATCCGTTGCGAGGGCTTCAGCTCGTCATGGACGCTGATGCCCCCGAGCAGGTCGGCCGCGTCGGCACCGCCGGATGCCAGGAACCAGCCGCGGGTGTTCTTGCCGCGCAACGCCGCCGTCGCGAGCATGCCACCGATCAAGGCGTCGCGATATCCCATGGATCGCAACAACAGTCGCGCCGTCGGCGCCGGCTCGCCGGGATCTCCCCAGAACCGGTTCGCGGTCAAGGGGTCGACGAGGAACCAGACGCCGGAGGTGAGTCGGATGCTGCCCGCGAGAAGTGCCGCTCGGTCGATTGACATGCTCGGCAGCCTAGGAGCAAAACGCGCTCCCGCGCACGGCTTCGCCCCAGAAGCCCGTCAAGGCGCGGGGCACGCGTGGGCGATTTGTATGGAGGCCGGCCACAACGCCGTGGTCAGGCCGAATGCCACGGCGTCGGCTCCGGTGGGGAAGACGGCCTCCACCCGAGTCTGGATCAGTCGAGCCTCGTCGGCGTGAAAAAGGGTCCACACGAACCCGATACACAGGTATGGGATCGCCAGCCACAACGCCAGCTCGATCAGTGCGCCGACCCTGACCTGGTAGCGCATGGTGCGCCGAATTACGTCCATCACCGCACGCTCCTAGGTTCCGGTCCGGTCAGTCCAGCGCGGGGTCGGGCAGCCCGCACAGCTTGCACAGGGTGGCGAGGCCGTCGGGTGTCCCCGGCCAGTGCTTGGCAAGCACACCGGGTCCCGCCGTGCGGCTGATCCAGCGCAGCACCAGACCGACGATGATCACGTCGTCGGCGAATCCGATGACCGGGATGGCGTCGGGTATCAGGTCGATGGGCGACACGACAAAGGCGATCAGTGCGACCAACGCAACCCGGATCCGCCGCGGCAGCTCGGTATCGGCGGCGAGCCGTTTCAGCAGGCGGAGCACGTCGGGCAGGAGGCGCACGAGGTCCTGCATTTTGGCCTCGGGTCGCATCAGCCAGAAGGTGACAGCGAGGATCAGCCAGATCACCGCGAACGCAACCAGGATGCCCAACGCAACCATCCACCAGTCGGGCCACATCATGTACATCTTGGTTGGTGGGGCGCAGGCACGCCAGCGCCGGCGGGTTTTCTAAGCGGCCCCCGGCGGCGGGAACGGAATCCAGGGGATCATCCCGGTGTCGGTCGGACGTGGCGGTGGCTCGGTGTTTGGTTCCCCAATGTGTTGGGGGCAGAAGGCATTCACCGCACTGGTCGCGAAACTCGTAGCTTCCGACACGGTGAATCCCGCGTTTTCCGAGGACACACTCTGGATGACCGCGGCTTTGGAGTGACCCTGGTCCATCAGCTCGCAGGCCTTCTTGCCGACCTGAATGGCAACGGCCCCGTTCTTGTAGGGAACGCCGGCCTGATCGAGGGCCGACAAGAAATTCGCATCGGGGTTGCCGGCCGGGTCGGCGTGCGCGGGCGCGGCCGCGCCAATGGCGGCGGCGAAGCTCGCAAGCACGAGAAGCATCCGCACCGCTTCATCCTTGTACAGATGACGCGAATTGTCCTGTCGGCCCCCGCGAACTCGGCTTAGTGTGGTTGGCGGGATGAAGGACAAGTGCCAATGAACATCGACGAAGAGTCCGTCACGACGCTGGAAGACCTCAGGGGCGATCTGGCGCAGCGGTACAAGCGAACGGCGAGCGGTGGAAGCTCCGTCGACAGCGCGGTCGTCAACGCCGACATGGCGGCCCTCGACCGCGACGGCTACGTCATTTGGAAGGACCTGCTCACACCGGAGCAGTGCCAGCAGATCCGCGAGGTCGTACGCCCGTGGCTCGGGCACACCGGACGCAACTCGTTCGAGGGGCGGCGCACCCAGCGCATCTACAGCCTGCTGAGCCGGACGCGGGTATGCGACGGCGTCGTCGACCATCCTCGGGTACTTGCGGTGCTCGATCGGCTGCTGATGCCCAACTACCTGCTTTCGGCGTTGCAGGCCATCAACATTCAGCCCGGAGAGGCCGCCCAGCTGGCTCACCACGACGACGGGTTCTACCCGGTCCCGCGGCCGCGAGAACCCTTGGCGGCGGCGACGATCTGGGCCATCGACGACTTCACCGCCGACAATGGGGCCACCGTCCTCTACCCCGGCAGCCACCGCTGGGGCAAGCGCCGGCCGGGTCCCGACGATCAGGCCATGCCGGTCGTCATGCCCGCCGGCTCGTGCGTCTTCTTCGTGGGCACCCTGTGGCACGGCGGGGGCGCCAACAACACCGGCCACGACCGCCTTGCCGTCACCGCCCAGTACTGCCAACCGTGGCTGCGGCCGATGGAAGCCTTCACGTTGTCGATATCGCGCGACATCGCCCGCTCGGTATCCGACGACATTCGCCGCATGCTCGGCTACAGCATCCACCCGCCGTTCGTCGGCGCGGTCGACGGCCTGCACCCGCTCCGGCTGTTGGAAGCCGATTCGTAGGTCCTACTCGCGTCTTCCGCTGACACCCGCCAACCGCGCGGCGTCGACGGGCGTGGGCTGTTGCGGGCTGCCCACTTCGATCGCCTGGCTGCGGCTCAGCGCGACAGCGGCGGCCACCATGCCCCATACGGCCACTGCCAACGCCAGCGCCGCCGAGCGGCCCACGGCCAGGTGCTCACCCAGCACGCCAACGCCGAGCACGACCGCGACAACCGGCTCGCCGACCAACATGATCGGGACCGACGCCTGCAACGCGCCGGCATGAAAGGCCGAGTTCTGCACCAGCGTCACCGCGACCGCCAGGCCGACCAACAGGTACGGAGCGGGGACGGTGAGGAGCGCGTGCCAGCCGCCGGCGGCGTAGCGGTGCGTGCAGATCTTCGTCAGGACGGCGATCATGCCGAGCAGGACCGCCACGGCCACGCCCAGCAGCATGGCGCGCACACGACCAGCGGCGCGGCCGGCCGCCGTCACACACACCACCAGCAACGGCACCATCACCAACAACGCCAGTGTCCACGCCGGGACCGCAGGGCGGACACGGCCTTCGCGCGGCTGGCCGACAAGCACGAAGACCGTCAGTGCGCCCGTCAACAGCGTCGCCCAGCCCCACTGGACTGCACTGATGCGCTGGTGGCAGAGCCGCGCGCTCAAGGGCAACGCGAACAACAGCGACGAGACCAGCAGCGGCTGGATGAGCAGCAGGGATCCGTGCGCCAGCGCCCCGGCCTGAAACACGTAGCCGGCGACGGCGGCGACGGTGCCCGCCCACCACAGCGGTCGCGTCGCCAGGGTCGTCACCATCGTTCCCGACATGCCCTCATCGGCCGGAACGTCCTGGGCGGCTCGCTGCCGAACGACGATGCCCACCGCGGCCCAGAACGCCGAGAGCAATGCCGAAAAGATTGCGACCGCGTGCGATTCCACCCACCCCATGACCGTGCGGATACCCGGGACGTCCGCATGGCTAACTGGGCTCCGCGCGAACGCGTGCAGCGGCGCAGCGCGGGAATTTGTTTGTGACTCACCGCACATTTATGCTGACGGTGTATTCCAGGTCACAACTCGGTAGGAGCTTGAATGGCCGCAGCCCATGGCTCGAGCAAGCACGTTGTCGTCGCGCCGCGTCCCAGCGGAGCGATCCATTCGCACCGGATACTGCTGGCCGTATTCGTGGTCATGGCCCTCATCGCTGCGATCACAGGCATCGTCGTCGCCGCGTCGACGGGGCACACCACCGCCGCGCTCGTCATCGCCCTGGTGGCGGGCGGGTGGTTTTCCGCCGCCCTCTGCTAGGGGTTGCACCGCCGGCAAGGAAGGTCGGCGCGGCGCTCGAAAACCTCCGGATGCCAACGGGTTTGACACCCCTAAGAGTCACCCATGATCTTTTACCCCGCCGTTGCGGGAAATGGCTACGCCTCCGCGCAAACGGGCCAGATCATGGGCGCGCCGCGTTCGACCGCTGGACGACGGCTAGGGATCAGTTGGCGACCGCGCCGGGGCAGTACTTGATTCGTCCCAGGTCGACCCACATGTTGGCGCGCTTGGCGGCTTGATCGGGGTTCAGCCCGGTCACACTCTGGTTGTTCGCCTGTTGCATCGCGCCGACGATCTGCGCGCGCGACCAGCCCTGCGCCATGGCATTGCACATGGTCTGTTCGGTTTGCATCTCGTAGAAGGGCCAATCCGGCGGGAAGCCGATCGGGTCGGCGTTCGCCGTCGCGAACGCGCCCGGCAGGGCAGCCGGAGCGATCAACGCGATGACGAACGCCAGGCCGAGAAGCAGCTTTCTGGTGACGGACAGGGGTGAAAGCGACTGCTGCACGGACACTTCTCCTCGGATTAGGCGCCTCGATGACCAGGAGGCCGAAAAAGCAATGACCCCACCCACCAATGGTAGGGCCTCGGCGTCGTTGGCCGATCGAGATGTGCGATCTGACTAGGTCTCGCCCTACGATTGCCGGGAACCCGACGTTCGATCAGGCAATACGGTAAGCCGACGACGGCCGTCTCCCGACGCGTCAAACGGGTCATGCGATCCGTCTGAGCTACTGGCCGAAACTAGGAGAACGAAAAGTGAGAGCCCTCGTTGCGGGCGCCGCCGGGTTCTTGGGGTCTCACCTCTGCGATCGTCTTCGCCGCGACGGCATCGAGGTTGTCGGGGTCGACAACTTCTGCACCGGTGGGCGCGACAACATCAGGCAGTTCGAGGGAGACCCGGGTTTTTCTTTTTTCGAGCACGACATAACCCGACCGGTAGACCCGGCTGTCGCTCGCCCGCTGGATCTCATCTTCAACATGGCCTGCCCCGGGTCGCCGCGCGCCTACCAGCGGGATCCCCTGTTCACCCTGGAGACCAACTACCTCGGTACGAGGAACCTTCTGGAACTGGCACGCGAGGAGCGGGCGACGATTCTCCAAGCTTCCACCAGCGAGGTCTACGGCGATCCCGTCATCCATCCTCAAGTCGAGAGCTACTGGGGCAACGTCAACTGCTTCGGCACGCGGAGCTGTTACGAAGAAGGCAAGCGGGTCTCGGAGACGCTGATGCTCGAGTACGCCCGCCGCTACGGCGTGCGGATAAAAGTCGTCCGCATCTTCAATACCTACGGCCCGAGGATGGACGTGGAGGACGGCCGAATCATCCCCTCGTTCATCGTCCAGGCGCTGCGGGGAGAACCGATCACCGTCTTCGGGGATGGCAGCCAGACCCGCTCTTTCTGCTATGTCGACGATCTCATCGAGGGTCTTGTGAGGATGGCCGCGAGCGAACCCTCGTTTACGGGGCCCGTCAATCTCGGCAGTCCGACCGAACTCACCGTCCTCGAAACAGCGAGCATTATCGGCGAGATGACCGGGTCGGCGTCGGAAACCGTGTTCAGGCCCCTGCCGCCGGACGACCCCAAGAGGCGCCAACCGGATATCAGTCTTGCCGAATCCAGGCTCGCCTGGCGTCCACGAGTCCCTTTTGGAGATGGCGTCGCGCGAACTATCGAATACTTCAGGGGAATCGTGGAGGTAGCTCCTGGGGAGCGCCGTGATCATTGACGCCAGCGGTCTTGTCTATCACCAACCTCATGGCCGTTCAGGCTGCTGGGTCGATGGCGTTAGCATCAGGGAGCCCCACACGCAACGGACCACCCCCGCCGACCACGATCAACGAAGGGGAGGGTGATGGCTGATCAAGCCCATGACAGCCGCCGTTATCCCGTTGCCGCCGTTCGTTTCCGGTGTCCCTGGGCGCACGGCGATGGGCTCCGGCGATGAGATTTGTATTGGCAACCTTGGGAACTCGGGGTGATATCGAGCCATGCGCCGCCATCGGTCGGGAACTGCAGCTTAGGGGCCACGACGTCCAAATGGCGGTTCCACCGAACTACATTGGCTTCATCGAGTCGGCGGGTCTTGCCGCGGTCGCACACGGTCCCGACCAGGACCGGCAGAACGCCGAAATCGAACTCAAATACGGCACGACGCCGAGTCCTATGCTCATGGCGTGGGAGATTTTCCAGGGAATCACCAAACTCTGGCCGGAGCTGGGTACGGCGCTCACGTCACTGGCCGACGGGGCCGATCTGCTATTGACGGACGCAAGCCAGCAGGGGCTGGCCGCCAATGTTGCGGATTACTACGACATTCCGCAAGCTGCCGTGCACATCTACCCGATCACAGATAATTCGCATTCGCAGATAACCAAAGACGCTGAAGACGCCCTGCGCCGTGAATTGGGCCTGCCAGAGGAAACGGGACCGCCGACGCGACAACCGCTGGAAATCCAGGCCTACGACGAACTCTTCTTTCCCGGAATGGCAGCCGCATGGGCGGATCACGGCTTCCGGCGGCCTTTCGTTGGCGGGCTGACCCTGGAGCTGCCAACGGACGTCGACGACGACGTCTCGTCGTGGATTACCGCCGGAACGCCGCCGATCTATTTCGGATTTGGCAGCAGCGCACGAGTCGCATCGCCCCGCGATGTGATCGCCATGATCACTGCGGCTTGTGCACAGCTAGGCGAACGGGCATTGATTTGCAGCGGCGTGAGTGACCTAGCCGGCCTTCCGGATTCCGACCAGGTAAAGATTGTGAACGCGGTGAACCACGCAACCGTGTTTCCCGCTTGCCGCGCGGTCGTCCACCACGGTGGCCCGGGCACCACGTTCGCAGGCATCCGGGCCGGAATCCCCACGCTGGCCCTTGCCGTATCGGTCGATCAACCGATGTGGGCAGCCGCGGTCAACCAACTCGAAGTCGGCATCGGACGGCGCTTCATCGAAACCACCCTCGATTCGCTGATTGCGGATTTGCGGTCCATCCTCACTCCGCGCTGCGTCACTCGAACCCGTGAGGTCGCCGCCCAGATGGCGACGCCCGCGGAAAGCGCCGCCACCGCGGCCGATCTCTTGGAAGATGCCGTCCGTGTCGGCACGTTGGCTGATCGGCAAATGCCGCGGACCGCGAACCGACCGGTGCCCACTACTCAGGCACCTCGATGAGAAGTCGGTCAGCCCAACGGTTCTGACTAGCTCGTAGGCATTGACCCGACTGCTCCGCTATGCGCAGAGCATGGTTGGACTATTCGGCGGAATGCCTGTCATCCCTTGGCGATCGAGCGGCGAGTTGCGTAGCCGAGACGCTGCGATACGACGGCAAGTCAAAGTCGGGCAAGGCGCAGATGTCAGCACAATCCCGGACCCGCTCCAACCAGTAACTCTGATCAGCGGCCGATGTGCAGGCGTAGATCTTCATGAACGTCGCCGCGAAGGGGAACAAGAAGCCATTGCCGACAGCCTGCCAAACAGCCGCGGCTACCCCGGGAGTTTCGACGCCGCGATAGTCGTCGATCGCAATCACGCCTCGCTTGGCCGTGTGAGTCACGGCAAGATTGATGTCGTTGGCGACGCACCGGTAGCTGTGACAACCGTCGACGTGGATGAAGCGGAGTACCCGTTCGCCAAGATTGAGCTCTGATGATTCGCAGACTTCGAGCGTTGGCCGGCGAGGGTGGAAACGGTCCCAGTTGGCCAAGAACTGCTTCTGGTCCAGGCCCGAATACTGCTGGCGTGGGATCCGCGACATGTCCGCGTGATCCATTACGGCGTCGAACAAGTCGCAGATCACCAGTTCTTCATCGTCGCGGAGGCCGTAACCCATCAGGATTGCGGACTTGCCTTGATAGGTGCCGATCTCCAACATGTCGCCCTTGATGCCTTCGGCCGTCTGGCAAGCGAGCAGCTTGCTGAATAGTGAGACATCGGCCTCAAAGAACCAGCCGTCGACGTCGTCCATCTGCTCGGCATAGAGGGTCCAGGCGGCATCGGTCATGGCGCGCTCCTGCGCATCAAAGCCTCCAGAGAGGTACTGCCCGAATGTGTGGCGGCCTGCGTTTGAAGGGTATCAACCCGCGCTTCATCGGTGCCTTTGGTCCTTCGGCTTGCATCGCTTCGGCCCTGACAATCCCGGCCGCCATGAATGATCCTGCCGGGGGGCACCGATCAGAAACGAGCTGAAATGTGGGAGCCACCACGTGGCGCGATCTTGGTAGGCGTTGACGGCTCGGCAGCGGCACTGGGCGCCGTCCGGTGGGCGGCCCGTGATGCCGCGCTGCGGAAAGCGCCGCTGACCCTGGTGCATGTCGTCGACGCCCCCTTGCCGGGGTGGTTCCAGGTCACCGCGCGGACGCACTTCAGGCCACGGCACGGGCAGCGGGCACGCGGACTCATCAAATCGGCGATCAAGGTCGCCGAGGAGAGCGCTGGTGAGCGCGGCCCGGTGAAGATCGACAGCAAGGTGCTTTGTTCAACCGCCGTCCCGACGCTGGTCGCCCTCTCCAAAGAGCTGGAGATGGTCGTGGTGGGCGATCGGGGACATGGCGGTGCCTTGGCCCGCAGCTCGCTTGGCTCGGTGAGTTCGGGATTGGTTTACCACGCGCACTGCCCAGTCGCCGTGATCCCCGACGAGCAAGCGCAGGTCGGCAAGGCGGAGGCGCCGGTGCTGGTCGGCATCGACGGCTCGCCGGCCTCGGAAGCAGCGACCGCGATCGCGTTCGAGCAAGCATCACGACGGCAGGTAGGCCTAACGGCTTTACACGCCTGGGCTGATCCCCGGGCGTCCACGTCCAGAACGGTGTACCAGGACGCCAAATGGGACGCCCAGCTGTCCGAGGAGGAAGAGGTGCTGGCCGAACGGCTGGCGGGTTGGCATGACCTCTATCCCGACGTGGAGGTCCATCGCAGGATCGAGATTGGCGAGCCGGTGCGCTGGCTGCTCGAGGCATCCGAAAAGGCGCAACTGCTGGTGGTCGGCAGCCACGGCCGGGGCGCATTAGCCGGCAGGGTGCTGGGCTCGGTCGGTGCGTCGGTGGTCAACCGGGCCAAGATTCCGGTGATCGTGGCGCGATAGACACTGGCAGTCTGACCAACCATTCTCAGTGGAGCGAGCGGTGAGGACTCATCCCAGTTGACGCCCTTCGAGCGGCGGCGTGCCGCGGTGGCCGGAATGCTCGCCGGGTGTCTTGTGCTGGTGCAGTGCACCGCGGCGCAGCCACCGCCGGCGGCGACACCCTCAGGGCCTGCGACACCGTCGCCATCGGCCGCGTCGCCCAGTGCGCCGCCGGCACCTCCAGGTGACAGCGTGGAGCCGGTCACCGCCGCCGAACTCGGCGAAAGCTGGCGGCCGGGTTGTCCAGTCGAGCCGGAGCAGCTGCGACGGGTCAACGTCGACCACATCGGTTTCGACGGCCAGGTGCACCGCGGTGAGCTGATCGTGCAGCAAGACCTGGCGCCGGCGGTCATCGCGATCTTCGAGCGGCTACACCGGCTTGGTTACCCGGTCGAGAAGATCCGCACGGTCGACCACTACCCGGGTGCCGACGACGAGTCATCCATGGAGGACAACAACACTTCGGCGTTCAACTGCCGACGCATCCCTGGAACCAACGAGTGGTCTCCGCACGCCTACGGTCGGGCTATCGACCTCAATCCGCTCATCAACCCCTGCCTTTACGCGAGCGGGTATTTCGAACCGCGAAACGCGGCCGCCTACCTGGACCGCAGCCGCAGCGACCCGGGACTCTTACACAACGGCGACCCAGCCGTGCGCGCCTTCACAGATCGTGGCTGGCGGTGGGGTGGCGAGTGGACCGGCCCCCTCGACTATCAACACTTCGAGCGGCCCTAAAGACGCAGCGCCTGTGCCGTCGCGGTTGCGACCTCACCTCGCAGATTCGACATCGGTGGACTGCCCCGGGTGTGAATCGAGTTCGAGAGCAGAACGACGTACGTATCTGAGCGCGGGTCCATCCAGACCGAGGTACCGGTGAAGCCGGTGTGGCCGAAGCTACCGATGGGGAAGATCGCGCCTCGCGGCGTGGACTGGCCCGTATCTATGTCCCAGCCAAAGCCGCGCAGGTTCTGGCCCGCGATCGCGGGATAGCGCGGAGCGAGCAGCGGATCTGTTTTGTTCGGCCGCTTTGCGACGGCTTCTTGGGCCGCATCGTTGGCCGCCTTGAGTTGCGCAGGCGTATGGCCCGGCTGCTGCGGACTCGTCATCAGCTCGAGAGTTGTTTGCGCCAAGGGGAATTGGCTGGGACGGCCCGCGAGCCGGTCCAGTAATGCCTGCGAAAACATGCTGACATCGTGGGCGGTCGAGAACACGCCGGCGTGCCCGGCCACTCCGCCCATGCGACGAGCCGTCGTGTCCTGCACGGTGCCCCGAAGCAGGTGATCGAGATCGGGATTCTTAACCGGGTCGGCTCGGCCCTCTTCGTCACGTGCTGTCGGTGCGATGCGCGGCAAGAGACCGGTGCTCCATGTACCCGCGGGGCAGGCGTCCGGCGTGCGGCCTTGCGGCGCAGGAGCCCAGGCGGTCGCGGCTCCCAACGTCGTGTGCGAACCGCACGCTTGCGCCGGGGGAAGGTAGTGGGTGTCTTCCATGCCAAGCGGCTCGAACACGTGCCGCTGAACGTATGCGTCCAGGGCCTCACCGGTAACCTTTTCGATCAGCGCGCCAAGCAGGATGAAGTTGATATCGGAGTAGCGGAATCCGCCACCGGGAGCGGACTCCAGCGGCGTGGCGAGCGCACGATGAATCCCCTCGCGTTTGTCGGCGTGGTCCAGTCCCCACGGGTCTCCGAGGTTGACGTCCCCCGTTTCGCCGGAGGTGTGCGTAAGCAGCATCCGGACGGTCACTGCCGCGCGGCGCGGATCGTTTGCGGTGTTGAACTCGGGGAGGTACTGCTGCACCAGATCGTCGAATGCAACCTTGCCCTGCTCGTAGAGCTGCATGACGGCTGTCGCCGTTGCGAGGCTCTTCGTTAACGACGCGAGGTCGAAGATCGTGTCCTCGGTCATCGGCTCCGCGGGGGCAGGCAAGCCGTCCAGCCCGGGTTCGCCGGCAAGCTTGCGCGAACCGTAGGCATGGTGGAACGCGACCTTGCCACCGTGCCCAATGACAACCACCGCGCCCGGCAGCTTGTTCGCCGCAATCGCATCGTTGATCAGCTTGGAGACCTTCGCGAAATCAACTGCGGGAACCGGGTCGGGCGGTTTGACGACCGTGGCGACGTCCGGTCTGGGGGCGGGCGTGCTGGCGCCCAACACCGGGCGTCCCGGATCGCCCCTCGAGCAAGCCGTGGCTATCGCGAGGAAGGCGGCTCCGGCGGCGACGGCGGTTCGCATCGCACCGCGGAAGCCCGCGGCGGCCGGTCGATTCATGGTGGAGCTCATCTCGTTACCTGCGATCTTGTTTTCGGATCTCGGCGGCGTCAAGAGAGGACGACGAAACGCGTCCCGCGCCCCCGCATCACGCCCGTATCGTGAGGGCGGTGTGCGAGCCTGCGCCCGGCCGGCCCCAGGAATCGCCGGCCGTTGTCAGCCGTCGCCAGCTTTTGGGGGTGGCCGGCAGCGTGGGGCTGGGGTCCCTGGTCGGCGGCAAGCGACCTTCGGCCCCACCTCCTTCCGCGACGTCGACGACCAGCGTCAGCCTGACCGCGACCACTTCGGCATTGTTGCTATGCCGAGACGCCTGGGGCGCTCGACCGGCGCGCTCTGGAGGGAAGCGCCACACCATCACGCGGATGACCCTGCACCACGAGGCTGTCGTCCTTGGCGACAACCGCAATGCCCCAGCGCACCTCCGGCAGGATCAGCGGTACCACCAGGATCAGCACGGGTGGATCGACATCGCCTACCACGTCGGCGTCGACCGCAACGGCAACATCTACGAACTCCGGAGCACCGAGATCGCGGGCGACACCGCGACGGACTACGACACAACGGGCCACTTCCTGGTCCTCTGCGAAGGAGACTTCGATCAAGAGCCCGTCCCAGAGGCCCAGCTTCAGGGAGCGGCTCGCGCGTTCGCATGGGCCGCCCAGAATTTTCGTGTAGCGAGCGCCACGTTGGCGGGCCATCTGGACCTGGCCCAGACGTCTTGCCCGGGTGGAAACCTGTACGCCCACCTCTCCTCGGGCGACCTGAAACGCCGCATCGACGATCTGCTGGCCGCGGGCGGAGTGGACCTCCAGCGCTTCTGCGGATCCGACGCGGCCGCACGCGTCGCCGCAATCGAGGCGGGCAACTGATCGGCGCCGGGTAGGCCTGCGCGGCAACCGCCGGTCACGCCTACTGGGATTGCGCCCAATTGGCCTACGCGTGTTTGCTGGGCATGCTACGTTGCTGATCAATCGATAGCCCGACTGGTATTTGCGAGGCAACATGGTCGACTTTCGGAAAGCGGCCGCTCTGCCCACCGCTCTAGCGGTCGCCTGCCTCGGTATAGCCAGCATATGGACACTATCTGGGTGCAGCGCGGCGTCACCGCCGATGCGTGCGGCGGTGACCTCAGCTACCGTAGGCGCCAGCAGGGCCGACGACCGACGGCCGACAGCGGCACCGGTCAAAACGATTGCTAGTGGCGTGTATGGCGACCCGGACGCGGCAGCCGAGTTCTGGCAGCAGCAGTCCTACGAGGACAACTGCGGGCTGGCTTCCGTGGCCGACGTGGTCGGGGAAGTCACCGGTCACTCCCCGACCGAGCAGCAAATCATCAAGCTAGCACAGCACACGCCCTCGTCCACCCGCAACGGCCCGATTTACGCGCCCACCGGCGACCCGGCTCACGACGGCCCGAACGGTGGCATCGACATGGCCGACACGGTGGTGCTGCTCGACCACTACGGCATCAAATCGCACATGACCTATGACAAGCACCCCGAAGAGGTGGGCCTGTCCTCGCTGGAGCAGTACCTGAGCGCGAACCGCAAGGTCATCGCATGGGTCAACTCCGGAACCATCCTGAACTCCAACGACCAGCGCACGTCGGCCGATCATTTGCTGGTGGTCACCGGGATTGATACCAACAAGGAAGTCGTCCACCTCAACGATCCCTACGCCGATCACGCCGACACGAAGGTCAGCATCGCCACGTTCATGACGGCCTGGAAAATCGGGCAGGAATCGATCGTCGTCACCGCGCCGGCGGGCTAACGCCTCGTCACTCGGTATTGCCCGGAGCCGGGCCCGCCGTCTTCATCGGGGTCGCGGAACTCGTCGGGCTCACGGGGCTCGTAGTGCTCGTCGGGCTGGTAGAACTCGTGGGCTTCGTCGGGCTCGTCGGGCTGGTCGGGCTGGTCGGGCTCGTGGGACTTGTCGGAGTCGTAGGAGTCGTAGGAGTCGTAGGAGTCGTAGGCGTTGTACTCGCAAGGCCTGGGCCTTCGCCACACCAGTCCGCCACATCTTTCGGGTACTGCTCGAGCGGTGGAGGACAACGCTGCCCCGGCGGGAAGTTGGCGCCGGCATTGAGCAGATCGCAGGGCACGTAGACCTGCTTGCCCTTGGGAGTGTTGGTCAGACACTTCGTCGGCGGCTCACCGTGGGCCTGGACGGGGATGGTGGCGGCCGCCACCACCGCGCCGAGCGCCCAAGCAAGACGGCGGTATGTCATGAGAGCTCCTTACTCGCTCACCTGATACACGTTCTGGTGATCCGGTGTCGGGCGTGCACAACGTGAGATCGCCGTCGTCTGACGCTACAACCGGCCCGCGGCGAACGTCGCCGCCTGGTTTGTCATTCCCGACTGAATGTACTGACCATGCGGTGCCATGCTCACACCGCGCGTGCAAATCGGATCCCCGGGCATACACATGTCAATCGTTTTCGCGGCGTATAGCGGGCCAATGGTGGGAAGCGAGCCGGCCGCCAGCGTCCGCGCGAATGTGCCCGATGCCGACGGATTTCCGAAGACAGCGACGGCGGCGACATGATTGGCGACATCGGGTGGCATCTGCGTGGTGATGACGTCGACCACGGCCGCACCTTGGGAGTATCCACCGAGGACCACCCTGGTGTTGGGACAGTTTGCCGCCATGGACTGGACATGAGCGCTCGCGTCATTGGCACCGGCAGCGATGGAGCTACGGAAATTGTTGGTGGCGGGGTAGTTGACCGGATAGACGCTGACAGTCCTGCGTCCTACTCGCGAACGCAGCGAATCAACAAATGACTGTCCGACCCCCCCGACGCCAGGGGGCTCGGTGGTGCCCCGGGCGAACACCACGTCGACGTCGGAGCAGGGAGCCGCGGTGGCAGATGGCAGGGACGAGGCGGCGGTCAGCGACGCCCACGCTGCAACGACAGCCGCGCCGAGCAGACCAGAAGTCGGACGTGCGGTCACGGCTTGCATGTCATGTTGTCGCTTCGGAACGACCCTGTGGGCCGCCGTGACAGCCCGGGCGCGCGGTCCGACGATGAAAGCTCATGGTGGTTGCCCTTGGTGTAGTCGCCGCTCGGTTGGCAGCTCTCACACTTAGGAGCAACGACGCCGCTCCTAGGGGACACTTTTTCCGCCGCCTACGACGGGGCGACGTCAGCGCGCAAAGTCCGGGTGGACGCCGAAACGACACCACAGGGTGAGCTCAGACGATCGATGTTGATGAAAAAGAAGCTGGCCAGGCCTTGCGGCGCTGACCAGCTAGTTTTTGTGGAGCTGCCGGGAATCGAACCCGGGTCCTACGGCATTCCCTCAAGACTTCTCCGTGCGCAGTTCGCTATGCCTCTGCTCGGATCTCCTGGTCACGCGAACCAGCCAGGATGACGATCCCAGTCGCTGTTGGTGTCCCGATGAGTCCCGCGACCGAACTCATCGGTTGATCCCTCTAGCTGACGCCAGGGTCCGGGTCGAGGGCTTTCCCGGTCTGACGGACTAGCTGTCGCTTAGGCAGCGAGAGCGTAGTCGCGCTGATGTGAATCGGCGCTTATATGGTTGCAACGACGCTTACGGTGGTCTCTTGCCTGCACCGGCACGCTTCCCTTGATTCGATGCGCGAAGTCGAAACCGTTCAGCCCCTCGCACCCCCACCGATTTTCGGCAGGACAATCTATGGTACGCCGCTATCAACGCGCGGCAACGGAGTTGTGTTCCGGTCCGGCGCAGCGATCAGATCACGAAGTTCAGCCGCTCGACGATTTGCGCGGCCACGTCCTCGTCGCCGCCGAGCTCGATGTCCTGTGACCGGGAGGGGCACATCGGCCGCCCGCCGGCGAGCCGGGTGAACTGCACCCCGTCCAGCCGAATCGTCACCGTCGGCTCGTGGCCGCCGAAGTCGTCGACCAGCTGGGCCCGGCCATCGACGCCGATACGGATGCTGCGGGAAAGCGGACCGGTCAGCTCGAACAGGACCCGCGAACCCTCTGGCGCCTTGGCCCGCTTGCCCACCACGTAGCCCATCGTCCCGGCGATCTCGTCGAGGGAGAGCTCCGATGCGGCCCCGACAAGCTGGTCGTCCGACGCTGGCCGCCGCAGCGCCTCGCGGATGTCCTGCTCGTGCATCCAGCAGTCGAACACCCGGACCCGCATGAACCGCCCGTAGCTCTCCGGACCTACCGGCGTCAGCGTCACGGCGTCCCACTCCTCGGCCGACATGCCCGTCAGCGCCTTGCGCCGGTCATCGGTGATGTCCTTGAACCGTTTGAGCACGTCCTCGCCGGATTCGGCGGCGAGGTGACGCACCCAGCACTCGTTCATCACGCCGATGTCGTTGTGGACATGCTCGAGCGCCGAGACGTCGATGTCGGGTTGGGGCGCGGGCACGCCGGCAAGGAACGACTCGGTGCCGATCATGTGCGCCACCAACGCCTTGACGTCCCAACCGGGCAGCGGGCTGGCGGCCTGCCATTGCTCTTCCGGCAGCCCGTCCAGCATCGCGGTGATGTCGTCCCACACCGCGAACAAACCGGCGAGCACTTCGGACTTGTCGAGCTTGGTGACGGGGCGATCGGCCATGGTCGGATAGTAGGCCGATGGGTTAGCTCAAGACAGGCGCAACCGTCAGCTGGCGGCGATCATGGCCACGGATCCCATGGCCATCACCATGCCGAACCCCTGCCAGCGGGTCAGTCGCTCGCGCAGCACGACCATGGCCAGCACGACCGTGGCCGCCGGGTAAAGCGAGATCATGATGCTGGCCAGCGACAGCAACCAGGTGTGCAGCGCCAGCAGCATGGTCACGTTGGCGCAGATGTCCAGCACCGCGACGGCCCAAGCCAGCTTCAGCGGCTTCCCGCGCGGCGCCCGCAGGTTCTTGCTGGCCGCGGCCATCACGAAGATCACGACGGTGGCCGACAGCCGGGCGAATACCAGCGGCCAAAGTTTGCAGGCATGCGGCGCCTGATGGAGAAAGACCAGGTTCAGCCCCATCGCCGAGCCGGCCAGCAGCGTGAGCCATGCCACCTTCGGGGTGAACCGATACGGAGTGACACCTTGGGCGGTGGCCTCCCGGCTCACCAGCATGACCGCGATGAGAGCCAGCACGACGCCCACCGAGGCCCCCGGGCCCGGCCGCTCCCCCAGCGCCACACCGACCGCCACCGGCACGGCGGCGTTGAGGACCGCCGCCAACGGTGAGACGACCGAGATGGGGCCGGCGCCCAGCGCGGCGAAGAACGCCCACATGCCGACGGCCATTCCGACGCCGTAGAGGCAGCCCCAGAAGACGGCGCCGGTCGAAATCGGCCCGCCCACGGCGAGCGCCAGCGCGCCCAGCAAGATTGTCTCGATCGGATAGACCACCAGCATCACGCGCAGCGCGGCTACCCGTCGAGCGGCTACACCGCCCACGAAGTCGCTGACGCCGTACGTAACGGCCGACAGCTGGGCGTAAGCGGCCCCGATCAGTTCATGCCCTTGGCTCGGCGACCCAATTCACGGACCACTTCGCGCTGGGCATCGCGGCGGGCCATGTCCTGACGTTTGTCGTGTGCTCGCTTGCCGCGCGCTAACGCGAGCTCGACCTTGACCTTTCCTTCGGAGAAATACAGAGACATCGGCACGAGGGCGAGGTTACCATCTCGTATCTTGCCGACCAGGCGGTCAATTTGTGCCCTATGTAACAACAACTTTCGATTGCGACGGGGCTCATGGTTGGTCCAGCTACCGTGCTGATACTCCGGAATGTGCAAGTTGCGCAACCACACTTCGCCGTCGTCGACGGTTGCGAACGCGTCGGCCAGGGAAGCATGGCCCTCGCGCAGGCTTTTCACCTCTGTGCCCTGCAAAGCCACTCCGGCCTCGAACTCCTCGAGGATCGAATAGTTATGCCGCGCTTTGCGATTGGTAGCAATGATCTGTTTGCTGCCGCGCTTGCCGCCCGCCGCCTTGGCCCGGCCGGGATCTTTGGCCACAGCTACCGCCGGATGTAGAGGCGCAGCGTCGCGTAGGAAGTCAGGCCGGCCATCGACACGCCGAGCAGGAACAACCACGGCGAGATGTAGAGGATGTCGGCATAATCGACCTTCGCGATCAAATGAGCTTGGTAGAACTGACTTAGCGCGTTGTCCAGGAACCACGCCCGCACCAGGACCAAGCCGACGACCGCGATGGCCACACCGATCGCCGCGGCCAGCATCGCCTCCACCAAGAAGGGCAACTGCGTGTACCAGCGGCTGGCGCCGACCAGCCGCATGATCCCGATTTCGGTGCGTCGGGTGTACGCGGCGACTTGGACCATGTTGGCAATCAGCAGGATTGCCCCGACTGCCTGCACCAGGGCGACGGCGAACGCGGCGTTCCGCAAACCGTCCAGAACGGCGAACAACCGGTCGATCAAATCCTTTTCGTTGAGGATGCTGCGCACGCCGGGCTGACCCTGCATCGCGGCATCGAACTCCGAATGTTGTTCGGGGTTGTTGAGCTTGACGATGAACGACGCCGGAAACGATTCCTTGCCGGCCACGTCCTTGAACTCCGGGAACTTCTTGATCGCGTCGTTGTAGGCGTCCGGCCGGTTGACAAAGCGCACCGACTTGACGTCTTGCCGAGCATCGATCTTGTCCCGCAGCGCTTTACACGGACCGGACGCGCACGTCGCGTCGTTGGCGGAGATGTCGTCGGTGAGAAACACCTGTGTCTCGACCCGGTCGAGATAGATCTCCCGCGAGTTGTCGGCCAACCGGACCACCAGCAGACCGCCGCCGAACAAGCCGATGGAGATGGCCGTCGTAAGGATCATGGCGGCCGTCATCGTGACGTTGCGGCGCAGCCCGGTCAGGACCTCGTTGAATAGGAAGCCAAAGCGCACTTAGCGGTCCATCCCGTAGATGCCGCGCTGCTCGTCGCGGACCAGCCGTCCCAGAGACAGCTCCACGACACGCTGACGCATCGAGTCGACGATGTGGTGGTCGTGGGTGGCCATCAGCACCGTCGTCCCCGTGCGGTTGATCCGCTCCAACAAATCCATGATGTCCTTACTGGTATCCGGGTCCAGATTGCCGGTCGGCTCGTCGGCCAGCAGAACCAGGGGCCGGTTGACGTAGGCGCGCGCGATCGCCACGCGTTGCTGCTCGCCACCAGACAACTCGTGTGGCAGTCGGTTGGCTTTGCCGGACAGGCCGACGGTTTCGAGCACCTCGGGCACCACACGGTTGATCGCGTCGGTCCGTTTGCCGATCACTTCCAGCGCGAAGGCGACGTTCTCGTAGACGGTCTTCTGCTGCAACAGGCGAAAGTCCTGGAAGACGGTTCCGATCACCTGACGCAGCTTCGGCACGTGACGACCGCGCAGCTTGTTGACGTGGAACTTCGACACCCGGATGTCGCCGGTGGTCGGGTTCTCCTCGCCGAGCAGCAGCCGCATGAACGTCGACTTGCCGGAGCCCGACGGACCGATCAGGAAGACGAATTCACCCTTGTCGATTTTGACGTTGACGTCCTCCAACGCCGGACGCGCCGACGCTTTGTACTTCTTACTGACATGGTCCAGGGTGATCATCACGGCACGCCAGTGTAGCCGTGAATTTCGCTGGCGAGCCAAGTCAACTGGCTGGCAGCGGTGAACTAGGCGCCGGCCCGGGCCCCGGCTGCGGTAGCTGAGGCGGCGATGTGGTGGCGCTCGTACTGGGTGGGCAGAAGGGCGGCGGCAGCAGGCAAGGCAGCTGCGGCAGCTGCACCGGCGGCGTCGTCGTGGTCGTCGTCACCGGGGGCGGGGGCGGTGGCGGCGGCGGTGTGCTCGTCGGGGTCGGCGTGTAGGTGGCGGTGGGCGCCGGCTGCTGCACGCGGCTGCGCGGCACCCAGGTGTAGTTGGGGTCGGGCACGAAACCCGGCGGCACCACTTGCTGCGCCGGTGGCTTGGGCGCCGGCTCCGGACGGTAGGTGTCGTAGACCCACCACACGACGAAAAAAGCGACGATCAACACCAAGGTCGACGTGCGAACTCGCCCGCCGAACATGTATTGCGGCCAGCGACGGTCCGCATCCGAGTCGTCGCTGCGCTTCTCGAAGATGCTCAGGGTGAACTTCAACGCTTCTGCACCGCACCTTGCACGTCATTGTCGATTCGCTCTTCGGCGGCCTGAGCGGCCGGGACCGACGGGTCATCCACCAGGCCCACCGTCGCGTCCGCCGCAGTCACGATGCCGACACGGGCCAGCGCCCGAATGACCAGGACACGCAGTTGCCGGCCCGCCTCGAACTGCTTGCCGGGCAGGGTCCGGGCCACCAGTCGCAGGGTGACGGTGTCGACTTCGATGCTCTCCACGCCCATCACGGTGGGGGCGTCCAACAGCAAGTCCCCCAACACCGGGTTGTCCATGGCGCGATCGCATTCCTGGTGCAACACCTCGTTGACCCGGTTCAGGTCGGCGCTCGTGGACACCGGGATGTCCACCACCGCGCGCGCCCAGTCCTTGGACAGGTTGACCACCTTGACGATCTGCCCGTTCGGGATGGTCAACACTTCGCCGTCCGGCGAGCGCAGTCGGGTCACCCGCAGCGTCACGTTCTCGACGGTGCCGCTGGCCTCCGTCGCGGAAACGACGGTAAGCGTGACCAGGTCTCCGAATCCGTACTGCCTTTCGGCCAGGATGAAGAACCCGGACAGCAGGTCTCTCACCAGCTGCTGCGCACCGAAACCCAGCGCGGCGCCGACGACGGTGGCCGGCGCGACCAGTCCCCCCACCGAGAACTGCAGCACGTCGGCGATCTGCATCATCACCCAGATGCCGATGAGCACCACCGACACCCAGGAGATCACCGACGCCATAGCCTGGCGGTGTTTCGAGGCTTCCGACCGAACCAGCGCGTCGCTCTCGGCGAAGCCCAGGTTGAGCTGACGGGTCACCTGCTGCGCGACCCAGTTGACGAACCGGGCGGCCAACACCGCCACGATCAGCACCATCACGATCCGCAGACCGCGGGTGATGATCCATTGCCCGACGTCACCGCGCCAGAAGTCGTGCCAGCCCAGCGCCTTTATCGACGCGGTCGAGGCGAGAAGAGTTGTGTTAGTCGTCATCTTTTCGATTGCGCCACCGGATTCCCGCTTCCAGGAATCCGTCGATGTCTCCGTCCAGGACGGCCGCCGGATTGCCGACCTCGTACTCGGTCCGCAGATCCTTGACCATCTGATACGGGTGCAGGACGTAGGAGCGCATCTGGTTGCCCCACGAACTGCCGCCTTCGCCTTTCAATGCGTCCAGCTCCGCGCGTTCTTCGGAACGCTTGCGCTCCAACAACTTTGCCTGCAGCACGCGCATCGCCGAGATCTTGTTCTGCAGTTGCGATTTTTCGTTCTGGCAAGTCACGACGATACCCGTTGGGATGTGGGTTAAACGAACCGCCGAGTCGGTGGTGTTCACGGATTGGCCGCCGGGACCGCTGGAGCGGTAAACATCCACGCGCACATCGCCTTCCGGAATGTCGATGTGGTCGGTGGTATCCACCACGGGAAGAACCTCGACTTCGGCGAATGACGTCTGACGTCGACTTTGGTTGTCAAACGGGCTGATCCGCACCAACCGGTGGGTGCCCTGCTCGACGGACAACGTGCCGTAGGCAAACGGAGCGTGCACCGCGAAGGTCGCGCTCTTGATGCCCGCCTCCTCGGCATAAGAGGTGTCGAACACTTCGACGGGGTACTTGTGCTGCTCGGCCCACCGGATGTACATCCGCATCAGCATCTCGGCCCAGTCGGCGGCGTCCACCCCGCCGGCGCCCGATCGGATGGTGACCAGCGCCTCGCGCTCGTCGTACTCCCCCGAGAGCAGGGTGCGCACCTCGGTGGCCTCTATATCGGCGCGCAGCGCCTTGAGCTCGGCGTCCGCCTCGGCGAGCGCGTCCGCCGCGCCCTCCTCGGTCGCCAGCTCGTAGAGCACCGGCAGGTCGTCGAGGCGTCCCCGTAACTCCTCGATGCGCCGCAGCTCCCCCTGGGTGTGTGACAACTCACTGGTCACCCGCTGCGCACGGGCCTGGTCATCCCACAATTGGGGATCGGACGCCTCGTGCTCGAGCTTCTCGATGCGGCTGCGCAGACCGGCCACATCGAGCACCCGCTCCACCGTGGTCAGGGTGGAGTCAAGGGCGGCGATATCGGCTTGACGGTCGGGTTCCACAGCGGACAACGTTACCGGGAGCCGCCGAGCGCCTCGGCTCCCGGCGAGTGCTCAGGCCACGACCAGCGGTCATGCGTTTAGCATCGAGTCACGATCATGTGCGCCCCGCGCTGCGCGCCGACAGTCCACCGCGCGCTAACCGGGCACGAATAGAAGGTCGAGTATGCGCCCATACCACGTTGCAATCGTCGGCTCCGGACCGTCGGGATTCTTCGCCGCGTCATCCTTGCTGAAGGCGGCCGATGGGTCCGAGAACGTCGAGGTAGCCGTCGACATGCTGGAAATGCTGCCCACCCCGTGGGGGCTGGTGCGCTCCGGCGTGGCTCCCGACCACCCGAAGATCAAGTCGATCAGCAAGCAGTTCGAGAAGACCGCCGAAGATCCCCGCTTCCGGTTCTTCGGCAACGTGGTGGTCGGTGAGCACGTGCAATCCAGTGAGCTGGCCGAACGCTACGACGCCGTCGTCTATGCCGTCGGGGCGCAGTCCGACCGCGCGCTCAACATCCCTGGTGAGGACCTGCCGGGCAGTGTCGCCGCCGTCGACTTCGTCGGTTGGTACAACGCGCATCCCAACTTCGAGGAGGCGACGCCCGACCTCTCGGGCGCCCGCGCCGTGGTCGTCGGCAACGGCAATGTGGCGCTCGACGTGGCGCGCATCCTGGTCACCGATCCCGACGTGCTGGGCGTCACCGACATTGCCAATCACGCGCTCGAGTCGCTGCGGCCGTGCGGCGTCGAGGAAGTGGTGGTCCTCGGGCGGCGCGGGCCCCTGCAGACCGCCTTCACCACGCTCGAGCTGCGTGAGCTGGGAGACCTCGAAGGGGTTGACGTCATCGTCGACCCCGCCCAGCTGGAGGGCATCACCGACGAGGAGGCCGCCGCGGCCGGCAAAACGGCCAAGCAGAACATCAACGTGCTCCGGGGTTATGCACAGCGCGACCCGCGCCCCGGGCACCGCCGGATCGTGCTGCGATTCATGACCTCGCCGATCGAGATCAAGGGCGAGGACAGGGTGGAACGCATCGTGCTGGGCCGCAACGAACTGGTGACCGACGAGAACGGGCGGGTATCAGCCAAGGACACCGGCGACCGCGAGGAACTGCCGGTTCAGCTGGTGGTGCGGTCGGTCGGCTACCGCGGTGTGCCGACCCCGGGGCTGCCGTTCGACGAGAAGAGCGCCACGATCCCCAATACCGCGGGCCGGGTGGACGGCAGCCGCAACGAATACGTCGTCGGTTGGATCAAGCGCGGTCCGACCGGTGTCATCGGCACCAACAAAAAGGATTCCCAGGACACCGTCGACACCCTGCTCGCCGATCTGGACCGCGCGAAAGACGGAGGTCTGGCCGAGTTCCCCGAGGACCACGCCGACAAGTTGGCAGAATGGCTCGCTTCGCGCCAGCCCAAGCTGGTGACCTCGGCGCACTGGGAGATCATCGACCGCCATGAGCGTGCGGCCGGCGAGCCGCATGGGCGCCCCCGCGTCAAGCTGCCCAACCTGGCGGAGATGCTGCGGATCAGCCACGGTTGATCAGGAGGTGACGGTGGCGAGCAGCTCGGGCGCGTCGAGCCCGGTCAGCCGCCGGTGCATGGCCCAGGCAATCCTGGCGGCCTGAACCTTCGCCCGGTCCGCGGCCGGTCCGCGGTACATGTCGTCGACCGTGCCGTGCCAGATGGTGAGCCACCGCAGGAAGTGGCGGTTGGACAGCGGGGTCCGCCGGTGAATGTCCCGGTGCGCCTGCAGCGCACTACCCCGGTAGCGTCCCGCGCGAAAGAGCACCGTCTCCCAGAAATCGCACATCGTCGGAATGTGTGAGTCCAAGCCGACGGCCCGCAGTTCGGCAAACGGCTCCGCCAACACCTCGTCGTTGAGCGCCCTTCCATAAAAGCGGCGCAGCAACGCCTCCACGTCGGCGCGGTCGCTCAGATCCGCCCCCGTTTCAACCATCGCCAGCTCCTGGATTCGTCACAGGTTGCTGCACCGGATCGCCAGCACGGAATGCGTCGCGTTGCAGGCCGGCTCAGCGGTATGACAGTCGGTGACCAACAACTGGCCCGCTTCGGAGTGGGCGCCGATGTACTGCTCCGCACTGCCCCGCACGATCGCGGACTCCACCCGGATGTCGGGATACAGCCGCGTCCATCGCGCGAGCCGTCGACTCAATTGCGCTTGCGCCGAACGCGTTCCGTCGCCGGCATCGTGCGCGTCCGCACCCTGGCATACCCAGAGCGCGCGCAGTGTCGCCCCGCGCAGCCTCGCCTCTTCGAACGCGTACCGCAGCACCATGCCGTTGCCGGCGTCGACCACGACGCTGGCGACCTTCGGAGGCGCCGACCGTCTCGCCGGCTGATGGATCACGGCCACCGGGCACTGTGCCGAGCGGGCCAAGGAGGTTGCGACGGAGGTTTCGCCGTGACAGGCATGGTTGAGGCCAATCGAACCGATACACATCATGGCCGCCGACCTAGACTCCTCGGTCAGCTTGGTCAGCGGCCTCCCGCAAACAATCTCGGTTTCGACCTTGACGCGAACGCCGGTGGCGTCGACGGACCGATGGGCGTCGGCCAGCGCCGTCCGCGCGCCGGCCAGGCGCGTCTCGCAGGCCTGTGCGGTGGGGGCGTCCTGCGGATCGACGACGCACACCAACCGCATCGGGATATCCCGGCCGGCCGCCTCATCGACCGCCCACAGAGCCGCCTGCCTCGCCGCCCTCGACCCGTCCACCCCTACGACGATTGCCGGACCCGGATAGCTATTGCTCATCACGGTCTCCTCTGCTGAGCTGTACGCGGGGAACATTCACGTCGCTCAGCCACGACCGTATGACCGGGAATGCCTCTGTCCCAGGGGCATTGGTCCCGAAATCGAGGCCATTGGCCCCTAGGGAGCGGCGAGGGCGATGTTGGCTTTGCCCCGGCACGACAACCGAATTCAGGCTTGAAGACGGGAGACTCGCAGATGGCCGCTCAACAGGCCGCTCGACAAGCATCCTCGCAGCCCCTGGTCGGCAAAGGCTGGATCCAGGGCGTCGCCCTGGTGATGATTTTCGGCTTCCTGGTCATGGGCATCCTGGCCTACCGCACGTACTCGGCGTCGATGCCGATGCCGGACAAGGTCGTCAACGAGTCGGGCCAGCTGCTGTTCACCGGCGACGACATCACCCGTGGGCAGGAGCTCTACCAGACGCGCGGCCTCATGGAATACGGCTCGGTGCTGGGGCATGGCGCCTACCTGGGGCCCGACTACACCGCGGAATACCTGCGGATGGCGACGCAGGACGTCGGCGATCAGCTGCGGGCGCAGGGGGTGGCCGATCCGCGTGACCGGGTGGTCACCGAATTTCGCACCAACCGCTACAACGGCACCACCAAAACGTTGGTGTTCACCGACCGGCAGGCCGCGGCGTTCGACCACATTCAGCGCCACTACGCCGCCTTCTTCGGCGAGAACTCGACCAAATACGGGCTGCTCCCCCAGATGATCACGGATAAGGCGCAGATCCACGACCTGACCGCGTTCTTCGCGTGGACGGCCTGGGCGGGCGCGGCCGAACGCCCCGGCCACAAGTACAGCTACACCAACAACTGGCCGGCGGAATCCCGCGTCGACAACGGGCCCACCGCGGCGGTGATCGTGTGGTCGGCGCTGTCGCTGATTGCGTTGCTGGGCGGAATCGGCGTCATGTTCGCGGTCTACGGGCGCTGGAGCCAGAAGGTCGGCTGGCACGGCGCAGAGTCGTCCACGCTTTCCTTCCGCGAGCCGGGTGAGGTGAGCCTGACGCCCGCGCAGCGTGCCACGATCTGGTTCTTCGCGATCGTGTCCGTGTTGTTCTTGGCGCAGACGCTGCTCGGCGCGGCGGCCGAGCATTACCGGGCCGACTTGTCGAACTTTTTCGGGCTGGATCTGGCCCGGGTGCTGCCGTACAACCTGGCCCGCACCTGGCATGTGCAACTGTCACTGTTCTGGACCGCGGCGGCTTTCCTGGCCGGGGGCATCTTCCTGGTGCCGTTCATCGCGCGCCGCGAGCCGCGCCGTCAGGGCTTGCTGGCCTACGTGTTGCTGGGCGCGGTCGCGGTGGTGGTGTTCGGATCGCTGATCTGCGAGGCACTCTCCATCTACGGAGTGATCCCGCATGGGCTGCTGTCCCAGCAGTGGGAGTATCTCGATCTGCCGCGGCTGTTTCAGATCCTGCTGATCATCGGCCTGTTCGTGTGGATTGCGATCATCTTCCGGGGCATGCGTGCCCGGCTCAAAGGCGAATCGAAGATGAACATGCCGTGGTTGTTCTTCTTCTCCGGGCTGGCGATCCCGGCGTTCTACACCGTCGGGCTATTGGCAAGCAGCGGCACGCATTACACCGTCGCCGAATTCTGGCGGTTCTGGGTGGTGCACCTGTGGGTCGAGGACTTCCTCGAGTTGTTCACCACGGTGATGGTGGCCTACATGTTCGTGTTGCTCGGCGTGGTGCGCGAGCGAATCGCGCTGGGCGTGATCTTCCTTGACGTCATTCTGTACTCCGCGGGCGGGGTCATCGGCACCATGCACCACCTGTACTTCTCGGGCACGCCGGTGGAACACATGGCGCTGGGCGCATTCTTCTCGGCGGCCGAGGTCATTCCGTTGACCTTTCTCACCGTCGAGGCGTGGGCATTCCTGCAGCTGGGTTCGCGGCAGCAGTCCGGCGACAGCAAGCCCTTCCCGCATCGCTGGGCGGTCATGTTTCTGGTCGCCGTCGGATTCTGGAACTTCTTGGGGGCCGGCATTTTCGGCTTCCTGATCAACCTGCCGATCGTGTCCTACTACCAGATCGGCACCGCGCTGACCGCCAACCATGCCCACGGCGCGATGATGGGCGTCTACGGCATGCTCGCCGTCGGCCTGGCCATGTTCGCGTTCCGCTACGTGATCCCGGCCGACAAGTGGCCGGAGAAGCTGGCGCGAACCTCGTTCTGGTGCATGAACATTGGTCTCGCGTGGATGGTGTTCGTGACTCTGCTGCCGCTGGGCGTCCTGCAGCTCTACCACTCGGTCAACGACGGCTACTTCGAGGCGCGCTCCCTGGGCTACATCACCAGGCCCGGCAACGCCGTCCTGGAATGGCTCCGGCTGCCCGGCGACGTCATCCTGATCGTCGGCGGTGTGCTGCCGTTCGTCTGGATCGCATGGACGGCCTTGCGGAACTTCCGGACGGGTTCAACGGTGCAGGAGTTGCCCGAACATCCGCTGTACGTCGAAGCCCCGACCGAGCCGGAGACCGGTGCCGCGGTGTCGGCGAGGGACTGACCGGTGACTCAGCCGGCCGCCTCCGTATGGCTGATCGCCGGGTATTCCCTTGGCCTGCTGGCCATCGGGTGGAGTTTCGACTCGATGGCCCGACGGGCGTCGGCGCGCGCGGCCCGTTGGCGCACAGGCCAATTCACCTACCGCCCCGACCATGACGCCTGGGTGTGTCCACAGGACCACTGGCTGTGGCCGACTTCGTTCGATCCGCGGCACCGGGTCATGCGATATCGCGCCCAACCGGTGGTGTGCAACAGCTGTCCCGTCAAGTCCAGCTGTACGACGTCCGATCACGGCCGGGAGATCAGCCGCGAGGTGGACCCGTGGCCGCACTCGGATGCTGGGCGGTTCCACCGCGGGATCGCCTGCTGCGTGGCCGCCTTCGGCATCGTGTTGCCGCTGGCCATGTTGGTCGCCAACCACTCGGGTGCCGACGTGTTGGTCTTGACCGGCACCATCGGGGTTGTCGCGCTGCTCGGCCAGCCGCTGGTCCGCCACTTGTGGAACACCCCGTCCAATGCGCCGGAGCACCTTCCGCACCGCACCGCGCTCGAGGACCAGGCGGCCGCGGCGATAGAAAGGTATTCCACCCGCTGGGGCGGCTGGGAAAGCAAGGAGGGCAAGCCAACATGACCACCGTTGTGATCGTCGTTGTCGCCGGGATTGTCGCGCTTGCCGTGCTCGCGCGGTGGTCCCTGGCAGTGCTGCGCGAGTACGAACGCGGAGTCGTCTTCCGGATGGGGCATGTGCGCCCGCTCTACGGTGCCGGGCTTCGTCTCCTTATCCCCTTTCTGGACAAGATGATCCGCGTCGACCAGCGGCTGGTGACGCTGACCATCCCCCCTCAGGAGGTGATCACCCGCGACAACGTGCCGGCCCGGGTCAACGCGGTGGTCATGTTCCAGGTGATGGAGCCGCTGAAAGCGATTCTGGCGGTGGAGAACTACGCGGTGGCCACCTCCCAGATCGCCCAGACCACGCTGCGTTCGCTGCTCGGCCGGGTCGATTTGGACACCCTGCTGGCACACCGGGAGGACCTCAACAGCGATCTGCGCACGATCATCGAAAAGCAGACCGAGCCCTGGGGCGTGCAGGTCCGGGTCGTGGAGATCAAAGACGTCGAGATTCCCGAGTCGATGCAGCGGGCGATGGCGCGCGAGGCCGAGGCCGAACGGGAACGCCGCGCGAAAGTCATCAACGCCCGCGGGGAGCTGCAGGCCTCCGAGGAGCTGCGTGAAGCGGCGGAGACACTCTCGAAGAGCCCCGCCTCGCTGCAATTGCGTTACCTGCAAACGCTGTTGGAATTGGGCGCGGACCAGAATTCAACCGTCGTCTTCCCGCTGCCGGTAGACATCATCACGCCGTTCTTGCGGCATCCGGAGGCGCTGCGGGGCATCGTCGACAACTTCAACAATCGCGGGTGACAGGTAAGCGCCCGCCCGCGGCCGGCTGACCGCGCTACACCGGGGGCGCCGCGGACGGAGCGAACCTCCAGTTGTCCGGATTCTTCGGCGAGTACACCACCGGAAGCAACTGGCCCATGGTCGGCCATTGGTCGACGTCGACGGCCATGCGCTGATACACGGCGTGCTCGCTGACGGTGGGCCCGTTGATCACACCGGCGATGGTGACGAACTGTTCACCGGTGGCCTCCGGGCGTGGACTCACGCCGGTGACCAGCAACGTACCGTTCAGCACCTCGCCGCGCGGGCCGCGTGGCAGGAACCGCTGGGCAAGAGCGACCGCCAAGACGGCCGCCAACAGGAACAGCACACCGAATTCCCACACGCCGCCATGGTAGGGCCGTGATAGGACTGCGTCATGAGCCGGGACGATCTGACGTTGGCGCTGACGCTGGCCGACCGCGCCGCCGCGCTGACGTCGGCGCGGTTCGGGGCACTCGACCTGCGCGTTGACACCAAGCCGGACCTGACCCCGGTCACCGACGCCGATCGCGCGGTGGAGACCGAGCTGCGCGAGGCGCTGGACCGCGAGCGGCCGCACGACAGCATTGTCGGCGAGGAGTTCGGCGGAACCACCACCTTCACCGGACGCCAGTGGATCATCGACCCCATCGACGGCACCAAGAACTTCGTGCGCGGCGTGCCGGTCTGGGCCAGTCTCATCGCGCTGCTCGAAGACGGTGTGCCCACGGTCGGCGTCGTCAGCGCCCCCGCTCTGCAGCGTCGGTGGTGGGCGGCGGGCGGCAACGGCGCCTTCGTCGCGGTCGACGGCGCACCGCCCCGTCGGCTCTCGGTTTCCGCTGTGGCACAACTCGATTCGGCGAGCTTGTCGTTTTCCAGCTTGTCCGGCTGGGCGCAGCGCGGCCTACGGGAACGCTTCATCTCGCTGACCGACGCGGTGTGGCGGGTGCGCGCCTTCGGCGACTTTCTCTCCTATTGCCTGGTGGCCGAGGGGGCGATCGACATCGCCACCGAACCCGAGGTGTCCGTCTGGGACCTCGCGGCCCTCGACATCCTGGTGCGCGAGGCGGGCGGGACGTTCACCGGCCTGGACGGCGTCGCGGGACCGCACCGCGGCAGCGCGGTGGCGACCAACGGGCCGCTGCACGAACTCGTGCTTCGCGGCCTCGATGCCGGCGGTCTGTGAATTAGTTAACAACTGTTCTCTGTGATCTTACTCCGGAGTAAGATAGGTTTATCCGCACTGCCCCGACTACTACAGGCTGCCGACATGACCGACACTGGCTCCGGTTCAACACAGACTTCGAAATCCGCCCGCTCGCGTCGCAAACGAAAAGACCAGCAGAGCGGGATCGGGCTGCAACCCCACAAGCGCACCGGCGTCGACATCGCCATCGCGCTGCTCACTCCGCTGATGGGCCAGGAATTCCTGGACAAGTACCGCCTGCGCGATCCGGTCAACCGGGGGCTGCAGTACGGCACCAAGACCGTCTTCTCCACCGCCGCCACTGCCTCCCGCCAGTTCAAGCGGCTGCAGAATCTGCGCGGCGGACCGACCCGGCTGAAGTCGAGCGGCAAGGACTACTTCGACCTGACGCCCGACGACGACCAGAAGATGATCGTCGAGACCCTCAGCGAATTCGCCGAGGAGGTGTTGCGGCCGGCGGCGCACGACGCCGACGAGGCGGCGACCTACCCGCCCGACCTGATCGCCAAGGCCGCCGAGTTGGGCATCACCGCGATCAACATCCCGGAGGACTTCGACGGCATCGCCGCGCACCGCTCCAGCGTGACCAACGTGCTGGTGGCCGAGGCGCTCGCCTACGGCGACATGGGTCTCGCGCTGCCGATCCTGGCCCCCGGCGGCGTGGCCGCCGCGCTGACCCACTGGGGCAGCGCGGACCAGCAGGCCACCTATCTGCACGAGTTCGCCGGCGAGAATGTTCCCCAGGCCTGCGTCACGATCGCCGAGCCGCAACCGCTGTTCGACCCCACCCGTCTGACGACCACCGCGGCGCGCACACCGAGCGGCTACCGCATCGATGGCGTGAAGTCGTTGGTCCCGGCGGCGGCCGACGCCGAGTTGTTCATCGTCGGAGCGCAGCTCGACGGCAGGCCCGCCCTGTTCATCGTCGAGTCGTCGACGAAAGGCCTTACCGTCAGGGCGGATCCGAGCATGGGTATCCGCGCGGCCGCCCTGGGCCACGTCGAGCTGTCCGGCGTCACGGTCCCGCTGAGCGCGCGGCTGGGCGAGGACGAGGCGACCGATGACGACTACTCGGAGGCCATCGCGCTGTCCCGGTTGGGCTGGGCGGCGCTGGCGGTGGGCACCTCGCACGCGGTGCTCGACTACGTCGTGCCCTACGTGAAGGAGCGCGAGGCTTTCGGCGAGCCGATCGCGCATCGTCAGGCCGTCGCGTTCATGTGCGCCAACATCGCGATCGAGCTGGACGGACTCCGGCTGATCACCTGGCGTGGGGCCGCCCGCGCCGAGCAGGGCCTGCCCTTTGTCCGCGAGGCGGCGCTGGCCAAGCGGCTGGGCGCCGACAAGGGTATGCAGATCGGCCTGGACGGCGTGCAGCTGCTCGGCGGCCACGGCTTTACCAAAGAACACCCGGTCGAGCGCTGGTACCGCGACCTGCGGGCCATCGGCGTCGCCGAGGGCGTCGTAGTTATCTAACACGAGCTGAAAGTTCAACCATGGCAATCAATCTGGAACTGCCCCGCAAGCTGCAGGCGGTCGTCGTCAAGACCCATCAGGGCGCCGCGGAGCTGATGCGACCGATCGCGCGCAAGTACGACCTCAAGGAGCACGCCTACCCGGTCGAACTCGACACGCTGTACAACCTGTTCGCCGGCGCCTCGGAATCGATCGAATTCGCCGGGGCCGACAACCTGGGCGATGAAAACAAAGACCGGGACCAAAACCACAACGGCGCCAACATGGCTGCGCTGCTGCAGACCCTGGAGGCCTGCTGGGGCGACGTCGCGATGATGCTCTCGGTCCCCTACCAGGGCTTGGGCAACGCCGCCATCTCCGCGGTGGCCACCGAAGAACAGCTGGAACGCCTGGGCAAGGTGTGGGCGGCGATGGCCATCACCGAGCCGGGTTTCGGCTCCGACTCGGCGGCGGTGTCGACCACCGCCAAGCTGGACGGCGACGAATACGTGATCAACGGCGAGAAGATCTATGTCACCGCCGGTTCGCGCGCCACGCACATCGTGGTGTGGGCCACGCTGGACAAGTCGCAGGGGCGCGCGGCGATCAAGTCGTTCATCGTCCCGCGCGAGCACCCCGGCGTCACCGTCGAGCGACTCGAACGCAAGCTTGGCATCAAGGGCTCCGACACCGCGGCGATCCGGTTCGACCACGTCCGCATCCCCAAGGAAAACCTGCTGGGAAACCCCGAAATTGAGGTCGGCAAGGGCTTTTCGGGCGTGATGGAGACCTTCGACAACACCCGGCCCATCGTCGCGGCCATGGCGATCGGCGTCGCCCGGGCCGCCCTCGAGGAAATTCGCAAGATCCTCACCGAGGCCGGCGTGGAGATCTCCTACGACAAACCGTCGCACGCGCAGAGCGCCGCTGCTGCCGAGTTCCTGCGGATGGAGGCCGACTGGGAGGCCGCTTACCTGCTGGCGCTGCGGGCGGCGTGGCAGGCCGACAACAAGATCCCCAACTCCAAAGAGGCGTCGATGAGCAAGGCCAAGGCCGGCCGGATGGCCAGCGACGCGACCCTCAAGTCCGTCGAATTGGCTGGTACGACAGGCTATTCCGAGCAATCGATGCTGGAGAAGTGGGCGCGCGACTCCAAGATCCTGGACATCTTCGAGGGCACCCAGCAGATCCAGCAGTTGGTGGTCGCCCGCCGCCTGCTCGGGCTGTCGTCGGCCGAGCTCAAATAGCGACCGCGTTCAGCTGCTCGCGCACGTCGCCGTCGAGTTCGATGGACGCGACGTCCAGGTTCTCCTCGAGGTGTCGCACCGACGACGTTCCCGGGATCAGCAGCACGTTGGGCGCCAGGCTCAGCGTCCACGCCAACGCGACCTGCGCCGGCGTGCGTCCCAGCCGCTCGGCGGCGTCGACCACGAGTTGGTGGGTGAGCACCGGGTTGGGCCGCATGAAGGCGGCCCCCAGGGGGAAGAACGGAACGAACGCGATCCCGCGCGCCGCGCACTCGGCAAGAACCGGCGCCGCCTCGCGCTCAACCAAATTGAACGCGTTTTGCACACAGGCGATTTCGGTGCGCTCGCACGCATGCCGTAGGTGTTCGCGGTTGACGTTGCTCAGCCCGATGCCGCCGATCAGGCCCTGGTCGCGGGCTTCGATCATGACCGAAAGCTGGTCGTCGAACAGCTGATCCGGCCCGTCGCTTTCGAACACGCGCAGGTTGACCGCGGCCAGCTGGTCGACACCGAGGGCACGCAGGTTCGTCTCGATGTCGCGGCGCAAGTCGGACGGCGCGTCGACCGGCAGCCAGCCGCCGCTGTCGTCGCGACGGCCGCCCACCTTGCTCACCAGTGCCAGGTTCTCCGGATAGGGATGCAACGCCTCGCGGATCAGCTCGTTAGCCACGTCGGGACCGTAGAACTGGGCGGTGTCGATGTGGTCGACGCCGAGTTCGACCGCCCGCCGCAGCACGGCCAGCGCCTCGTCGCGGTCCCGGGGCGGCCCGAACGCGTTCGGGCCCGGCAACTGCATGGCGCCGAAGCCCACCCGGGAGACCGAAAAGCGACCGAGTGGAAAGGAATCCATACCGTGAGGTTAGCGTCGAGGCATGGACACGTTTCAAGCGCTCGTCGCTCGCGAAGATGGTGACCGGATAACCGCGTCGGTCGAGACTTTGAGTCAGTCGGACCTGCCGGCGGGTGAGGTGACGATCCGGGTGCTCTATTCAAGCGTCAACTACAAGGACGCGCTCGCGCTGACCCCCGGCGGCGGCGTGGTGCGCAGCTACCCCGTGGTGCCGGGTATCGACCTGACCGGCGAGGTCGTCGAGTCGCAGTCACCCGACTTCAGCGTCGGCGAGAAGGTTTTGGCCCACGGGTACCAGATCGGCACCGGCCACCACGGCGGCTACGCCGAATACGCGAGACTGCCGGCCGACCAGGTCGTTGCCCTCGGCGCATTGAGCCCGCACGAGGGCGCCGCGATCGGCACCGCCGGCTTCACCGCCGCGATGAGCGTGCAGGCGCTGATCGACTGGGGCATCGAACCCGGCGCCGGTTCGGTGGTCGTCACCGGCGCCTCCGGCGGTGTCGGCTCCGTCAGCGTGGACCTGTTGGCCGCCAAGGGGTATCGGGTGGTCGCCTCGACCGGCAAGGAGGGGGCGGCCGAGCTGCTGAAAGAGCTTGGCGCCGCGGAGGTTATCGGCCGGCTGCCGGAAGACCCCGACGCCAAACCTCGGCCGTTGGCCAAGGCGCGCTGGGCGGCCGCGGTGGACTGCGTCGGCGGGGCGACCCTGGCCGACGTGCTGAGCACCGTCGACTACGGCGGTGCGGTGGCCTGTAGCGGCCTCACGGGTGGCCCGGGATTGAAGACCACGGTGATGCCGTTCATCCTGCGCGGCATCGCTCTGCTCGGGATGGATTCGGTGCAGATGCCGATCGGCCCGCGCCGCAAACTGTGGGCGCTGCTGGGCGATTCATTGCGGCCGCGTCATCTCGACGCACTCACCAGCGACGTTGACATCAAAGATGTGGTCGATGTGCTGGACCAGGTGCGGGCCGGCAAGTTCACCGGGCGGGCGGTGGTGCGGGTCGCGGGCGGATTCTGAGCCGGCAGTAGGCTGACCGACCATGCGAGCTGCACGGGTGATTCGGCTGGACGGTCCGGACGCGGTCGAGGTGGCGGAGATCGACGAACCGTCGGGTGACGGCGTGGTCGTCGATGTGTACGCCGCCGGTGCCGCCTTCCCCGACGCCCTACTGACCCGGGGCCTGTACCAGTACCGCCCCGAGCCGCCGTTCGTGCTGGGAGCCGAGATCGCCGGTGTCGTGCGTTCGGCGCCGGATGGCGCACACGTGCGGGCCGGCGACCGGGTCGTCGGACTGACGATGCTGTCCGGCGGCATGGCCGAGGTCGCGATCCTGCAACCCGACCGGGTGTTCAAGCTCCCCGACAACGTCAGTTTCGAGGCGGGCGCCGGCCTGCTGTTCAACGACCTCACGGTGTACTTCGCCCTGACCGTGCGCGGCCGGCTGGCCCAGGGCGAGACGGTGCTGGTGCACGGCGCCGCCGGCGGCATCGGGACCTCGACGCTGCGGCTGGCATCGTTGCTCGGGGCGTCGCGCACCATCGCGGTCGTCAGCACCGAACAGAAGGCGGACGTCGCGACCGCCGCCGGGGCCACCGATGTGGTGCTGGCCGACGGGTTCAAGGACGCGGTCAAGGAGCTCACCGGCGGCCGCGGCGTCGACGTCGTGCTCGACCCGGTCGGCGGCGACCGGTTCACCGACTCGCTACGCTCGCTCGCCCCGGGCGGCCGGCTGCTGGTCGTGGGTTTCACCGGCGGCGACATCCCCACCGTGAAGGTGAACCGGTTGCTGCTCAACAACATTGACGTGGTCGGCGTGGGCTGGGGCGCCTGGACGGCGACGCATCCGAACGCGCTGGCCGAGCAGTGGGCCGGACTGGAGAAGTTGCTCGCCTCGGGTCAGTTGGCTCCGCCCAACCCTGAGGTCTATCCCCTGGACGACGCCGCCGCGGCGGTCGCGTCCCTGGAGAACCGCACCGCCAAGGGCAAGGTCGTGGTGCGCGTCCGCGACTGACGCGATGGGCCGTTGATCGGCGACACATAAACGTCGGCGAAGACACGCCGAATCGGGTCGCAACGGATTATGTCTCGCGGACGGCGCCGGCCCTTGTGCGGCACGGAAACAAAAAGTAATGTCACTTTCAGTTTTATCCGTCGTCCGAGCCGGAGGTCAGCCATGGAATCCTTCGTCCACTTGCGAAAAGGGAAGACACCGCGCCGCCTGCACGCAGACCTCGACGGGCTCAAGGACGACGAGCTGGGCCGGGGCGGATTCACCGGACGCACGGCGAACCTCTACCGCCGCCACGACCCCACCGCCTACCGGTCGGTCGGCCCGCTGCGCCCCGTCGACGTGCTGGCCGGCCAGCTCAAGCCCAGCGACGCCACCGACGCCGGCGGCGGTCCCCTGCTGATGTTCAGCAACGCCGACTGCCGAATCCTGTTGAGCCGCCGCCACGAGCCGATGCCGTTCTACACCCGCCATGTCGACGGCGACCTGCTGTGCTTCGTCCACCAGGGCGCCGGCCTGATCGAAACGGAGTTCGGGCCACTGCGCTACTCCGACGGCGACTGGGTCTACATCCCGAAGGCGTGCACCAGGCGCCAGGTGCCCGACAGCGAAACCACCCTGCTGATGGTCGAGGCCACCGACGAGTTCCGGGTGCCGCCGGCCGGGCCGCTGGGCCGCCACTTCCCGTTCGACCCGTCGCAGATGACCATCCCCGACCCTGCACCCATCGAGGACGACGGCAGGGACGAGTACGAGGTCCGGCTCATCCATGAAGGTGGCCCCACAACGCTGTTCTACCAACACAATCCGCTCGACATCGAAGGCTGGCGCGGCGACAACTTCCCGTTCACGTTCAACATCGCCGACTACAACGTGGTCACCTCCGACAGCGTCCACCTGCCGCCGACGGTCCATCTGTTCATGCAGGCCACCGGCGTCTACGTGATGAATTTCCTGCCGAAACCCGCCGAAGGCGTCGCCGGCACCGAGCGCACCCCGTGGTATCACCGCAATGTCGACTATGACGAGATCGCCTTCTTCCACGGCGGCTCGCTCTACGGCATCCCGATGCCCCCCGGCCTGATTTCCCATGCGCCGCAAGGCGTCCACCACGGCGCACCGGAGAAGGCGCGGGAACGGGCGCGCCGCAAGTTCGATGATTACTCCCGCGTCGATTGGCAAGTGATCGCCGTCGATACCCGCCGACGCCTGACCCCCTCGCCCGAGGTGCTGGCCCACGACCTAGGACAACACTGACCATGACGACCCGCCACGAATACGAGCGAATCCCCTATCTCGTTGCTTTCCAGAACAATTCCGCTGTCCGCGACGTCTACGGCGGCCTGGCCGAGATCACGGTGCTGGAGAGCTACCTGCTCAGGCCGGTGGACAAGCCGTCGGACACCGTGCTGGTGTTCATGCACCCGATCGGCGGCGGGGCCTACCTGCCGATGATCAACGCACTGGCCCGGGCAGGCCATCACGTCATCTACTGCAACAGCCGGTTCCGCGGCACCGATTCCGCGCTGCTGATGGAGAAGGTGGTCGAGGATCTCGGCGAGTGCATCAAGGACGCCAAGAAGCGGCTGGGTTACGAGAAGGTGGTGCTGGCCGGCTGGAGCGGCGGCGGCTCGCTGTCGATGTTCTACCAGCAGCAGGCCCAGCACCCGACCATCACCTCGAGCCCGTCGGGCGACGGCCCCGACCTGACCGCCCTGGACCTGATCCCCGCCGACGGCATCATGCTGCTGGCGGCGCACATCAGCCGGCACGGCACGCTGACCGAATGGCTCGACGCCTCGATCCTCGACGAATCCGACCCCACCAAACGCGATCCCGAGCTCGACCTGTACAACCCGGATAACCCGAACCAGCCGCCATACAGCCAAGAATTCCTGGCCCGCTACCGCAATGCACAGATCGAACGCAACCGCCGCATCACCGCGTGGGTCAAGGGCAAGCTCGCCGAACTGAAGGCCGCCGGACGTCCCGACGAGGAGTTCTGTTTCGTAGTGCACGGCACCATGGCCGACCCGCGCTGGCTGGACCCGACCGTCGATCCCAACGAACGCACCCCGGGAACCTGTTACCTGGGGGATCCTCAGGTGGTGAACATGAGCCCGGTCGGGCTGGCCCGCTTCTCGACGTTGCGCGGCTGGCTCTCGCAATGGAGTTACGACGACGCCCGCGGCGACGGGGTGGCCTGCGGCGCCGACATCGCCGTCCCTGCGTTGGTGATCGGCAACCTGGCCGACGACGCCTGCACGCCCAGCCACACGCGGCGGCTCTTCAACGCGATCGGGCATCATGACAAAGAGATGCACGAAATCCCCGGCGCCACCCACTATTACGCGGGCCTCGATCAGCGCGACAAGCTGCGCGCGGCCGTCGACATCGCGACCGACTGGCTGGTCCGCCACGACTTCGCGGGGGCGCAGTGACACCCACCGGACCGCTGGAGGGGGTCCGGGTGCTCGAGCTGGGCACGCTGATCGCGGGCCCCTTCGCCGGACGGCTGCTGGGCGACATGGGCGCCGACGTCATCAAGGTGGAACCCCCCGGCGCCCCGGACCCGTTGCGCACCTGGGGCCAGGCCGAGCTCGACGGGCAGCACGTCTTCTGGACGGTGCACGCGCGCAACAAGAGAGCGATCACCCTCGACCTGCGCCGGCCACGTGGCCGTGAACTGTTCTGCGACCTCGTCGAGAAGTCCGACATCATCGTGGAGAACTTCCGCCCGGGGACGCTCGAAAAATGGGAGCTGGGTTACGACGTGCTGAGCGCCCGCAACCCGGGAATCATCCTGGTTCGGGTGTCGGGCTACGGCCAGACCGGCCCCGACGCCCACAAGGCCGGGTATGCCTCGGTGGCCGAGGCGGCCAGCGGGCTGCGCCATCTCAACGGCTTCCCCGGCGGGCCGCCGCCCAGGCTGGCGCTATCGCTGGGCGACACCCTGGCCGGCATGTTCGGCGCCCAGGGAGCGATGGCGGCGCTGTACCGTCGCAGCATTACCGGGCGCGGCCAGGTGGTGGACGTCGCACTGACCGAATCCTGTTTGGCCGTACAGGAATCCACCATCCCCGACTACGACGTCGGCGGCGTGGTGCGCGGGCCGTCGGGCACCCGGCTCGAGGGCATCGCGCCGTCCAACATCTACCGCAGCGCCGACGGCTCGTGGGTGGTGATCGCCGCCAACCAGGACACCGTCTTCGCCCGGCTGTGCAAGGCGATGGGGCGCCCGGAGCTGGCCATCGACGACCGGTTCGCTACGCACCGCGCGCGCGGCCGCAATCAGGATGAACTCGACGAGATCATCGGCGCGTGGGCCACGGACCGCCAGCCGGGCGACATCATCGAAACCCTCAGCGCCGCAGGGGTGATAGCCGGGCCGATCAACACGGTCGCGGAGGTGGTCGACGACCCGCAACTGCGGGCCCGCGGCATGCTGGTCGAACACTTCGATGAAAGGCTCGGGCGGGACGTTCTGGGGCCGGGCATCGTGCCGGTGCTGTCGGAATCGCCGGGCCGCGTGCGCAACGCCGGGCCCGCCCGTCCGGGCCAGCACAACGACGACGTCTACATCGGGCTGCTGGGCAAGACTGCGGCGGAACTCGAAGAGTTACGGGCCGAGGAGGTGCTGTGAACGCACACGTGGTCATCCGCGAGGTCGCGCTGCGCGACGGCCTGCAGATCGAAACGCCGATTCCGTTGTCGGCCAAGCTCGAACTGCTGGCCGCGGTCGCCGCGACCGGGGTCCGCGAGGTGGAGGCCACGGCGTTCGTCTCGCCGTCGAAAGTGCCGTCGATGGCCGACGCCGCCGAGCTCGCCGCCCACCTGCACGACTACCCCGACATCGAGTTCTCCGCCCTGGTGGCCAGCCCGAACGGCGCCAAGCGCGCCGTCGCGGCGGGGCTGCGCTCGATCGAGTACGTGGTCGCCGCCGACGACACGTTCAGTCAGGCCAACGTCGGGCGGACCAGCGCCGAGGCCACCAAGACGATCGACGAGATCGTCGCCATCGCGCACGGCGCTGACGTCACCGTCGAGGTTGTCATCGCCACCGCGTGGGACTCGCCATTCGAGGGACCTACCCCGCCCGAGCGCGTGCTCGACATCGCCGCGGCCGCGCGCGACCGGGGCGCCGACCGCCTTTCCATCGCCGACACGATCGGCACCACCACCCCGGGGCGCGTGAGTTCGCTTATCGCGCAACTGCGTCCGGTGATCGGCGACCTGCCGCTGGGCGGGCATTTCCACAACACCCGCGGCTCGGGGCTGGCCAGCGCCTACGCCGCGGTCAGCTCCGGGGTGACCCGGCTCGACTCCTCCGTCGGCGGGCTGGGCGGCTGCCCGTTCGCCCCGGGTGCCACCGGCAACATCGCCACCGAGGATCTGGTGTACCTGCTGCGCGACAGCGGCATCGACGTCGACGTCGACCTGCAGGCCGCCATCGCCGCGGCGGACGTCGCCAAATCCGTTGTCGGCCACGATCTGCCGAGCGCCCTGCTGCGCGCCGGCGACCGGATGCGGACCTGATGCCCGCACCGGAAGCGCGCACCGCCAAGGGCCGCCAGACCAGGCAGGCCATCGAGCTGGCCGCCCGAAAGCTGTTCGCCGAGCGCGGCTTTCACGGGACCACGCTGGCCGACATCACGTCGGCTGCCGGCAAGTCGCCCGCGGTGTTCTACCGGTACTTCGCCGACAAGGAAGACCTGCTCGCCGCCCTCGCGGAGTCCTTCCTGCACGATGTCGTGACGCCGTCGGGTTTGAGTCTCGAGTTACCGGACTCTCCGGAGGACGACGCCTTCTTCACCTCCGTGGTCACCGGGTACTGGAACATGTTCAAACAAAACATCGGCATCATGATCGCCGTGGCCCAGCTGGCCGCCACCCAGCGGCGCTTCGCGGCCGTCCAGAACGAATTCCGCCGCTTCGGCATGGACATCGTCGCCGCCTCCGTTCGCCGCGCCCAGGAGCAGGGCTACGGAACCGAGCTCGACCCGCAACACACCGCGGCGGCCATCGCGCTGCTGTTCGAGAACTTCACCACCGTCTTCGTCGGTCCCTCCAACCTGGGCATCAAAATCAGCGACGAGGACGCCATCGCCACCCTGTCGACGATCTGGAAGAAAACCCTCTACGGCGCTTGAGCCTTTTCGAAGGAGAAAACTGTGGATTTCACACTCCCCGAACACCTTCCGGGTCTGCTCGCGCAGATGGACGAATTCATCGAGGCGGAGATCAAACCGCTGGAGCGTGACCACATCCAGTACTTCGACAAGCGCCGCGAACATGCCCGCACCGACTGGGACAACGACGGCATCCCGACGCGCGAATGGGAGGATCTGCTCGCGGAGATGCGCAGGCGGGCCGACCAGGCGGGCTGGCTGCGGTACGGGCTGCCGGCGTCGCTGGGCGGCCGGGACGGCACCAACGTCGACATGGCGGTCATCCGGGAGCACCTGGCGCACAAGGGCCTCGGCCTGCACAACGACCTGCAGAACGAATCCTCGATCGTCGGCAACTTCCCGCAGGTGATCATGATGGAGCGCTTCGGCACCGACGAGCAGCGACGGCTCTGGTCCGAAGCGCTGATCACCGGGGAACGCTCGATGGCGTTCGGGCTGACCGAGCCCCAGCACGGCTCGGACGCGACGTGGCTGGAGACGCGCGCGCAGCCCGACGGCTCGGAACCTGGAGGGTGGGTGATCAACGGCGCCAAGCGATTCAACACCGGGGTCCACCGCGCGACCCACGACCTGGTGTTCGCGCGCACCTCCGGAGAGCCCGGGCAGGCGCGGGGCATCACGGCGTTCCTGGTGCCGACGGATGCGCCCGGGTTCACCGTCCCCTACTACTGGTGGACGTTCAACATGCCGACCGACCACGGCGAAGTTCAGTTGACCGACGTCCGCGTCCCCGCCGACGCGGTGCTCGGTGAGGTGGACCGCGGCCTGGAGGTCGCGCAGACGTTCCTGCACGAGAACAGGATTCGGCAGGCGGCCAGCAGCCTGGGCGCGGCCCAGTACTGCATCGACCGCGCCGCCGAATACGCCGGCAAACGGACCGTCTTCGGCAAGCCGCTGTCGGTCAACCAGGCGGTGCAATGGCCGCTGGCCGAATTGCAAACCGAAGCGCAGATGGTGCGGCTGCTGGTGGCCTATGCCGCCTGGCATCTGGACCGGGACCACCACATGGAGGTCTCGGACAAGGTGTCGATGGCCAACTACCGCGCCAACCGACTCGTCTGCGACGCCGCCGACCGGGCCATGCAGATCTTCGGTGGCCTCGGCTACAGCCGGCACGAGCCGTTCGAGCACATCTACCGCCACCACCGTCGCTACCGGATCACCGAGGGAGCCGAGGAGATCCAGATTCGCCGGGTGGCGCAGCGGCTGTTTAAGTTTGGCAAGTGACATCGACCGAGGAGTTGGCCCCCCAGATCGCCGCGGCGCTGGCGCCGGTCCTCGGTGCCGATGTCGCGATTGAGAACCTGCGCGTGCTGACCGGGGGCGCCAGCCGCTCCACGTGGGCGTTCAACGCGGTCGCCGGGGAGCGACGCCACGCGCTGATCCTGCGCACCGGCGCGCCCGACGACGTCCACGCCGGCATGGAGCTGGAGGCACGCGCCCAGGCCGCCGCCGCGGCGGCGGGCGCACCGGTCCCCCACGTCCTCATCGCCGACGATTCGGTTGCCGCACTGGGCAATCCGTTTCTGATCTGCGACGAGATCGCGGGCGAGACCATCGTCCGGCGCATTCAGCGTCAGCTCGACGCCGCGGGCGGGCAGGCGGCCCGCGGGCAGCTGCTGCGGCAATGCGCGCAGGCCCTGGCCGCCATCCACCGCGCCGACCCGAACATTCCCGGCCTAACCCGCGAGGACCCGCTCACGCAGTGGCGTGAGCGGCTCGACGCCATGGGTGACACCACGGCCACCTTCGAATGGGCGTTTCGCTGGCTGGGCGCCAACCGGCCCGAGCCGTCGGCGGACGTCCTCGTGCACGGGGATTACCGCATGGGCAACCTCATCGTCGACGGGTCCCGCCTCGCCGCCGTCCTCGACTGGGAGCTGGTACACCGCGGCGACCCGTACGACGACCTGGCCTGGTTCTGCATCCGCGCCTGGCGCTTCGGCGCCCCGGCCAACCTCGGCGCCGGCGGGCTCGGCAGCATCGAAAGCTTCCTGCACGCCTACGAGCAGGCCGGCGGGACTAGCGTCGACCGGGTGGCGTTTCACTGGTGGCTGGTGCTGGCCACGCTGCGCTGGGGCGTCATCTGCCGCTACCAGGCGGAGCGGCATTTGAGCGGGCAGTTCCGCTCGGTGGAGCTGGCCACGATCGGCCGCCGCGTGTGCGAGACCGAGTGGGACCTGCTCGACCTGCTCGAAGGGGCGGCCTGATGATCGGCGCATACGGGCGCCCGCTCGCCGCCGAGCTGGTGGCCGCGGTGGCCGAATTCCTGGAGAACGACGTGCGGGCGGCGACCAGCGGGCAGGTCAACTTCCATGCGAGGGTGGCCGCCAACGCGCTGCGCATCGTGGAGCGCGAGCTGCTCGACGAGAGCGAGGCCGAATCCCGCGAAGCGCTGGCCGACCTCGGGTTCGCCGACGAGGAGGAGCTGGCCGCCGCGATTCGGGCCGGCGAGATGGACGGGCGGGCCCTGGAAGTCACCGCCTGCCTGCGCACGTTGGTGCGGCGCCGGGTGGCCGCCGCCCACCCCGGATATGCCAGCGAATAGGAGCGAGATCATGGCCGGTGCGAGCGCGGAAATCGTTGCCGACGCGGCAGACCGCCTGTTCACGGCGATCGAAAAGGGTGACTTCGCGGCGGTTGACCGGATGTGGAGCGACGACATCGCGGTGTGGCGAGTCGGCGCGCGCCGCGATGACGGCAAGGCCCGCGCGCTGCGGGTCATCAACTGGTTCATCACCGCGACCACCGAGCGCCATTACGAAATCCTGGACCGGCGATTCTTCGAGGGCGGCTTCGTTCAGCAGCACATCCTGCACGCCACCGGCCATGCCGGCCAATCGATCTCGATGCGGGTCTGCATCGTGATCAGGGTGGCCAGCGACGGCCGGCTGGACCGGATCGACGAGTACTTCGACCCCGCCGAGATCGCGCCGTTGATGGATTAGGCGTTAGATTCGCCACGAGAGATGGGGGTGACGATGACGACTTTGGAATCGCTGCTGAACGATCCCGACCTGGCCGGCGTGTGGAACCTCGTCCCGGACCGCTCGGAGATCACCTTCAAGGTCGCAAACCTGTGGGGCCTGCTGAACGTCAAGGGCCGCTTCACCGAGTTCAGCGGCGACGGCCAACTGACGGCGAAGGGGGCGGTTTTCGGCCGCCTCGACATCCGCACCGCCTCCCTGGACACGGGGATAGGCCGGCGCGACAAGCACCTGCGCTCGCCCGACTTCTTCGACGTCGAGCGCTTCGGTGAGATCAGCGTCGTCGTCACCGCGGTGCACCCGACCAAAGGCAAGGCCGCAGACCTCCGCGCGGCCTTCACCATCAAGGGCATCACCGCTCCGCTGCCCCTGTCCGCCACGATCACCGAGCTCGACGACGGCTCGATCCGGATCGCCGGGGAAACCAAGGTGGATCGCACCCAGTTCGACCTGGGCTGGAACCGGCTCGGCATGATCGGCTCGAAGGCGAAGGCGGCGGCCGAAGCCGTCTTCGTGCGGGCTGCCCAGTGAAGCCGGTGCGACACCAGTAGCATCTGCACCGTGTCCGATTCCAGCCCCGAATCCAGCGTTGCCCTGCGGATCCTGGTCTACAGCGATAACGCCAAAACCCGCGAACAAGTCATCCGGGCACTGGGCAAGCATCTGCATCCGGACCTGCCCGAGCTGACCTACCTCGAGGTGGCGACCGCCCCGATGGTGGTGCGCCAGATGGACGAGGGCGGCATCGACTTGGCCATTCTCGACGGGGAAGCCACGCCCACCGGCGGCATGGGAATCGCCAAACAACTCAAAGACGAACTTTCCACGTGCCCACCGATCCTGGTGCTCACCGGCCGCCCGGACGACGCCTGGCTGGCGAACTGGTCGCGGGCCGAAGCCGCAGTGCCGCATCCCCTCGATCCCATCGTGCTGGGCCGCACGGTGCTCGGACTGCTCCGCACACCCACGCGCTAGCCCTTTCACCTGCGTCGATACGCGCCGGCGTGACCCCGGCCGCGACCGGCGGCGGGCCGCCCGGTTGCGGCGACACAAAAACGAGGCGAATACCCCCACCCCGACAAAACACACCCGTCTTCGCGACGCTATGTTGTGAAGGTCACTGTGACGTGCCGCAGCCCGCGTACGTCACAGCAGCCCGGCCCCCGCCCGGCCGCCGCACCGGCGGCCCGTACGAGGAGATCTTGGAGCGAGTTGAACGTCTACATACCCATCTTGGTGCTCGGAGCGATAGCGGCGGCCTTCGCCGTGGGATCGGTGGCGATCGCGAGCCTGGCCGGCCCGACGCGTTACAACAAGTCGAAGATGGCCCCCTACGAGTGCGGGATCGAACCCACCGACAGTCCGGTCAGCGGCCCGCACGCGGCGAGCGGCCAGCGGTTCCCGGTGAAGTATTACCTGACCGCAATGCTTTTTATCGTCTTCGACATCGAAATCGTGTTCTTGTATCCATGGGCGGTCAGTTACGACGCGCTGGGAACGTTCGCGTTGGTCGAGATGGTGGTGTTCATGCTCACGGTCTTAGTGGCGTACGCCTATGTGTGGCGCCGCGGCGGCCTGACGTGGGATTGAGGTAGACGTGGGTCTCGAAGAACAGCTGCCCGGCGGGATTCTGCTGTCAACGGTCGAGAAGGTGGCCGGCTACGTTCGCAAGAATTCCCTGTGGCCGGCGACGTTCGGGTTGGCGTGCTGTGCCATCGAGATGATGGCAACCGCCGGGCCAAGATTCGACATAGCGCGGTTCGGCATGGAGCGATTCTCGGCGACGCCGCGGCAGGCCGACCTGATGATCGTCGCGGGCCGCGTGAGCCAGAAGATGGCGCCGGTGCTCCGCCAGATCTATGACCAGATGGGCGAGCCGAAGTGGGTGCTGGCCATGGGCGTGTGCGCGTCGTCCGGCGGGATGTTCAATAACTACGCGATCGTGCAGGGCGTGGACCACGTGGTTCCGGTGGACATCTACCTGCCCGGCTGCCCGCCGCGGCCGGAGATGCTGTTGCACGCAATCCTGAAGCTGCACGAGAAGATTCAGGAGATGCCTCTGGGCGTCAACCGCGAAGAAGCCATCGCCGAGGCCGAGCAGGCGGCGCTGGCGGCCCGGCCCACGATCGAGATGCGCGGACTGCTGCGATGAGCTCGCCCGACCAAGGTCCCCAAGAGGCGATCAGCCAGGCCGACGAAGAAGTGATCGACGTGCGCCGCGGCATGTTCGGCGCCAAGGGTTCGGGTGACACGTCCGGCTACGGGCGCCTGGTGCGCGAGGTCATGCTTCCCGGCAGCAGCCCCCGACCCTACGGCCGCTACTTCGACGACGTGGTCGACACACTGGCCCAGGCGCTGAAAAGCGCGGACGTCGAATTCTCCGACGCGATAGAGAAAGTCGTGGTGTACCGCGACGAGCTGACCCTGCACGTGCGCCGCGAAGCGCTGCCCCGGGTCGCCCAGCACCTACGCGATGAGCCGGGGCTGCGTTTCGAGATGTGTCTGGGTGTCAGCGGGGTGCACTACCCCCACGAGACCGGTCGCGAACTGCACGCGGTGTACCCGTTGCAGTCGATCACGCACAATCGCCGCGTCCGCCTGGAAGTGGCTGCGCCGGACAGCGATCCGCACATCCCCTCGCTGTTCGGGGTCTATCCGACCAGCGACTGGCACGAGCGCGAAACCTACGACTTCTTCGGCATCATCTTCGACGGACACCCGTCGCTGACCCGCATCGAGATGCCCGACGACTGGCATGGCCACCCGCAGCGCAAGGACTATCCCCTCGGCGGCATTCCGGTGGAATACAAGGGAGCCCAGATTCCCCCGCCCGACGAGCGGAGAGCGTACAACTGATGAGCACAATCACCGACGCGACGCACGATGGCGGTGCCCCGGAGACCGTCTTGGTCGCCGGCGGACAGGACTGGGACCAGATCGTCGAAGCCGCCCGCAAGGCAGACCCCGGCGAACGGATCGTCGTCAACATGGGTCCGCAGCACCCGTCCACCCACGGGGTGTTGCGGCTGATCTTGGAGATCGAGGGCGAAACGGTCACCGACGTTCGCTGCGGAATCGGCTACCTGCACACCGGTATCGAGAAGAACCTCGAATATCGCTACTGGGCGCAGGGGGTCACCTTCGTAACCCGAATGGATTACCTGTCACCGTTTTTCAACGAGGTCGCGTACTGCCTGGGCGTGGAGAAGCTGCTCGGCATCACCGATCAGATACCCGAGCGGGTCAACGTCATCCGGGTGATGATGATGGAGCTCAACCGGATCTCCTCGCATCTGGTCGCACTCGCCACCGGCGGCATGGAATTGGGCGCCATGACCCCGATGTTCGTCGGTTTCCGCGGCCGCGAGATCGTGCTGACCCTGTTCGAGAAGATCTCCGGGTTGCGGATGAACAGCGCCTACATCCGGCCGGGCGGCGTGGCGCAGGATCTACCGCCGGGCGCGGAGTCCGACATCGCCGAAGCCCTCAAGCCGCTGCGCCAGGTACTGCGCGAAATGGGCGGTCTGCTCAACGAGAACGCCATCTGGAAGGCCCGCACCCAGGACGTCGGCTACCTGGATCTGACCGGCTGCATGGCGCTCGGCATCACCGGACCGATCCTGCGCGCCACCGGGTTGCCGCACGACCTGCGCAAGAGCGAACCGTACTGCGGATATGAAAACTACGAATTCGACGTGATGACCGCCGACACGTGTGATGCTTACGGGCGCTACATGATTCGCGTCAACGAGATGTGGGAGTCGATCAAGATCGTCGAGCAGTGTCTGGACAAGTTGAAGCCGGGCCCGACCATGATCTCCGACCGCAAGATCGCCTGGCCGGCCGACCTCAAGGTGGGCCCGGACGGGATGGGTAACTCACAGGAGCACATCGCCAAGATCATGGGCGGCTCGATGGAGGCCTTGATCCACCACTTCAAGCTGGTCACCGAGGGCATCCGTGTTCCGGCGGGCCAGGTCTACACCGCGGTGGAATCACCGCGCGGGGAGCTCGGCGTGCACATGGTGAGCGACGGCGGCACCCGCCCCTATCGGGTGCACTACCGCGACCCGTCGTTCACCAACCTGCAGTCGGTCGCCGCGATGTGCGAGGGCGGCATGGTGGCCGACCTGATCACCGCGGTCGCCAGCATCGACCCGGTCATGGGCGGGGTGGATCGGTGACCGGCCCGCAAGGACAGCCGGTGTTCATCCGGCTCGGACCACCGCCCGAGGAACCCAACGCGTTCGTGGTTGAGGGTGCGCCGCAATCGTATTCGGCGGAGGTGCGGGCGCGGCTGGAGGTCGACGCCAAGGAGATCATGGGCCGCTACCCCGATAAGCGCTCGTCGCTGCTGCCGTTGCTGCACCTGGTACAGGCCGAGGACTCCTACCTGACCCCCGCCGGTTTGGAGTTCTGCGGTGAGCAGCTGGGCCTGACCGGCGCCGAGGTGTCGGCGGTGGCGAGCTTCTACACGATGTATCGCCGCGGACCCACCGGCGACTATCTGGTCGGTGTCTGCACCAACACGCTGTGCGCCATCATGGGCGGCGACGCCGTATTCGAGGCCCTGCAGGAGCATTTGGGCATCGGCAACGACGAGACCACCCCCGACGGCTCCGTCACCCTGCAACACATCGAATGCAACGCCGCCTGCGACTACGCGCCGGTGGTGATGGTCAACTGGGAGTTCTTCGACAACCAGACACCGGAGTCGGCCCGCGAGCTCGTCGACTCGTTGCGCTCGGGTGAGCCCAAACCGCCCACCCGCGGCGCCCCGCTGTGCGCCTTCCGCGAGACGTCACGCATCCTGGCCGGCCTGCCCGACGAACGGCCCGACCAGGGCCAGGGCGGTGCGGGCGAGGCCACGCTGGCGGGTCTGAGGGTGGCGAAGGAAAACGGCATGCAGGCGCCCAACCCGCCCGGAGGCCAGTCATGACCAGCTCTCAGGCCACGCCGCTCACCCCGGTCATCAGCCGGTTCTGGGACGACCCCGAGTCGTGGACCCTGGAGACCTACCGCCGTCACGACGGCTATGAGGGGATGAAGAGGGCGCTGGCCATGGCGCCCGACGACGTGATCGCCATGGTCAAGGACTCCGGGTTGCGCGGGCGCGGTGGCGCCGGCTTCTCGACCGGAACGAAGTGGTCGTTCATCCCGCAGGGCGACACCGGCGCGGCCGCCAAGCCGCACTACCTGGTGGTCAACGCCGACGAATCGGAACCCGGTACGTGCAAAGACATTCCGTTGATGCTGGCGACGCCGCACGTGCTCGTCGAGGGCGTCATCATCGCCGCCTACGCAATCCGGGCCAGCCACGCGTTCATCTACGTGCGCGGCGAAGTGCTGCCGGTGTTGCGCCGCCTGCAGAACGCGGTGGCCGAGGCGTACGCCGCCGGGTACCTGGGCCGCGACATCAACGGCTCGGGTTTCGACCTGGAGCTCGTGGTGCACGCCGGCGCCGGCGCCTACATCTGCGGCGAGGAAACCGCGCTGCTGGATTCGCTGGAAGGCCGCCGCGGCCAGCCGCGGCTCCGGCCGCCGTTCCCCGCGGTGGCGGGGCTCTACGGCTGCCCCACGGTGATCAACAACGTCGAGACGATCGCCAGCGTGCCGCCCATCGTCCTGAACGGCGTCGACTGGTTCCGGTCGATGGGCAGCGAGAAATCGCCTGGCTTCACGCTGTATTCGCTGTCCGGTCATGTCGCCCGGCCCGGCCAGTACGAGGCGCCGCTGGGTATCACGTTGCGCGAGTTGCTCGCCTACGCCGGCGGGGTGCGGGCCGGCCACCGGCTCAAGTTCTGGACGCCCGGCGGGTCGTCCACCCCGCTGCTCACCGACGAGCACCTCGACGTGCCGCTGGACTACGAGGGCGTGGGCGCGGTCGGCTCCATGCTGGGCACCAAGGCGCTGGAGATCTTCGACGAGACCACCTGCGTGGTGCGAGCCGTGCGCCGCTGGACGTACTTCTACAAGCACGAATCGTGCGGGAAGTGCACCCCCTGCCGGGAGGGCACCTTCTGGCTGGACCAGATCTACGAGCGGCTGGAAACCGGCAAGGGCACTCCCGAGGACATCGACAAGCTGTTGGACATCTCCGACACCATCTTGGGAAAGTCCTTCTGCGCGTTGGGCGATGGCGCCGCCAGCCCGGTGATGTCGTCGATCAAGTACTTCCGCGACGAATACGTGGCGCACGTCGAAGACGGTGGCTGCCCGTTCGACCCCCGAGACTCCATGCTGAACGGAAAGGCTTGACGCTTGACTAGTGCCGCCAAAACCGAAACCGGTGACGAGGTGCGCCCGCCGGACATGGTGACGCTGACCATCGACGGCAACGAAATCAGCGTGCCCAAGGGCACATTGGTGATCCGCGCGGCCGAGTTGATGGGCATCCAGATCCCGCGGTTCTGCGACCACCCGCTGCTCGAGCCGGTCGGCGCGTGCCGGCAGTGTCTGGTTGAGGTTGAGGGGCAACGCAAGCCGATGGCCTCGTGCACCACCGTCGCCACCGATGACATGGTCGTGCGCACGCAGCTCACGTCGGAGGCCGCGGACAAAGCCCAGCACGGTGTGATGGAGCTGCTGCTCATCAACCACCCGCTGGACTGCCCGATGTGCGACAAGGGCGGCGAGTGCCCGTTGCAGAACCAGGCGATGTCCAACGGCCGCGCCGATTCTCGCTTCACCGACGTCAAGCGCACCTTCGCCAAACCGATCAACATCTCCGCCCAGGTGCTGCTGGATCGTGAGCGCTGCATCCTGTGCGCCCGCTGCACGCGGTTCTCCGAGCAGATCGCCGGGGACATTTTCATCGACATGCAGGAGCGCGGCGCCCTGCAGCAGGTCGGCATCTACGCCAATGAGCCGTTCGACTCGTACTTCTCGGGCAACACGGTGCAGATCTGCCCGGTCGGCGCGCTGACCGGAACGGCCTACCGTTTCCGGGCCCGCCCCTTCGACCTGGTGTCCAGTCCCAGCGTCTGCGAACACTGCGCGTCCGGGTGCGCCCAGCGCACCGACCATCGCCGCGGCAAGGTATTGCGCCGGCTGGCCGGCGACGACCCGGAAGTCAACGAGGAGTGGAACTGCGACAAGGGGCGGTGGGCGTTCTCCTACGCGACCCAGCCGGACGTGATCGGCACTCCCCTGATTCGCGACGCCGACGGCACGCTGGTGCCCGCGTCGTGGTCGCACGCGATGGCGACAGCGATTCGGGGCCTGGACGCGGCCCGCGGGCGCACGGGCGTGCTGGTTGGCGGCCGGGCCACCCTGGAAGACGCCTACGCGTACTCCAAGTTCGCCCGAATCGTGTTGGACAGCAACGATATTGACTTTCGATCACGCCTGAACTCCACCGAGGAGGCCGACTTCCTGGCGTCGCGCATCGCCGGCCGGCGCGACGTCAGCTATTCCGATCTGGAATCGGCGCCGGTGGTGGTGCTGGTCGGGTTCGAGCCCGAAGACGAGTCGCCCATCGTGTTCCTGCGGCTGCGCAAGGCCGCCCGCAAGCACCGGCTACCGGTGTACGCGGTGGCGCCGTTCGCCACCCGGGCGCTGGTGAAGATGTCCGGGCGGCTCGTCAAAACCGTTCCGGGGGCCGAAGCGGCGGCGCTGGACGGGCTGGCCAGCGGCGAGGTGGGCGAACTGCTGTCCACCGCCGGCGCGGTCATCATGGTCGGCGAACGCCTGGCCACGGTGCCCGGCGGATTGTCCGCCGCCGCCCGGCTCGCCGACGCCACCGGGGCCCGGCTGGCGTGGGTGCCGCGCCGAGCCGGCGAGCGGGGCGCGCTGGAGGCCGGCGCGCTGCCCGCCCTGCTGCCGGGCGGCCGCCCCCTCGACGACGAGACCGCCCGCGCGCAGATCGCCGCGGCGTGGCACGTCTCCGAATTGCCTTCCGCCCCAGGACGTGACGTCGACGGCATCCTGGCCGCCGCCGCCGACGGGACGCTGGGCGCCCTGCTTGTCGGCGGTGTCGAGCCCGACGACTTCGCCGACCCCGAAGCGGTGCTCGCCGCGCTGGACTCCGCCGGATTCGTGGTCAGCCTGGAGCTGCGGCGCAGCGCCGTTACCGACCGCGCCGACGTGGTATTCCCCGTCGCGCCGACCACGCAGAAGGCCGGGGCCTTCGTCAACTGGGAGGGCCGCTACCGCCCGTTCGAACCGGCGCTGCGCTGGAGTAGCGAGCAAGCCAGCCAGTCCGACCACCAAGTGCTCGACGCCCTGGCCGACGAGATGGGCGTCTACCTGGGGCTGTCGACCGCCGCGGCGGCCCGCGCCGAACTCGCCGCGCTGGGCACCTGGGACGGCAATTGGGCCGCCGGCCCGGCGGTCGCGGCCCCGGAGCCGACCGAGCCCGGGCCCGGCGAGGCGTTGCTGACCGGCTGGCGGATGTTGCTAGACAACGGCCGAATGCAAGACGGCGAACCGCATCTGGCCGGGACCGCGCGCAAGCCCGCTGTGCGGCTGTCGGCCGACACGGCCGCCGAGATCGGCGCCGCCGACGGTGACGCGGTCACCGTCAGCACGCCGCGCGGATCGATCAGCCTGCCGCTGATCATCACCGACATGCCCGACCGGGTGGTGTGGCTTCCGCTGAACTCCCCGGGCTGCGCCGTCCACCGGCAGCTGGGCGTAACCCTGGGCAGCACAGTGAAAATCGGAGTGGGCTCATGACGACGACCTCCCTGACCGCGTTCGGACACGACACCTGGTGGCTGGTGCTGGGCAAGGCGCTGGCCATCTTCGTGTTCCTCATGCTCAACGTGCTGGTCGCGATCCTGCTCGAGCGCAAGATTCTCGGCTGGATGCAGCTGCGGCCCGGACCGAACCGCGCGGGACCGTGGGGTGTCCTGCAGAGCCTGGCCGACGGAATCAAGTTGGCGCTCAAGGAAACCATCACGCCGGGCGGCGTCGACAAGTTCGTCTACTTCGCGGCGCCGGTCATCTCCACCATCCCCGCGTTCACCGCCTTCGCGTTCATCCCGTTCGGGCCGGTGGTGTCGGTGTTCGGGCACAGCACACCGCTCCAGCTGACCGACCTCCCGGTGGCGGTGCTGTTCATCCTGGGGCTTTCGGCGATCGGCGTGTACGGGATCGTGCTGGGCGGCTGGGCGTCCGGCTCCACCTACCCGCTGCTGGGCGGGGTGCGCTCGACCGCGCAGGTCATCTCCTACGAGGTGGCGATGGGGCTGTCGTTCGCGGCGGTGTTCCTTTACGCCGGCTCCATGTCGACGTCACAGATCGTGGCGGCGCAGGACCGGGTCTGGTACGTGTTCCTGCTGCTGCCGTCGTTCGTCATCTACCTGATCTCCATGGTGGGCGAAACCAACCGGGCGCCATTCGATTTGCCCGAGGCCGAGGGTGAGCTGGTCGCCGGATTCCACACCGAGTACTCGTCGCTGAAGTTCGCGATGTTCATGCTGGCCGAATACGTCAACATGATGACGGTTTCGTCGCTGGCCACCGTCCTGTTCTTCGGTGGCTGGCACGCACCATGGCCCATCAACATGTGGGCCGGCGCCAACACCGGGTGGTGGCCGCTGCTCTGGTTCACCGCCAAGATGTGGACGTTCCTGTTCGTCTACTTCTGGCTGCGGGCCTCCCTGCCCCGGCTGCGCTACGACCAGTTCATGGGACTGGGCTGGAAGCTGCTGATCCCGGCCTCGCTGGTCTGGGTGCTGATTGCGGCGGTGATTCGCACCCTGCAGAACCAGGGGTACGCGCACTGGACCCCGGTGCTGGTCGCCTGCAGCATCGTTTTCGCGACGGCGCTGGTGCTGTTGCTGCGAAAACCGTTCGCCACGCCCGGTATTCGCGCACTGGAGCGACAGCTCCGCCGCGAGGCCAAGCAACTCCCGGCCGGCCAGACCCCCACGCCGGTATTCCCGACACCGCCGCTGCCGATGAAGTCCCTGGCGGCCGCGAGCAAGGAGAAAGCACGTGGCTAAAGTTTTTCGGCGGCCGTTAGCCGCCATTGCCGGATTCGGCGTGACGTTCGGCTCGATGTTCAAAAGGCACGTCACCGAGGAGTATCCGGAGAAGCCGGGTCCCGTCGCGCCGCGCTATCACGGCCGTCACCAGCTCAACCGTTACCCCGACGGTCTGGAGAAATGCATCGGGTGCGAGCTGTGCGCCTGGGCGTGCCCGGCCGACGCGATCTACGTGGAGGGTGCGGACAACACCGAGGAGCTCCGGTATTCGCCCGGGGAACGCTACGGCCGGGTCTATCAGATCAACTACCTGCGTTGCATCGGCTGCGGGCTGTGCATCGAGGCCTGCCCCACCCGGGCACTGACGATGACCAACGACTACGAGATGGCCGACGACAACCGCGCCGACCTCATCTACGAAAAGGACCGGCTGCTGGCGCCGCTGCTGCAGGACATGCTCGCGCCGCCGCACCCCCGGGCCCCCGGCGCCACCGACAAGGATTACTACCAGGGCAACGTCACCGCGAACGGCCTGCGCGAAACCGAGAACGCCGGGGAATCCCGGTGACTGGGGTAACGGGCCAGCTCCTGGCTTCCAATTTGGCTTCTGAGACGATCGTCCGCACCTCCACCGGTGAGGCGGTGGCGTTCTGGGTGCTGGGAGCGCTGGCGCTGATCGGGGCGATCGGGGTGGTGCTGGCGGTCAACGCCGTGTACTCGGCGATGTTCCTGGCGATGACGATGATCATCCTGGCGGTGTTCTACATGATCCAGGACGCGCTGTTTCTGGGCGTCGTCCAAGTCGTGGTCTACACCGGCGCGGTGATGATGCTGTTCTTGTTCGTGCTGATGCTGATCGGCGTGGACTCCGCGGAATCCCTGAAGGAGACGCTGCACGGCCAGCGCATCGCCGCCGTCCTGGCCGGCGTGGGGTTCGGCGTTCTGCTGATCGCCGCCATCGGCGCCGGCGCGACCGGCGGCTTCGCCGGGCTGACCACCGCCAACGCGAACGGCAATGTGGAAGGGCTTGCCGCGCTGATCTTCTCCCGGTACGTCTGGGCGTTCGAACTCACCAGCGCGCTGCTGATCACCGCGGCCCTAGGGGCGATGGTACTGGCACACCGCGAACGTTTCGAGCGGCGTAAGACGCAGCGGGAGCTCTCGCAGGAGAGATTCCAGGCCGGTCGGCACCCCACCCCGATGCCCAGCCCCGGCGTCTACGCGCGCCACAACGCCGTCGACGTGGCCGCGCTGCTGCCGGACGGTTCGTACTCGGAGCTGTCGGTGTCGCCGATCCTGCGCAGCCGCGGCGCCGACGGTAAGGAAACGCCCTCCCGTCAGGCGAGCCCCTCCCTATCACAAGGCGGCACCTCATGAATCCGGCCAATTACCTCTATCTTTCGGCCCTGCTGTTCACCATCGGCGCGTCGGGTGTGCTGTTGCGACGCAACGCCATCGTGATGTTCATGTGCGTCGAGCTGATGCTGAACGCGGTGAACCTGGCGTTCGTCACGTTCGCGCGGATGCACGGCCACCTGGACGGGCAGATGATCGCGTTCTTCACGATGGTGGTGGCCGCGTGCGAGGTCGTCGTCGGCCTGGCGATCATCATGACGATTTTCCGTGCCCGCAAGTCGGCGTCGGTCGACGACGCGAACCTACTCAAAGGCTAACGACGCCAACATGACTCACTACACCTGGCTGCTGGTGGCGCTTCCGCTGGCGGGTGCCGCGATCCTGTTGTTCGGCGGGCGACGCACCGACGCCTGGGGCCACTGGCTGGGCTGCGCCACCGCCCTCGCGGCGTTCGGCGTCGGCCTGAGCCTACTCAACGAGCTGCTCGGCCGCGGCGCGGACGACCGCGTTATCCACCAGACGGTGTTCACCTGGATCCCGGTCGGCCAACTGCAGGTGGACCTCGGCATGCAGATCGACCAGCTCTCGGTGTGTTTCGTGCTGCTGATCTCGGGGGTCGGGTCGCTGATCCACATCTATTCGGTCGCCTACATGGCCGAAGACCCGGACCGCCGAAGGTTTTTCGGCTACCTCAACCTGTTCCTCGCCTCGATGCTGCTGCTGGTGGTCGCCGACAACTACGTGGTCCTCTACGTCGGGTGGGAAGGCGTGGGCCTGGCCTCCTACCTGCTCATCGGGTTCTGGTACCACAAGCCCACGGCGGCTACCGCCGCCAAGAAGGCGTTCGTGATGAACCGCGTCGGGGACGCCGGGCTCGCTTTGGGAATGTTCTTGATGTTCAGCACCTTCGGCACGCTGTCCTACGCCGGGGTGTTCGGCGGTGCGCCCGCCGCAGGCCGCGGCGCGCTGACGGCAATGGGGTTGCTGCTGCTGCTGGGTGCCTGCGCCAAGTCCGCGCAGGTCCCGCTGCAGGCCTGGTTGGGTGACGCCATGGAGGGCCCCACCCCGGTGTCCGCGCTGATCCACGCCGCCACCATGGTGACCGCCGGCGTCTACCTCATCGTGCGCTCCAACCCGCTCTACAACCTGGCGCCCGATGCTCAGACCGCCGTCGTCGTCGTCGGCGCCGTCACGCTGTTGCTCGGGGCGTTCATCGGCTGCGCCAAGGACGACATCAAGCGCGCGCTGGCGGCATCCACGATGAGCCAGATCGGCTACATGGTGCTGGCCGCCGGATTGGGCCCGGCCGGTTACGCGTTCGCGATCATGCATCTGCTCACCCACGGCTTCTTCAAGGCGGGCTTGTTCCTCGGCTCCGGCGCGGTGATCCACGCGATGCACGAGGAACAGGACATGCGCCGCTACGGTGGCCTGCGCGCGGCGCTGCCGATCACCTTCGCCACCTTCGGCCTCGGGTATCTGGCGATCATCGGCGTGCCGCCATTCGCGGGCTTCTTCTCCAAGGACGCCATCATCGAGGCGGCGCTGGGCGCCGGCGGCGTCCGCGGTTATGTGCTGGGCGGGGCGGCGCTGCTGGGCGCGGGCGTCACCGCGTTCTACATGACCCGCGTCATGCTGATGACGTTCTTCGGCAGAAAGCGTTGGGCGCCAAACACTCATCCGCACGAGGCGCCCGGCCTGATGACGTGGCCGATGATCCTGCTCGCCGTCGGCTCGGTGTTCTCCGGGGGGCTGCTGGCGTGGCGGGGCACCCTGCAACGCTGGCTCGAGCCGGTCGTCGGTAAGCACGAAGAGGTGACCCACGCCTTCCCCGCCTGGGCGAACACCGCGCTGGCGCTGGGCGTGGTTATCGTCGGGATCGCGGTGGCCTACCGGTTGTACGCGAACGCCGAAATCCCCAGGGTGGCGCCGCTTGCGGTGTCACCGCTCACGACGGCCGCACGCAGAGACTTCTATGGCGACGCCTTCAACGAGGAGGTGTTCATGCGCCCCGGCGCGGAACTGACCCAAGCGCTCGTCGACGTCGACAACGCGGGGGTGGACGGTTCCGTCAACGCGCTCGCCGCGCTGGTAAGCCGAACTTCGAATCGCCTGCGGGGGCTGCAAACCGGCTTCGCCCGCAACTACGCATTGTCGATGCTGACGGGCGCGGTCCTGGTGATCGCGCTGATCCTGGCGGTGAAACTGTGGTGAAAAATCTGCCCTGGCTGAGCATCCTGTGGCTGCTGCCGCTGGCCGGTTCGGTGCTCGTCATCCTGCTGCCGCCGGGACTGCGCCGGCTCGCCAAGTGGACCGGCCTGGTCTTCGGCGTCCTCACGCTGGCGGTCGCGATCGTCGTCACCCTCGGCTTCAAGTCGGGTGGCACCACTTACCAGTTCGTCGAAAGCCATTCCTGGATACCGGCGTTCGGCGCCACCTACTCGCTCGGAGTGGACGGCATCGCGGTGGTGCTGGTGCTGCTCACCGCGGTGCTGATCCCGGTGCTGCAGGTGGCCGGCTGGAACGATGGCGGAGAACGCAGCCCTCGCGGCGTGCACGCCTATGTAGCCCTGACGCTGGCCATCGAGTCGATGGTGCTGATCCCGGTGGTCGCGCTGGACGTGTTGCTCTTCTACGTCTTCTTCGAGGCCATGCTCATCCCGATGTACTTCCTGATCGGGGGCTTCGGCGGCGGGGCCGGCAGGTCACGCGCGGCGGTGAAGTTCTTGCTGTACAACCTGTTCGGTGGGCTGATCATGCTGGCCGCCGTGATCGGGCTGTACGTGGTGACCGCGCAGCACGGTTCGGGCACCTTCGACTTCCGCGAGATCGTCGCCGGCGTGGCCTCCGGCCGCTACGGGGCCGACTCCGCGGTGTTCAAGGCGCTGTTCCTGGGCTTCATGTTCGCGTTCGCCATCAAGGCGCCGCTATGGCCGTTCCACCGCTGGCTGCCCGACGCCGCGGTGGAGGCCACCCCGGCCACCGCGGTGCTGATGATGGCGGTGATGGACAAGGTCGGCACCTTCGGCATGCTGCGCTACTGCCTGCAGCTGTTCCCCGGCGCCTCAACCTATTTCCGGCCCCTGATCGTCGTGCTGGCCGTCATCGGTGTCATCTACGGCGCGGTCGTGGCCATCGGGCAGACCGACATCATGCGCCTGATCGCCTACACCTCCATCTCGCACTTCGGGTTCATCATTCTCGGCATCTTCGTGATGACGAGCCAGGGGCAAAGCGGGTCGACGCTGTACATGCTCAACCACGGCCTGTCCACGGCGGCGGTGTTCCTGATCGCGGGGTTCCTGATATCCCGGCACGGCAGCCGGAAGATCGCCGATTACGGCGGGGTGCAGAAGGTGGCGCCCATCCTGGCGGGGACGTTCCTCGTCTCGGCGATGGCCACCCTGTCGCTTCCCGGTCTGGCGCCCTTCATCAGCGAATTCCTGGTCCTGCTGGGCACTTTCAACCGGTACTGGCTGGCCGCCGCCTTCGGTGTCACCGCGCTGGTGTTGTCCGCCATCTACACGCTGTGGCTCTACCAGCGCATGATGACCGGGCCGGTGGCCTCCGGCAACGAGAAGATCGGCGACCTGCGGGCACGCGAATTGCTCGTCGTCGCACCGTTGATCGCGTTGTTGTTCGTCCTCGGAGTTTACCCGAAGCCGGTACTGGACATCATCAACCCCGCCGTCGAGAACACGATGACCACCATCGGTCAGCATGATCCCGCGCCGAGCGTGCCGGCGGTCAACCGCGCACCCCGGACAGCCGAAGGACCGCGATAATGACCCTCCCCACGCCCAGCATCGAGTACTTCCTGCTCTGCCCGACGCTCATCGTGTTCGGTGTCGCCGTGGTGGGCGTCCTCGCGGAAGCCTTCCTGCCGAGGCGGATTCGCTATGGCGCCCAGGTGACGCTGGCCTTGGCCGGTTTGGTCGCAGCCTTCGTCGCGGTGATCGCGGTGAGCCGCTCCGTCCCGGCCTCCGGCCGCGCGACGGTGCTGGGCGCGATGGCCGTCGACCGGCCGACCCTCTACCTACAGGGCACGGTGCTGCTGGTCGCGGTGCTGGCGGTCATCTTCATCGCCGAACGCACGCAAGCCAAGGCGGACAGCAAGGTCGCCGCGGGGGTGGGCGCCGCCGGGCCGGTCGGCCTGGATTCCTTCACCCCGCAGGCGTCCGCGGTCCCGGGCAGCGACGCCGAGCGCGACGCGGAGCGGGCCGGGGCCGCACAGACGGAACTGTTCCCACTGGCGATGCTGTCCGTCGGCGGCATGATGGTCTTCCCCGCTTCCAACGACCTGTTGACGATGTTCGTTGCGCTGGAAGTTCTTTCGCTGCCGCTGTACCTGATGTGCGGCCTGGCCCGTCATCGGCGCCTGCTGTCGCAGGAGGCGGCGATGAAGTACTTCCTGTTGGGCGCCTTCTCGTCGGCGTTCTTCCTGTACGGCGTGGCGCTGCTGTACGGCGCGACCGGCACGCTGTTGCTGACCGGCATCCGGGATGCGCTGGCGGCGCACGGGGACACCTCGATGGCGTTGGTGGGCGTCGCGCTGCTGTCCGTCGGCCTGCTGTTCAAAGTGGGTGCGGTTCCGTTCCATTCGTGGATTCCGGACGTCTACCAGGGCGCGCCCACGCCCATCACCGGGTTCATGGCGGCCGCCACCAAGGTCGCGGCCTTCGGCGCGCTGCTGCGGGTGGTCTACGTCGCGCTGCCGCCTCTGCACGATCAATGGCGCCCGGTGCTGTGGACCATCTCGATCCTCACCATGGCGGTGGGCACCATCACCGCGGTTAACCAAACCGACGTCAAGCGGATGCTCGCCTACTCCTCGGTCGCCCACGTCGGGTTCATCCTGACCGGCGTGATCGCCGACAACCAGGCGGGGCTCTCGTCCACGCTGTTCTACCTGCTCGCCTACAGCTTCAGCACCGTCGGCGCGTTCGCGATCGTGAGCCTGATCCGCGATGCCGACGGCGTCGAGGACGCCACCCTGTCGCACTGGGCGGGACTCGGGCAGCGCTCACCGATTGTGGGCGTGATGTTTTCGATGTTCCTGCTGGCCTTCGCCGGCATCCCGCTGACGAGCGGATTCGTCAGCAAGCTCGCCGTGTTCAAGGCCGCGGCGCAGGGCGGCGCGGCGCCGCTGGTGATCATCGGTGTGGTGGCCAGTGGGATTGCGGCCTACTTCTACGTGCGGGTGATCGTGTCGATGTTCTTCACCGAGGCAACCGACGACACCCCCCACGTGGTGGCGCCGGGGATTTTGAGCAAGGCCGCGATCGCCGTCTGCGCCGTGATCACCGTGGCGCTGGGCGTCTTCCCGCAGCCGGTGCTCGACCTCGCCGACCAGGCCGCCCAGCTGCTGCACTGAGATCAGCCGAGGAACGGGCGCACGGCCAGCACGTAGACGGCCAGGGCGGCCAGCGGCGCGGCCAGCGGCAACCACGGCAGTTGCAGCGGGAACGACGTCGCGACCAATCCGGCGAACGTGAACCCAACTGCGCCAACGGCTGTCGGCCAGCTGCCCAGCACCACACCGGCTGACCCGCCGACCGCGTGGCGGCATACCAGGTAGGCGGCGGCGCTCAGCCCCGACAGCGCGACGAACACGGGCGGCGGGTCGGACAGCACGACGGTGACCACCGATAGCAGCACCGCAAGCGTTGCGGCCGGACGAAAGGCCGTCCCCGCCAACACCGCGCCCAGGGCCGTGGCCCAAGCGGCCACGGCACGTCCGTGCGTGCCGTCAGCGGCCAATCCGACCATCAGCAGGCCGAACGCGATTGAGAACACCGGGGCCCACAGCCGCGGCAGTGCCGCCTTCTCGCCGCTAACCACCGAGCCGCCCCCGAATCCTGCGGCGGCGGTCCGGCAGCACACCCATGGACTGCTCCAGCCCGCTATCCCCTTGCCAAGACACGATGTCGACGCCCACGGTGGCCATGTCGCGATACATGGCGGAGCGCTGCAGCGTCCACATCCGGTCCACCAGGGGATCCTGCTCGCCCTCGAACGGGGAGCTGTCGAGGATGTCCACGGCGATGACGACATGGCCCCGCTTGCGGAGGTCGATCAACGCGAGCGCGAATTCGGTATCGAGCAGCGTGGAGAACGCGATGACGATCGCGCCGGCGGGAACAGCCGCGCGCGGCGCCAACGTGCCCGTTGTCTTCTCGAATCGGTCGCCCGCACCGAGCACCGTGTCGAGGACCCGATAGAACTGGCGCTGCCCGATGTCGGCGCCCAGCCAGCGCGGGCGGTTGCCGCCCAGGGCGACGATTCCGGCGCGGTCCCCGTGGCGCAGCGCGGTCTGTACGACCTGCGCGGCGCCCCGAACCACGCGCTCGGTGGCGCGGGTCGCGGGGCCCAACGGCTGGCGGTAGGTGTCGATCAGCACCACCACGTCGGCGGCGCGGTCGGTGAGCCGCTGAGTCACGTGTAGCTGGCCGCGACGCGCGCTCACCGGCCAATTCACCGCGCGCAGTTGGTCTCCCGGCACGTAGGCGCGGATGTCGGCGTATTCGACGCCGGGGCCGACATGCCGGGTGAGGTGGGCGCCCAGGCGGTCGAGCAGCTCGGTCTGCGGGATGGGCGTCGACTGCGGGGGCGTCAGGGGAAAGACAATGACTTCGGCGGCGTCGACCGTCGCCGTCCCGTACAGCAGCCCGCCGCGCGCGACCGCGTCGACCCGGGCCCGGATGAAGTACCGGCCCCAGCGTTGCGCCGTTGCCGCAACCCGTTTGCTCCGGCGGGAGTCCGAGTCGAGAACTTCGAGCTGCAACCCCTCCACGGGCGGAACCGTGACCTCGACCGCCGAAAACCCCGTTGCCTCGCCCTCTTCCGTCGCCCAGATGCGCAGCTGGGCGCGGTCGTCTTCAAAGCACCGCTGCGCATCGGGATCGCCGTGCACGCGGATCGTCGGCACGGGTCGTTGCCAGCTGATCGAGCACAGCACGCCCAGCAGCGGCGCCGCGAACGCGATCAGCTGCCACCGCGCGCCGATCACCGCGACCGCGAGCGCCAGCCCCGCGCAGCTGGCCATCGCCCGCGTCAAGTGCGATGCGCGCCAGCGGAACTCAACCGGAGACTGGGTCACGTGTCGCCGTGGCCCGTGCGGGGCACCGGTAAGCGGCGCAACAACTCCCCGACCACGTCGGCACCCTGGATCTTGCGCACCCACATCTCCGGGCGCAGGGTGATCCGGTGCGCGACCGCCGGGACGGCGAGCGCCTTGACGTCCTCGGGGATCACATAGTCCCGGCCGAGCAAGAGGGCGCGGGCGCGGGCGAGTTGAACCAGGTCGAGCTCGGCGCGCGGGCTGGCGCCGACCGCCACCTGCGGATGGTGGCGCGTGGCGTTCGCCAGCGACACCACGTAGTGCAACACGTCCTCGTGCACGGTCACCTGCTCGACCGATTCGCGCATCGCGAGCAGGTCGTGCGCATCCACCACCTGATTGACGGTCGGTTCCACCGACCCGCGTTCGAGGCGCCGGCGCAACATCGCGGCCTCGTCACGCTCGGACAGGTAGCGCAGTTCCAGGCGGATCGCGAACCGGTCGAGCTGCGCTTCCGGCAGCGGATAGGTGCCCTCGTACTCGATTGGATTGTCGGTCGCGAGCACGACGAAAGGCTTTGGCAGCTGGTGTGTTTCACCGTCAATGCTGACCTGGCCTTCGGCCATCGCCTCAAGAAGCGCCGCCTGGGTCTTGGGCGGCGTACGGTTGATCTCGTCGGCGAGCAACAGGTTGGTGAAGATCGGCCCCGCCCGGAACGCGAAACGGCCTGACTGCATGTCGTAGATCGTCGAGCCGAGCAGGTCCGCGGGCAGCAGGTCCGGGGTGAATTGCACGCGGGTGAATTGCAGCCCCAGCGCCGCGGCGAACGACCTGGCGATCAGCGTCTTCCCCAGGCCAGGCAGGTCTTCGATCAGAACGTGACCGCGGGCGAGCACCGCGATGAGGATGAGGGTGAGCGCGGAACGCTTGCCCACCACCACCCGCTCGATCTCGTCGAGCACCGCCTCGCAGTGCGCTGTGGTTCTTGCCGCCGGCAGCGTCATACCTGTTCCAACTTTCGCAGAATCTCTTCCAGCGTTGCACGGCCGGGACCGGGTCGCCGGTCGCCGGTCCGCGCGACGTTGTTCGGATTAACCCATTCCCACAGTTCGTCCCCGAACAGCATTTGACCGCCCGTCTGATACGCGACGGGATCTTTGGATCGTCGCTCGCCGGTGGTCATCTCGTATCTGCGCGCGAGCATCGGGCGCAGGTGCCGGTCCCAGTCCACCCGGGTCGACTCCGACCACCGGATCGTCGTCTCGGTGTTGGAAAGCCAACGGCGCAGCGAATCCCCGAGATCGTCGGGATCCGCTTCCGGTTCGGGCCGCATTCCGCGTCCCAGGACGCGACGGACGGTGAGCAGCACCAGAGCCAGGGCGCCACCCGCCGCAACTAGCACCAATTGGCGGTCGTGCTGCATCAGTGCCAGCAGCTCGATTCCGACGATGAGGCAGATGCCCAGGGACAGTGTCTTTTTCATACGGGACTCCGGGAGCTCAGCTCGTCGAGAACCATCTCGAGCACGCGCACCGCCACGTCCCGGTGGCCCTCGTTCATCACGTGCGGGCTGAATCGCGCCTCGGCGAACAGATTCACCAATTGCACGGCGTTATCGGCCTGCAGCGCATGGTGTTCGACCGCCCGGGCCAACACCTCGGTCGGGGTGTCGAAGTCCTGCGGGGCGGCACCGGGCACATTGGCGAGTTCGCGTTCCATCGCCGCATAACAGGCGATGATCGCCTCGCGGGGTTCCCGGCTGAGGTCGGTCATCTCGGCCAGCCCCCGCTCGGCCGCCCGCACCAGAGATTCCGAACGTGTCGGCGGCGCCGGGGATTCGGTGTGATCGTCGATGACGGCGCCCGGCGTCACCGCGCGCCACCGCCGGCGCGACAGGACGACGCTTCCCGTGATGATGATCAGCATCATCGGGACGGTGGCGGCGAGCAGGATGCCGAACATGTCCCCGTTCGCAGAATGCGGCCGCTGCGGCGCCGGGGCGTTGCCATGTTCGGCCGGCGCAGCGTCGGTCGTCTGTGGCGGCTGCGCCTGACCGATACCGTGCGGCGCGAACAGGCGGGACGCCAGCAGCACGATCAGCAGCCAGGCCACGATGACCGCCAGCGCGATCAGCACCACGCGCCAGCTCGGCCGGCCCCTGCCGGTGCCGAGCATCTCGGACAGCTGGCCCGCCTGCGGCGCCGCCGCGCGCGGGTCACGCAACCGCGCGATCACCGCGATCGCCACCAGCGCGAGCGTCACGCCGAGGGCGGCCACCACGAATATCAGCGCCGCACGGCTACCGGCGGCATCGCCGCGCTCCTCGTGGTGGGCGGCGGGCAGGTAACCCCGCAGCGCGGCGGAGACGACGAGCAGCAGCACGATCAGGGCGACGACCCGCCCCGTGGGCTTGTCCATACCGGGCATTGGCACACCACTCGACCGTTGTTGCGGCACTGGCCTTGCCTCATCCTGGCACGTCAGGCAGGGGTTATCCACAGTCGGAGATCCATCCACAAAACCGCGCTCGGGTCCTGGTTTCCAAACACATGTCCGATCGCGTTGGGTTGTGGGGTTCCGGATGAGCGCCGAACAGGCACGAGGGCGGATAGGCGCCGCTCTCGACGTGATCGACGCCGCCCACGAAGTGCTGCGGACGGCCTCATCGGATGGGGTCGGCATCGACTTGCGGGTCGAGGTCGCCGAGCGGCCGGAAACTCAGGAACGCAACAACCGGCGGCTGATGTACCGGTTTTTCGCGGAGATCGCCCACCCGCCTCACCCGCCGCTTCCGGCTCGCGGCCCGGATCCGGCCTCGGCGGTCGCCGACCGGCGATCCGGATCCGCCCGATGCGGACGAGGGCTGACGCGCCGCGCGCGTCTCGCCAAGCGGCCCAGCCCGGTGGGACACTACGATTCGTGCCGCCATACCGCGATGTCGCAGCGTTCGACGATCGTGCCGCCGGCTACGACCGCGGGTGGCGCGGGCGGCTGCATCACGAGATCGCCGACCGCACCGCGCAGCTGGCCGTGGCGACGGTAACCGCTCCCGAGTACGTGCTCGACGTGGGGTGCGGCACGGGTTACCTGTTGCAACGGCTGGCTCGCCGCTACCCGAACGCCAAGCACCTGGCCGGGATCGATCCCGCCCCGCAAATGGTCGCGGCCGCAAGGGCCCTCGCGCGCGACCCGCGACTGAGCTTCACTCGCGGAGTGGCTGAGGAGCTCAACTATGCCGACCGCGCCTTCGACCTGGTGGTCAGCACCACGTCATTCGATCACTGGTCCAACCAACTGGCGGGCCTGTTGGAGTGCGCCCGGGTGCTGCGGCCCGGCGGAAGCCTGGTGCTCGTCGACCAGTTTTCGCTGTGGCTGGTGCCGACCCTGGCCGTCGGCCGTCGCGGCAAGGCCCGCACCCGCCACCGCGCCGAGAAGCTGCTGCTGCAGGCCGGATTCCAGTCCCCCAAATGGCAGCGGCTGCAAGCCGTGATCATCAACGCGGTCACGGCGAAGACGCGGGCCTAGTCCGGCTCGAAGGGCCGGAGGCTGCCGTCGAGCACCTGCAGATGGCCGATCGTGCGTCCCGTGACCTTGGCGGGATCGACCAGCGTCAATTCGACTGCCGCTCGGGCGAATTCGTCGGCCGCGGCGGTTTCGTCGAACTCGCGGGCATAGTAGGCCAGCCCCGGCGTGAGGATCGGTTTCGACGGTGACAGGGCATTGACCGCGATGTGGTGATCGGCGAGATCGTATGCCGCGCACTGGGTCAGATGCTCCAGCGCCGCCTTGGATCCGCCATAGCCGGGCAGCACGCCGCCGCTGCGGTCGGGGTACGGCCCGTCGCCGGGGATCCTCGATGCGACCGAGGTGACGTTGATGATCGACCCACCGCCCGCTTCGATCATGTCCGGGCTCACCAGCTGCATCAGCTCGTACGCGGCGAAGACCGCGATCTCGAAATGCCTGCGATACGCGGCGAGCGGAATGCTGACGAATCCCGGCCAGCCGGGTTTGGCGGCGCCGCCCGCCGGCTGGGCGGCCTTGGCGCGTGGTTCGGAGCCGGGCGCCGGGGGGCGTCCGGGCGCGGTAAAGGCCGCGTTGTTCACCAGGATCGTGATGGGCCCCAGGGCTTCTCGCGCCTCAGCCACCAGCCGGGCGATGTCCTCACGGTCGGTCAGGTCGGCCCGGATCGCGACCGCCCGTCCGCCGGCCGCGTCGATGTCGGCGACCGTTTCTCCGATGGTGCCGGGCAACCGCTCGTCCCATACCTGTTCGGTGCGGCCCGCCACCGCGACGGCGGCGCCCTCCGCCGCGAGGGCCAGCGCGATCGCCCGGCCCAGTCCGCGGCTGCCGCCGGTGACGATGGCGGCCCGCCCCGCCAGCCGCCCCGTCATCGCTTCACCCCGTGCACGACGATGGCGGTGGTCTGCTCCACCCACGCATCGTCGAGTTCGTCCTCCGGACGCAGCAGCATGCGCAGCATCGTGGCACCCCCGATCAACTCGATCAACCGGTCCGGGTCCACGTCCGGATGCGCTTCGCCCCGGTCGACGGCGTCACTCAGCCGCACCCGCACCGTCGCGAACAGGTCCGCGAACCGCGACATCACCCGGGCGTTCAAGGCAGGGTCGGCCGTCATGTCGGCCACCAGGCCCGGCAGGGCGGCGCGAACGACCGGGGTGGTGAAGACGTCGCGCGTGGCCTCGATCATCATGCGGATGTCGGCGGCGATGTTCCCGGCCGGCGACTCCAGCGCGGTGGGCGCCACCGGGAAGGCCGCCTCGTGCACCAATTCGGCCTTGCTCGACCACCGGCGGTACAACGCCGACTTCGTCGTTCCCGCGCGCTCGGCGACCGCCGCCAGGCTCAGATTTGAATAGCCCATTTGGACAAGCAGTTCCGCGGTGGCCGATAGGATGGCCGAGTCGATGCGCGGGTCCCGCGGGCGGCCGGCACCGGGGGCCTTGTCAAGGGCGGACGGGTCTGCTTTCATATCGCTACCTACCGTATCGTAATTGCCGCGCCGAAGTCTCAAAGAGAATCAAGTCTCAAAGAATGGGAGGCACCCGTGGCCAACGAACCCGTGCTGGACAAGGTCGACCGGCTGCAGCGCTCCAGCCGAGACGTCACGACGCTGCCCGCCGTGATGTCCAAATGGCTGTCGACCGTCCTGCCCGCCGGAGCGATGCCGGAGGTGACGGTCGAGAGCGGCGTCGACTCGACGGGCATGTCGTCGGAAACCATCATCCTCTCTACTCGTTGGCAAGAGGGCGGGAAGCCCGTCGAGCAGAAACTCGTGACCAGGGTTGCGCCCGCCGCCGAAGACGTGCAGGTTTTCCCAACCTACCGGCTTGACCACCAATTCGAGGTCATCCGAAAGGTCGGTGAACTCACCGACGTACCCGTCCCGCCGGTGCGCTGGCTCGAGCCGACCGGCGAAGTGCTGGGCACCCCCTTCTTCGTGATGGATTACGTCGAGGGCGTGGTCCCGCCCGACGTCATGCCCTACACGTTCGGCAACAACTGGTTCGCCGACGCCCCCGCCGAACGTCAGCGCGAGCTACAGGACGCGACCGTCGGGGTGCTGGCCAAGTTGCATTCAATCCCCAACGCGGAGAACACCTTCGGCTTTCTCTCCGATAGCCGAGACGGTGACACCGCGCTGCGCCGGCACTTCAACTGGGTGCGGTCCTGGTACGACTTCTCAGTCCCCGACATCGGCCGCTCGCCGCTGCTGGAACGAACCTTCACCTGGCTGGAGGACAACTGGCCGGCCGAATCGGCCGCGCGCGAACCCGTGCTGCTCTGGGGCGACGCCCGGGTGGGCAACGTGCTGTACCGCGACTTCGAGCCGGTCGCGGTGCTGGACTGGGAAATGGTCACGCTCGGGCCGCGCGAGCTCGACGTGGCGTGGATGATCTACGCGCACATGGTGTTTCAAGAACTGACCGGCCTGGCCGGCCTGCCTGGCCTGCCGGAGGTGATGCGTGAGGACGACGTCCGCGCCACCTATCAGCGACTGACCGGCGTGGAAGTGGGTGACCTGCGCTGGTTCTACGTGTATTCGGGCGTCATGTGGGCCTGCGTGTTCATGCGCACCGGGGCGCGCCGGGTGCATTTCGGCGAAACCGAGAAACCCGACGATGTCGAGTCGCTGTTCTACCACGCCGGGTTGATGCGGCGTTTAATCGGAGAGGATCAGTAATGCTCGGACCGCTGGACGAGTTCCCGGTACATCAGATCCCGCAGCCGATCGCGTGGCCGGGTTCCTCGGACCGCAACTTCTACGATCGCTCCTACTTCAACGCCCACGACCGCACCGGAAACATCTTTGTCATCAGCGGCATCGGCTACTACCCCAACCTGGGTGTCAAGGACGCGTTCTTCCTCGTCCGGCGCGGGGACACGCAGACGGCGGTGCACCTGTCTGACGCCATCGACCAGGATCGCCTCAATCAGAGGGTCAACGGCTACCGGATCGAGGTCATCGAGCCGCTGCACAAGCTGCGTCTGGTCCTCGACGAAACCGAGGGCATCGCAGCCGATCTCACCTGGGAGGGACTGTTCGACGTCGTGCAGGAACAGCCGCACCTGATGCGGTCCGGCAACCGGGTGACGCTGGACGCTCAGCGGTTCGCCCAGCTCGGCAGCTGGAGCGGCCGCATCGCCGTCGACGGTGAGGAGATTGCCGTCGACCCCGCGACCTGGCTCGGCAGCCGCGACCGGTCGTGGGGCATCCGGCCGATCGGCGAGCCCGAGCCGGCGGGCCGGCCGGCCGACCCGCCGTTCGAGGGCATGTGGTGGCTGTACGTGCCGATGGCGTTCGACGACTTCGCCATCGTGCTGATCATCCAGGAGGAGCCCAACGGCTTCCGCTCGCTCAACGACTGCACCCGGATCTGGCGCGACGGCCGCGTGGAGCAGCTGGGCTGGCCGCGGGTCAAGATCCACTACCGCTCCGGCACCCGCATTCCCACCGGAGCGACCATCGACGCCACCGCCCCCGACGGCACCGAAGTCCACTTCGACGTCGAGTCCAAGCTGCCGGTGCCCATCCACGTCGGCGGCGGCTACGGTGGCGACTCGGACTGGCTGCACGGCATGTGGAAGGGCGAGAAGTTCGTCGAGCGCCTGACGTATGACATGACCGACCCGGCGATCGTCGCGCGGTCCGGTTTCGGCGTGATCGACCACGTCGGCCGGGCGGTATGCCGCGACGGCGATCGCGAGCCGATGGAGGGCTGGGGCCTTTACGAACACGGCGCGCTGGGCCGCCACGACCCCTCCGGGTTCTCCGACTGGCTCACCGTCGCCCCCTAGTCAGCCCGCGAACGTCGAGGAGTTCCGGGATTCTCGGGCCATCTCGCGCAACAAATCGACGTTCGCGGGTGTCGGGCAATTGCCCGACGAAATCGCGGAAATTGGGGTTGACTGGTGCGCGTGCCAAATCCGCCGTGGATTGTCGACGTTGTCGTGGTCGGCGCAGGCTTTGCTGGAATCGCCGCGGCGCGCGAGCTAGCCCGCCAGGGCCATGACGTAGTCGTCTTCGAGGGCCGCGACCGCGTCGGCGGCCGGTCGTTCACCGGCAGCGTGGCGGGATTGCCCGCCGACCTGGGGGGCACGTTCGTCGGCCCGACCCAGGACGCGGTCCTGGCCCTGGCGGCCGAACTCGACGTCCCCACCATCCCGACCCACCACGACGGCAAGAACGTGATCCACTGGCGCGGCTGGACGCATTCCTATCGCGGCACCATCCCCAAGCTTTCGTTGACCGGGCTGCTCGACATCGGCCGGTTGCGTTGGCAATTCGACCGGATCGCCCGCAGCATCCCGCTGTCGGCCCCGTGGGACGCGCGCCGGGCGCACGAGCTCGACGGCGTGTCGCTCGGCGGCTGGCTGCGCTCGGTACACGCCACCGCGTCGTCGCACGACCTGCTGGCGATCGTGTCCCGGGTGACCTGGGGATGCGAACCAGACGACGTGTCGATGCTGCACGCGGCGCGCTACACGCACGCCGCCGGCGGGCTGGATCGGCTGCTCGACGTCGAAAACGGTGCCCAACAGGACCGTTTTCCGGGCGGCACCCAGCAGATCGCCGAGGCCGCGGCCGCCGAGTTGGGCGCCCGGGTCGTGCTCAACGCGCCGGTCCGCCGCATCGACCGGCACGGCGCAGGTGTAACGGTCACCACCGACATCGGCCAGGCGGAAGCCGGATTCGTCGTCGTCGCGGTCCCGCCCGCCCATCGCGCATCGATCGAATTCGCCCCTCCGCTGCCCGCCGAGTACCAACAACTCGCCCGGCACTGGCCACAGGGCCAGCTCAGCAAGGCCTACGCGGCTTATTCCACACCGTTTTGGCGGACCAACGGCTTCTCCGGCCAGGCGTTGTCCGACACGGGGCCGGTTTTCATCACCTTCGACGTCAGTCCGCACGCCGACGGGCCGGGCGTCCTGATGGGCTTCGTCGACGCGCGCACCTTCGACTCCCTTTCCCCCGAGCAGCGTCGCCATGACACGTTGCGCTGCTTTGCGACGCTGTTCGGTGACGACGCCCTGAAGCCGCTCGACTATGTCGATCACCGTTGGGGCGCAGAACAATTCGCGCCCGGCGGTCCCACCGCCGCGGTCCCTCCGGGCTCGTGGACACGGTTCGGGCCGTGGCTGCGCGAGCCGGTCGGCCCCATTCACTGGGCCGGGACCGAGACCGCGGACGAATGGACCGGGTTCCTCGATGGCGCCGTCAGGTCCGGCCAGCGGGCGGCCGCCGAGATCACCGCCTTGCTATGAACTGATCCGCACGTCCTGGCTCACCGACTCGGCGAGTAACCGCAGGTGGCGGTTCACCTCGCGCGGGTGCTCCAGCATCGAGCAGTGACCGCCGGGCAGCTCGACCAGGCCGACGACGTTGGGCGCGGTCCCCGCGATCCTGCGGGCCTGGCTGATCGGGGTCAGCCGGTCGCGTTCGCTGCCGATGACCAGCGTCGGCACCGTCAAACCGTCCAGCTCCAGGTATCGCGACCCCAACGCGGCGACCAGCATCCTGGCGCAACCGGCGCGCCCCGCCGGCGATGTCTGTTCGAAGAACTGGTGGACGATCCTGGCGACGCTGGGGTCGGCTTCCCTGCCCACCGCCAGCATCCCGACCAGGTAGCGGCTCGGGATGCGGGCAGCGGTAGGGATCGGGAACCCGCCGAACGCGTTGATCAGCGCGCGGCCGGCGACCACTCGGGCCGGTGACAGCCCGCGCGGCACCGACAGCAGCTGCACCTTGCGGACCAGATCCCCTGTTGTGGTGTTGATCAGCGCGACGGCGTCGGCGCGACGGCGGACCATGTGGCGGTAGCGCGCCGACCATGCGGCGATGGTGATGCCGCCCATGGAGTGGCCGGCCAGCACGGCGCGCTCGTGCGGCGCCAGCGTCGCATCCAGCACCGAATTCAGGTCGGATGCAAGGTGTTTCAGGCTGTACCCATTACGCCGGGGCATACCGCTGCGCCCATGGCCGCGGTGGTCGTAGGCGATCACCCGGTAGTCGTTGGCCAGGTCCGCGATCTGGTAGGCCCAGGCGCGGATGGTGCAGGTGATGCCGTGCGTCAGGACAATCGGATAGCCGTCGGGCGGCCCGAACACCTCGGCGTGCAACCGTGTGCCATCGGTCGCGTGGACGGCCACCGTCTGGCTCGGGGGCAGCACGTGGGGGTAGGGATCGACTGCGCGACCCGATCGTCGAGCACTCATCGTCGCCTCCCCCTCCAACGCGGCCTCGTCGCCGCAGTTAAGGACTGGCGCAAGTTTATCCCTAAGGTCCGTTCGGATTCGGTAAATCCGGCAAACCGTTGCGATGTGAGACGCTAACACCCGTGTACCCGATGTCCCGTCGGGAATTCATCGCGGCTACCGCGGGCGTGGTCGGCGGTGGGCTGATGGCCGCCTGCGCGCCGCACCATCCGCCATCCGCGCGGCCGCCCCGGCCGGATACCCGGTCGGTGCTCGTCATCGGCGCCGGGATGGCCGGCCTGTCGGCCGCCCGCGGCCTCGCCGATGCGGGGTGGCCGGTTCGCGTGATCGAAGCCCGCGACCGCATCGGCGGCCGGGTGCACACCGACCGCGACTGGGGCGTACCGCTCGAGATGGGCGCGTCGTGGATCCACGGCACCGCGGACAACCCGCTGGTGCAACTGGCGCGCCGCGCGGGGGCTCAGTTGGTCACGACCGACTATTACAGCTGGGCCAAGCTCGTGATCGATCCCAAACTTCCACCGCTCGACTACGACCCGACACTATGGCGCGTGTTCGTGGAGCGGGCGCGTTACCAAGTCGACGCCGGCAGCCTGGCGGCCGCCGTCAATGCCGCGGCAGGCGGCGAAGCGCTGTCCACCGCGGACCGCGCCCAGTTGGCCTTCTATCTCACCACCGAGATCGAGGACGAGTTCGCTGCCGACGCGGATCAGCTGTCCGCCATCACCTTTGACGAGGGCGACTACAGCGGCGGCGATCAGGTTGTCATCACGAACGGCTACGACGCCCTGCCGAAGCTGCTCGCCGACGGGTTGCGGGTCGAGTTGAACGCGCCGGTGACGGCGATCGCGCAACGCGACGACTCCGTCGTGGTCCGGACCAAAGATCGGACTTACCAGGGACCCGCCGCAATCGTCACCGTTCCGCTCGGCGTGCTGAAAGCCGGTGCTATCGCTTTCGATCCGCCCCTGCCCGACCCGTACCGCCGCGCGGCCGACGCCCTGGGCTTCGGCGTGCTGTCGAAGAGTTTCTTCCGGTTCAACCGGCGCGGCTGGACGGTGGACAACGCCTTCTATCAATACCTCGCCGCCGACGGCGGCCCGTGGGCCCAGTGGTTCAGCCTCCCGGCGACCGCGGGCCCAATCATATTGGCATTCAACGCCGGTGGCCGCGGCCGCGCCGTGGAGGCCTCCTCGCCCAGGGATCTGATGGCAACCGCGCTGCCGATCGCTCATCGGCTGTTCGGCGATGACATCTCCCCGGTCGAGGTCAAGACATCGGACTGGAGCGCCGACCCGTATGCGCGCGGCGCCTACTCTTTTCACGCCCCCGGCTCCGGCCTGGATGACCGGCGCCGGCTGCAGGAACCGATCAGCGACCGGCTTTACCTGGCGGGCGAGGCGGTCGGCGTCAACAATCCGGCCACGGTGCACGGCGCCATGGCCAGTGGCCGGTATGCCGCCGAGCAGTTGATGCGCCGGCTGGGCCGTTAGGAAGCCAGCCCGCGGAGCCCAGTCGACGCGTCCCGCTGCGGTTCCTGCTGCCGGGACGGGCCCGACACCAACCGACGGCGAGCCGTTGCGACGCCTTCGATATGCGCGAGGGCCGCAGGGACCGAGTCGGCGATGGGCAGGCCCAGTTCCGGCAGGACCCGGGTCAGCCGGCGCAGCGCCACGCCGCTGACGATGCTGCACCGCAGCCCGGCCCGCCGATGCTCCTCGCTGAGCACCAGCAGCGCTCGCAGGCCCGAGGCGGCAAGGAAGTCCAGACCGGCGAGGTCTAGGACCAACGGGGCCCTGAGCCGCGTAAAGCGGCGAATGGCCTCGGCGATGAGGGCGGTGTTGGATGCGTCGACCTCGCCTTCGAGGCGCAAGATGGTGGCCACACTACGGGCGTGAACCTGGATTTGCGCTCCGGCGCAGTCGATTTGGTAGCGGCTGCGAGGTTCTCCGAGCAGCCCGGGTGTATGTCGGTCGGGTGTACGAAGTTCGGTTGAAGCAGTCATGTTGAGTGCGCCCTTCAAGGGGATTGGAGTAGCAGGGCGAGCGACGACGGTGTCCGAATGGCGCCCGTTGGTAACGGCAGCTGGGGACTCAACCTGGCTACAGCCTACCGGGTGTAGCGGCCGCCCGTACGCACAAGCGACGCCGCGCGCCCACCAGGCGATCCGGAATCGGCGCTCAACCAGGCGGTTTCGCTTCGACTCTGGGTGCGGAAAACACCTTTCGGCGTGTTGGTCACAGTGACATGACGCGAAGGCAAAGTCGGGTGAACGCAGCGGGCCTGACCTGGGGTTTAGCGGCCTATCGGCGTCACGGCCCTGCGGTCAGGTGCCGGAGCGTGGTGTGCGGGCTATGGCCGTACGTCTGCCGGTACAGCACCGCGAACCGGCCGGTGTGCGCGAACCCCCAGCGCTGGGCGATTTCCGTGACGGTGGTGTCGGAGTGCGCCGCGGCCAACAGCTCTTGATGGGCGCCATTGAGGCGCACGCGGCGAATGTATTCCGTTGGGGTGCTGGCGAGTTGGCGGCGGAACAGGTACTGCACAGCCCTGGGGGTCAAATGCACGGCGGCGGCGACGTCGTTGATGCTGACGTCCTCAGCGGCGTGACGATGGATGAAAGACACTGCGTCCTTCAGCGTTTCGGGGATTGCGGGCTCGTCGGCCAGGTCCTGCTCGGTGAGGTTGGACGGGTAGCACTCGAGCAGCGCACCGGCCAACAGCGGACCAAGCCCCGCCACGATGAGTGGCTGGTGGGCGGTGTCCGGGCCGGCGAGCGTCGACGCGACGTGGTCCAGCGTCCGATGCCACGCCCGCACGGCCGCGCGCGAGCGCGGGCGCCAGTCCAGGAAGTGGAGCCGTTGCGGTAAGGGCGCGCGGCCACCCGCGGCGACCTTGTGCAGCAGGTCCGCAGCGACGCTCACCACGTCGAACCGCGCACCATTGCACTGCAACACGCACGACATGTCATGGGCGACCAGTATCGGGAAGTCCGCTGTGGCGGGGGGACCGCCCGCAACGTTCATCGACCCCGCGCGAGGCTGGATAACGGCGACCGCGTCGGAGGCCGGAATCTCCACCGCGACGCGACCCTGAATCGTCACGTCGTCGACCGTCAACGAACCCGCTTCGCAGCGCCGATGGGAAACGGCCGAGCGTCCCGTGAGCCCGGTGATGCGCCAGCCGGGATGGTAGGCCCTGGCAAAGAATTGGCGCGCGGTATGCGCATCGATGGTGCGGAACTGGTCGTGCCGAATCGCTGCCGCCGACCCGCCCGCATCGCCCGCGAGTTCAGCGCCGACTCCGGCTTGGCCCGCTCCGGACGGTGGTCCGACTGCACCGGCGAGCACGCCGGTGCCGGCGTTGTCGGTGGCGCTCGTCATGGTCGTCATAGTTGGCGTCCCCAAAGGGCTACGGTGTCATCATTGCATCACCGGACACCGGATGACTGCAAGCGTTGCGGTGCCGAACACGGGGCCCCCACCTGTTGGTAGATGTTCTGCGAGTCAAGGGCAATCCTGTCCCAGGCGTAACGGGACAACGCGCGGCTGCGGCCCGCCGCGCCCATGCTCTCGCACTGGAAGCTCTGTGCCAGAAGGCTCCTCAAGGCAGCTGACAAGCTGCCGGGAGTTTCCGACGGGAGCACCAGCCCGGTGACATCGTCGACCACGGCGTCCTTGAGCACCCCGACTCCGAAGGCCACCACCACCACGCCACTGGCCATCGCTTGCAGCACCGATGTCGCGCGCGGTGGCTGGCACGGCGTGCACGCGACCACGTCCGCGGACCGCAGCAGCATCGGGAGTTCGTCACCGGCGACGGTGTGCGCGAACCGGACTCGCTCGGCCACCCCCAACTTGGCGGCCTGCTGTTGCAGCCTGGCCCGCGCCCCGTCGTGGTCGGGGTTGGTGGGCTCGGTCTCAGCAATCACCAACTCGGTGGCCGGGATCCTGGGCAGCGCCTCGACGGCGATGTCGAAGCCGTTGCACGGCATGGGGTTTGGCGCGAGGCAGAGGACGCGATGCAGGTCGGTCCGGGCCAGTGCCGGGCCGCGGGAGTTGTATCGCTCCACGTCGACCCCGCTCGTCAGAGCGGAAACCCGGGCCCGGCTGCGACGCATCCGGCTCAGGGCATCGACGTCGTCGGCGCTCTCCCCCGTCACCCACGTCGCGCTGTGCGCCAGTAGCCGTTCGAATCGAATCCGTTCGCTGTTCGGCCCCGGTCCGGCGGCGCCGCCGCGCCCAGACGTGGCGGCCAGACCCAGAAAGCTCTGGACGGTCGGCACCTTTAGCCGCCGCGCGGCCAGCTGGGCGGCCAGGCCGCCGAGCCACCCGTACGCGTGCACCACGTCGGGGGCCTCGGCCGACCACTGGCGGGTGAGCGCGGACGCCCAGTCGCCGATGTAGGGCAGCACCTCCGAGGAGGAAGTTGGTTCGCGGGGGCCGACGGTCACCACTACGGTGCGGTTTCCCGTCGCTCGGCGGGCTTTGCGCCGGGCGAAGCCGGTGACGTCGTGGCCGCGGGCCGAAAGGGCGGCGGACAGTTGCTGTGGGTCGTCGCCGACGATGTCGTCGCCGCTGACCATCGCAATTCTCACGTCAAGCCCCCTTTCGCCGCCTTTGGCGTGGTGGCGTACCCGGCCCAAATATCGGCAAAACGGCGTCGCTTCACCTAGCGCGTTCCCATTTCGCATGGCGGATAACCACGGCGCGGCCTGGATAAAAGGGGAGCGCTGGCCGGCTGTGCCGCGGCGGTGGTCTGTTTTCGACGGTGCTGAGTGATCTGCCGACCGATTCGTCGTCCATCCGAGGCCCGTCGCATCGAGCGTGGCCGAAGGACTTGGACGTTACTCGCGGTCGTCAGAAGCGATTCTCGCGACCGACCAGCGCCCAGACCGTCTTGCCCGTCGACGTTGGGGCGCTGCCCCACGTCCGGCACAGGGCGGAGACGATCGCCAGGCCGGACACGACCTCGGCTCCGCGCTCGGCGTCTTCGTGCCGGCCGGGCAGGCGGTCGCTGCAATCCTCCACCGCGACGGTCACGGCGTCGGAGAAACTTTCGACGATCAGCACCGGCGCACTGTCGGTGTGGTCGAGGACGTTTTCGACGAAGACGGTGGCCACGGTGGACGCGACCGGAGTCGCCCCGCGGCATCCCCATTCGGTGAGCCAATCAGTGATGACGGCGCGGGCAAGGCCGAGGCTGCCGGGCGAGCGCGGGAGTTCGGTGCGCGCCCGGCGCCGACGCTGCAACGAGCGACTGCTCACGGCACCCAGCGCCGACTCCCGGGTGGGATGCACCGGCACATAGCGGCACACGCCGGCCGCGATGACCGCCCGCCGCGCCTTCGGTTGTGCGCAGACGAGCGAAATCGGGACGTCGGGCCAGATGCTGACGTGCCATCGGGCGCTGGTGAAAACCGTCCAGGCCGAGGCCGTCGGCACGGACAGCCGGTCGACATCGACGATCACCGCGCGCGGCTGGTCCAGGGCGGCCTTGATGACGGCGTCGCGGACGGTTCGATACGTGGAGCTGTCCAGCACGCCCTCTACTGCCAGGATCGGCACCTCCTGCCGCGCCTCGGCGTCAATGCGGATGCGCGGCTCAATCACCGTCGTCACCGCCGTGTTGCGCGTTCGCCGACAACCTCTCGCTGAGCACTTTCAGCGCCCGTTCGGTTTCTTCGGCGCGACAATCGCGCCTTTTCCTGCAGGCTGCGCAGCGCCACCCACAGGCGCCGATAGCTACCACACCGCGCAGGTCGCCCCTGTCGCTCGTCGCTGTAATCATTGCCCCTCGACTACCCGTATCAATGCCAGGTAACCCACCTCAGCGAGGGACGGCGCGCAGACGACCCGGGTTTTCACTGCCGCCCGGGCGGGCATCCTGACCAGGACGCCAAGGATGTCTCATCGTGAACAGGAGGATGGACAATGCCGAACTCGTCGATCAAGAACGAGAAGTTGTACAAGGACCTGCGCAAGCAGGGCGATTCCAAGGAAAAGGCGGCCCGGATCTCCAATGCGGCTGCCGCGCGGGGCAAGTCCTCGGTCGGGCGCAAGGGCGGCAAGTCTGGGTCGTATCAGGACTGGACCGTCCCGCAGCTGAAGAAGCGAGCGAAAGAGCTTGGTATGTCCGGCTATTCAAGCCTGACGAAGGACAAGCTGGTAGCAAAGCTGCGGAATCACTGATCCGTGAGGCCGAGCCGGTCGACCAACACGAGGAAGGCGACCGCGTAATCGTTGTCGGCGGTGCGCGCCCTGATTCGTTCCCAGTCCAGCCGTTCGCGGACCGCGCGCACGGCCGGCAATAGCCTGGCGAAGTCGCAATGATGCTCACCCAGGGAACGTAGTTGCTGGGTCAGCACCATCGTGGGCGGCAGCACAGGCATCCTGATGGCCAGCACATCGTGCTGCTCAGCGCAGTCCAGGACTGAGGCTTCCACCCGCACGCCGTTGACCCGGTGCAGCACGTCGACGACCGTATCGCCGGTGCGCGCCTTGAAGAGCCAATCCTCCGGGGGCCGCTCTACGGCGAACCCGGCATCGCTGAGGGTGGCCACGGCGTCGTCGACGTCGGCCTCGGCCACCACCAGATCCACATCGTGTGTGGGTTCGGGCGCGCCGTAGGCCCACAACGCGTAGCTGCCGGCCAACGCGAATCGAGGGCCGTTCTCCTTGAGCGCCGATGCTGCACAACGCAGCGCATCCCGCAGCTGTGTGCTGGACGCGGGGACGTCCAAGTGGGTCTCGGTAGGTGCCATGGTGCATAGGTCATACCCCGCCGGGGGCCGGTGCAACCTGCGCGGACACGGCGCCAGAGTTGGTAAGCCCGTTTAACTTGCGGTCATTTGGGAAAACCTGTCTGTTGTGTCAACCGCCTGGCCCCGCGCCTATGATGCCGCCGCCGTGGTCCCCGCTCACACTGAGCGGGGCGACACCGAACTCCGCCTCCGCACACCGGCGCGAACCCAGGAACAGGCGCCACACGGGTTCGATCACCGCCCCAGGCAACTGGGGAGATCGGCGGCGGGTGATTGCGTGTGACTGCGGGTCTTGTCAGGCACTGGCTCGAGTCGGGACGGCTCGAGCTGCCACAACCCGCCTCCGGGCGCACCGGCGAACGCTGGCAGCGCCTGGCGTCGCTGGCCGAGGAGAACATCGTCGCGGCCCGGGTCGCCGAAGCCCACGTCGACGCCGTCGCGATTCTTCACGAACTGGGCGGTAAACCCCCGGAATCCGGTCAGCTGTGGGGTGTTTGGGCTGCCGAAGCGCCAGACGCGGTGCTGACGGCCACCGACGTCAAGGGGGCGTTCACCCTGACGGGCACGAAGGTGTGGTGCTCGGGTGCGGGGTTTTGCACGCACGCGCTGGTGACCGCCCGCCTCGAAGACGGAACACCGGGCCTGTTCGCCGTGCAGGTGACCGACGCAAGCGTCAAGCCGCTGCCCAGCACCTGGTGGAACGCCGGAATGGCGGGTAGCGACACCAGACCGGTGCAGTTCACCAACACCCACGCCGTCGCCGTCGGCGATCCCGGCGACTATCTGAACAGGCCCGGCTTCTGGCACGGCGCCATCGGTGTGGCGGCCTGTTGGCTGGGCGGCGCACGCAGGGTCGCCGATCCCCTATACCGTTGCGCCCGAAGCAAATCCGCCGACGCATACTCGTTGGCACACCTCGGTGCCGTCGACGCCGCACTGGCAGCCAGCGACGCGATGCTGGCCGTGGCGGCCACACATGTCGACACCGACCCGTTCGACCGGACGGGCACCGCGCAACTGCTGGCCCGCCGGGTCCGCACGGTCGTGGAACACGCCGTCGACGAAGCCATCACCCGCACCGGCCGCGCGCTGGGACCGGGTCCGCTCTGCCAGGACGGACGGCACGCCCAGCGGGTCGCTGACTTGAGCATCTACATCCGGCAAAGCCACGCGGAGCGCGATCTCGCCGAGCTCGGGCAGCTCGCCGGCCGCCAACGCTGAGGGCGCCATGAGAACCGCGCCGATCAGCAATAGTGCCCGGTTCGTGGCCAAGCCGCTGACCCATGGCGGCACCCCGGCGCCGTTGTGGCTGGCCGCTTTTGAGCGCGGCCCCCTGCCGGCACTGGACCTGGCCGAGTGCCGGCGCCTGATCGTCGTGGCACCCCACCCGCACGACGAGACCCTGGGCCTGGGCGCGATGATCGCCCAACTCATCGCATCGGGCGTCGACGTCCGGGTGGTCTCGGTCAGCGATGGGGGTGCCGCCCAGCCCGGGACGACGCGGTCCGGCCGGATTCGCCTGTCGACGACCCGCCGATACGAAATACGCAGGGCTACGGGCGTTTTGGGCGCACCTCCCCCGGTGCGCCTGGGATTGCCCGACGGCGAACTGGCGAACCACGAGGATCGGGTCGCCCGCGCCCTCGCGGACATCTTGCGGTCGGCCGGGCCCGGCGCCTGGTGTGCCGCGACCTGGCGTGGGGACGGGCATCCCGACTACGAAGCCGTGGGACGCGCCGCCGCCGCGGCATGCGCGCGCACCGGCGTCGCGCTTCTGGAATACCCGGTCTGGATGTGGCACTGGGCCAGCCCGGCCGACCCCGCGGTGCCGTGGGGCCGCGCCCGCTCGGTCCCGGCACCCGGCTGGGCCATCAACCGCAAACGGCAAGCGGCGCAATGCTATCGGAGCCAGCTGCGGCCGGGCCGCGGTGAAACTCCGCCCGTACTGCCGCCCTTCGTCCTGCAGCGACTGCTCACCGTGGGTGAGGTGGTCTTCCGGTGAGCGCGCGGGGGCGCGTGACTGCGCGGGCCGGAAAGTGGGTAGGAGGGACCCTATGCGCGTCGCGACCTTCAACATCCTGCACGGCCGCACTGTCGGTGACGGGGTGGAAGTTCAGCGGCTGCGTGACTGTGTGCGGCGCCTCGACCCGGACGTGCTGAGCCTGCAAGAGGTCGACTGTGACCAGCCGCGCTCCGATCGCGCCGACCTCACCGCGGTGGCGGCCGAGGCGATGGGGGCCGTGGAGCACCGCTTCGTGGCGGCCATCTCCGGCACCCCCGGGGCGACGTGGATGGCTGCCACGGGTCAAGAGCAGCCCGGCACCGCGGCCTATGGAATCGCCTTGCTGTCGCGCTACCCGGTTGCCAGCTGGCAGGTGGTGCGGCTACCCCGCATTCCGATGCGCTTTCCGATGTATTTGCCCGGCCCCAACCGGGTGATGGTGGTCGACGAAGAGCCCAGGGCGGCGGTGATCGCGCAGCTACACACCCCGATGGGCGGGCTGACGGTGGCCAACACGCACCTGTCCTTCGTGCCGGGCTGGAATCGGCGTCAGCTGCGCCGGCTGGTAAACGACCTGCGCGGCTTCCCGGGCCCGCGGCTGCTGACCGGGGACCTCAACATGACACCCAAGGCCGTGCGCCGCTGGTCGGGCATGCGGGCGCTGGCCGCAGCCGCGACATTTCCCGCGGACGCCCCCGACCGTCAGCTGGATCACATCCTGACCGACGATCGCCGCCTGCGCGGCAGCGTTGTCGAGGCCGAGCCGATGGGGATTTCCGACCATCGGCCGCTGCTGGTCGACCTCGAACACGCGTGAGTGGCGCAGCGCTCAGGCGTGGTGGTGGCCGGCCCGGCCCGTGGCGCTCAGCCGGCGCCGGACACGCTCGATCTCACTCATCGAGGGCAGCTCGTCGGTGACCCTGGTGATTTCCACTCCGACATCGACATTGGTGATCGAACGACGGTCGGCGACAAGCAGCTTCCTCGCGATGGTCGTGACCTCGTCGTCGGACACCCGCCGCGGCAGCAGCGCCAGCAGCGGTGCGTAACCGAGCGCGGGCGCGCCGCGCGGGTAGCCCGCGCGCAGAAACGCGACAACGCTGCAGACCCGGTCGCTCAAACCCATCTCGCACCTCGCTCACCCACCGGCCGGCGGCCCTAGCCAGGAATAACCCGGCGCGGCGGTTTGAAACACCGCCGGTCCCGGGCGCAAAAAGGGGTCCGGCCCCGAACCGGGACCGGACCCCTGAACCAACGACTTACTGGTTCTTCTTCTGGCGCTCCTCGGCGGCCTCCGCACCGGCCCGGGCGGACTCGGCTTCGGCCTCCTTCTTGCCCGCGTCGCGCTGAGCGTCGGCCTTGTCCTGCTGGGCCTGACCCTCCTTGACCACGTCGTCACGGCCGAGGACGGCCCCGCCGACCTCTTTGACCTTGCCCTTCACGCCCTCGACGGCACCGGTGACGGCTTCCTGCGGTCCGCTCTTGTCATCCCCCATGGGTCGACCTCCCTTTGGTTACTGTGCAACTCGCTCCTACGGCGTTCCCGTCGGCCGACTCGTCAAACGCCCTGGACCATGTGCGCGCGATCACGGGAAGCGGGGCGCCGCGGAATTGGATGGTTTAAACCGCGATCGGCTGGGTAGTAATGAGCGCGACGGACGAAAGGGGTGAGGCGTCTGACCACCATCGCCGTGATCGGAGCGACGGGCACGGCCGGATCCCGCGTCGTCGCCAGGCTCAAGGCCCGCGACGTCGCGGTCGTCGAGGTTTCCCGCGCACACGGCGTCGACCTGCTCGACGGCGAGAGCCTGTATCGCGCGCTCGATGGCGTCGACGTCGCGATCGACGTGTCCAACCCCGCGGCCGACGACGGGCAGCCCAACTTCGCCCAGACGTTGGCCACCGCCGCCCGCAACGTCATGGGGGTGTGCGCAGCCCGGGGCGTCCAGCGTCTGGTGGTGTCGACGATGGCCGGCATCGACGATGCGGTGTTCGACGGGCTCGGATACTTCGAGGCAAAACGGGCGGCCAAAGGGATCCTGCTCGACGGTCCCGTCCCGACCACGGTCGTGAAGTCCACCCCGTGGTACGAATCCGCCACCGGCCCCGCGGGGCCGGTGAATTGTGATGGGGACGAGGTGATCGTCGAGGACTGGTTGGTCCAGCCCATCGCCGCCGACAGCGTCGCCGACGTACTCGTCGAGGCCGCCCTCGGCCAGACGCACACGCCGCGCACCATCACCGGTCCGGACACCATCCGGCTGCCCGAACTGACCACGAAAGTTCTTGCCCGGCAAGGCGACAGCCGTACGGTCCGGGCGGTGCAGCCTCGTGTGCCCGCGCTCGCCACGGGAGCGCTGCTGGCGGGCGAACGTGCGGTGGTCATCGGCCCCGGCGTGGAGTCCTGGCTGAGCTCGCTACCACCGGCGAGCACCAACGGTCACGCGAAGGACGGTGGCGGCGACGCGCACGCGTCGGTACACAGGCCGGACTTCTCCCGGGTCTGAGCGTCGGCGAATTCAGGGTCACGATTGCGTCACGATCTTTCTTGCGGTTGCTTAAGAACCGCCCAGTCTTCCGTAAGAATTCTCAGCCTTCCCGAGCGGATTTGATCGTTCGCTTAGTGAACGGGGGCGTTCCGTGGCGGTATCGGTCAGTTTATGTTCCTTCCGTTCGTCGCGAGCGAAAACGGCCACTTTCCACTTCCGCTACTTTGGATTTCGAGGATCGGGAGCCTCGGTCGAAGAAGTCAATTCGCAATTCTGAAGGACACAAAATCATGAAAATCAGCAGTATTGTCGCGCGCCGGCGTCTGGCCGGCATCAGTGCCGGCTGCCTGCTCGGGGGAATCACTCTGGGTCTCGTCGGCGCCCCGTCGGCGGCCGCGGCGCCCGACTGCAGCCCCGGCGGTGTCAACGCCACGGTTTCGTCCGTGCAGGGCTCGGCTGAGCAATACCTGGCCGCGCACCCAGGCGCCAACCAGGTGGTCACCGCCGCCTACGGCCAGCCGCGTCCCGAGGCCGAGTCGAACCTGCGGGGCTACTTCACGGCCCATCCGCAGGAGTACTACGACCTGCGTGGCATCCTGTCGCCGATCGGCGACACCGAACGGCAGTGCAACGTCAAGGCGCTGCCACCGACCCTGGAATCGGCCTACCAGGAGTTCATGGCCGGCTGATTCCGCTGCGATACAGAACCGACCCCCCACGACGCTGTGGCGGGTCGCTTCTTTGCAACGCGTGTGAACGGCAGCCGCGGCGGGTAATTGTCCAGTCAGCGAACGTAACTGGAGGGACATGATGCGGCTGCGTCGCAGCGTTCTGAGCAAGCCGGGCATCGCGCGCAAGCGTCGGGGCAAGGGCTTCGCGTATTACGGGCCCGACGGCGAACTCCTGTCGGACCCCGAAACCCTGCAGCGAATCAAAGAGTTGGTCATTCCGCCGGCCTGGAAAAACGTGTGGATCTCGCCGCATCCCAACGGGCACATTCAGGCCGTCGGCGTCGACCCCGCCGGCCGCCGGCAGTACCTGTACCACACCGCATGGCAGCAGGAGCGCGCCGAGGAGAAGTTCGACCGCGTCCTGGAACTGTCCACCCGGTTACCGCAGTGGCGCGCCGCCATCGCGAAAGACCTGACGCGCAGCGGTTTGACCCGCAAACGGGTGCTGGCGCTGGCATTGCGCCTGCTGGATCGCGGGTACTTCCGCGCCGGCGGGGAGCAGTATGCCGAGGAGAACGAGTCGTACGGCCTGGCGACCCTGCAGTGCGATCACGTGGCGGTCCGGCGCGACGCGGTCGAATTCGACTTTCCCGCCAAGAGCGGCGTGCGGCGCACCGTGGAGATCGAGGACCCCGAAGTGGTCAGGGCGGTGCGCGCGTTGATGCGCCGGCCCAACCGTACAGAGCGGCTGCTGGTGTGCCGCAACGCATCCGGCTGGATAGACGTGCGATCCGACGACCTCAACGCCCGGTTCAAGGAGCTCGTCGGTAACGAATACACCGTGAAGGACCTGCGGACCTGGCACGGGACGGTGTTGGCCGCCACAGCGTTCGCCGACGCCGACCCGGCCGTTTCCCGCCGGGTGGCCAAACGCGTGGAATCCGCCGTCATGAAGGAGGTCGCCGAGGAGCTGGGCAATACCCCGGCGGTGGCCCGCGGTTCCTACGTCGACCCACGCGTCGTGACCGGCTACGAGCAGGGGCTCACGATCGCCGCCGCGACGCGGCGCGCCGAACGCGCCCGGGATCCCGACTCCGCCCAGGAGATCCTCGACAAGGCCACCCGGATGTTGATCCGGCGGGTGGCCAAGGGCCACAGCGCGTCCGAGTTGTCCGTCCTGCCCAAGAGCGCGTGAGCTCTCGGCACCTCGTGGCGGGCCGTATCCTTCGGGCCGAAACCGAAATTCATCGCCGCGGACACGGTTGCCTGGCAATCCGCTGAGAATCTCCGCGCGACGGCCGCGGACCGAATAACCACGGTGATTGCGGGTAACACCAATGGCTGTGGGAAGTGCCCTGGCGGCTCATTCACGCCAGGTTGCGGTCGAAACAGACGGCCGCGGGCCATCGCAGCAAACACGCGCCACCGTGACTCCTGCGGCTGCCCGGCGTACCTAGCGAATCTCATTCGAACCGTCTGTCTAGGAGGGACATCAATGGCCAAGCAAGAGGTCTCGGACTACCTATTGGAGCGATTGCGGGCATGGGGCGTCGAGCACGTGTTCGGCTATCCCGGTGACGGCATCAACGGGCTGCTCGCCGCGTGGGGTCGCGCAGACAACAAGCCGAAGTTCATCCAGTCGCGCCACGAGGAGATGAGCGCCTTCGAGGCGGTCGGCTACGCGAAATTCACCGGCCGGCTCGGTGTGTGCGTGGCCACTTCGGGGCCGGGAGCGATCCATCTGCTCAACGGCCTCTACGACGCCAAACTGGACCACGTTCCGGTGGTGGCCATCGTCGGGCAGACCAATCGCAGCGCCATGGGCGGCAACTACCAGCAGGAGGTCGACCTGCTGAATCTGTTCAAGGACGTCGCCAGCGACTACGTCCAAATGGTCACCGTCCCAGAGCAATTGCCCAATGTACTGGACCGCGCGATCCGCATCGCGATGACTCAGCGCGCGCCCACGGCGTTGATCATCCCCAGCGACGTGCAGGAATTGCCGTATTCGCCTCCCGAGCACGCGTTCAAGATGGTGCCCTCCAGCCTGGGCATCGAATACCCCGAGATCGCCCCGGATGACGGGGCCATCGCGCGCGCGGCCGAGATCCTCAATGCGGGCAAGAAGGTGGCCATCCTGGCGGGCACCGGTGCGCGCGGGGCGCACGAAGAGCTGGCCCAGGTCGCCGACCTCCTCGGGGCCGGCGCCGCCAAAGCGCTGCTGGGCAAGGACGTGCTGTCGGACGAATTGCCTTGGGTCACCGGCTCTATCGGCCTGCTGGGGACGCGGCCGAGCTACGAGCTGATGCGCGACTGCGACACGCTGCTCACGGTGGGATCCAGCTTCCCCTACACGCAGTTCCTGCCCGATTTCGGGCAGGCCCGCGCGGTGCAGATCGACGTCGACGGCCGGCTCATCGGGATGCGCTACCCGTACGAGGTCAACCTGGTCGCCGACGCCAAGACCGCGCTGCGGGCCCTGATTCCGCACCTGCGCCGCGAAGAAGACCGATCCTGGCGGAAAGAGATCGAGAAGAATGTGGCGCGCTGGTGGGAGACGATGGACAAGGAAGCGCACGTCAGCGCCGACCCCATCAACCCAATGCGCCTGTACTCCGAGCTCTCCCCCAAGCTGCCCGACGACGCCATCGTGACGGCCGACTCCGGATCGGCGGCCAACTGGTATGCGCGCAATCTGCGCTTCCGCGGCAACATGCGGGGTTCGCTGTCCGGCACCCTTGCCACCATGGGACCGGGTGTGCCGTACGCGATCGGTGCCAAATTCGGCCACCCGCGCCGGCCCGTCATCGCGTTCGTCGGCGACGGCGCCATGCAGATGAACGGCATGGCCGAGCTGATCACCATCAAGCGGTACTGGCAGGAGTGGGAGGATCCCCGGCTGATCGTCGCGATCCTGCACAACAACGACCTGAACCAGGTCACGTGGGAGATGCGCGCCATGGCGGGCTCACCGAAATTCCATGAATCCCAAGCGCTTCCGGATGTCGACTTCGCCGCGTTCGCGGCCGGCCTGGGCCTGAACGCAATGGCCGTCAAGGACCCGGACCAGCTCGAGGGCGCGTGGGGCAACGCGTTGTCGGCCGACCGTCCCACCGTGCTGGACGTCTTCACCGACCCCGACATGCCGCCCATCCCGCCGCACGCCACCTGGGATCAGTTCAAGGCGGCCACCACGGCGGTGCTTTCCGGCGACGAGGACCGCGTTGGCTTCGTCAAGGTCGGCCTGAAAACCAAGGCGCAGGAGTTCATGCCGCACAAGAAGGGATGAGCCGACGCCCGGTCAGCGTACGACTCCGGCTCGCGCGTTGCGCAGGTCGTCGACGAAGAGCCCGTAGGCCTCGTCGTGTCGATCGCTGCGGTCGCGCAACACCGCCGACGGATGCACCGTCGCCACCACGGTCGGCTCCGGCTCCACATCGACGATGGACGCGGGCAGCCGCACTTGCCGGCCCCGCTGGGCGGACACGCGAAAGTCGGCCCCCAGCAGGGATTGCGCGGCGGTCGCGCCGAGGCACACGATGACCTGCGGTCGCACGGCCTCGATCTCGGCGATGAGCCAGGGGCGGCAGGCGACCACCTCGGTGCGGCCGGGCTTTTGGTGGATCCGTCGTTTGCCGCCCTTGCGGGTGAACTTGAAATGTTTGACCGCGTTCGTCACATAAGCCACCCCCGGATCGATGCCGGCATCTTCGAGGGCCCGGTCGAGCAGTCGCCCGGCCGGGCCGACGAACGGCTCGCCCGCGAGGTCCTCCTGGTCGCCCGGCTGCTCACCCACCAACATGATGGGCGCTCCCGCGTTGCCGTTGCCGAACACCGTTTGGGTGGCATCGGCGAAAAGCGGGCAGCCGCGACAACATTCGGCCGCCGCTCGCAGCGAATCCAGTTCCCGCTCCTCGGGTAGATAGCGGTCGGCGCCCGGCGCCTTGGTCGCGGTCATGGTGTCCCCTTCGGCCGGGGCCGGGGTGCCCCACTCCCCCTCGAGTGGGGCACCCCGTGAGCCGGTGCTAGCCCTTGCCGACTATGGCGTCGCGGGCTCGGTCCAACATCGCCGCGAACGGTCCGGCGGCCAGGTTGGCCGTCTGCGACTCGACGCCGGCGTGCGGTCGGGTCGGCGCGATCGCCTCCGCGAGCTTGGCCGCGCGGCCCATCCGTTCGAGCTCATCGCCGCTCAATTCCTGGCCCAGCTTGGAGAACTCGTCGTGCTCCTCGTGCTCGGCGTGCTCGATGACCGCGTCGCGCAGTTGCGTCAGCAGCTGGGTGAACTCCGCGCTGTCCACGTCGAGCTTCTCCAGCTTCTGCAGGACCGTCTTGGCCTCATGCTCTTCGTGCAGTCGCTCGTCGACCACCGCGGCACCGTCGGAGAGCTTCCGCTTGGCCCGGGGGTGCACGATCTCCTCTTCGGCCGTTTCGTGGACGGCCAACAATCGCCGGAGTTCGACGAACGCCTTTTCGCGTTCTTTCCCGGACGCCGCCAGTGTTTCTGCGAACAACGACTTGATCTGCTGGTGTTGACTGACGAGAAAGTCGACCACATCGGTGGGCGACTTGATGGCGTTCTGAGCCATGGTGTCCTTCCCATCTCGGCTTGGTGCGCGGGCTGTTGCGCGCCTCTTTTCGGCTACCCGACGAAATCCGGCACCAAACGGGTACACCCGCGCACCAGTGGGTAGTTCCTCACCAGTCGCGAAATAAGGGAGAACGCTTGTGGCCACCGGTATCCGCGGTCGGGCGGCGATCCTCGGCGCACTGGTCGTGACGGCCGGCTGCGCGGCGCCGGGGGCGGCGCTGGAAGGCGAGCCCGACGTCGCGCTCTGGTCGGTCGCCGCGCCGTTGCGCGATCCGGTGTGGTCGTATCGGGCGCACGCCCTCGTCGGGCTCACCGGCGATCATCGGCTCGCCGAAGTCACCGCCGGCGATCGCCCGGGTGAGGCCAGGACGCGGTTGTCGGAGCCCATGGCGGTCGGGCGCAATCTGCAAATCAGCCAGAAGGACGACCGGATCGTGTTCGTGCCGCAGCCGGAGCGCGGCAGGGTCGCCGAGGTTGACCTCGAAAGTCTGCGCCAGGTCGGCGATTTCGACGCGGGACCCGCCCCGGCGTATCTGTCCGAGGATGCCGGGATGCGGACGCTGCTGGCGCTGTCGTCGGACGGCACGTCGGTGACACCGGTCGACCAGTACGGCTTCCGGAAGCTGCCCACCGCCCCGATCGCCGGTGATCGCGCGGACACCATCGACGGCGCGAACCGCGGCCGCGAGATCGATTACCACGTGTACGCGCCGTCGGGAATCCGGCATTACCAGGGGTCTTCGTCGCCCGCCGAGGAGCGCGGCTCGCTGCGGATGAACGTCGCCGTGTCGGCGGGTGACGGCGCCGCGGTGACGCGCAGCTACGTGGCCGGCCGCGACGACAGCACGCTGTACGCCGTGGATTCGCGCCGCGGCGGCGAGGGCTTGACGGTGCTGGCCAGCACCCGGCTGCCGTCCCCGATCCGCGAACTGGGCACCGACGACACCAGGGTCTACGCCGCCACGGACCACGAGGTGGTAGTGCTCGAGACGGCCAGCTTCACGGGCTTCCCGTCGCGCACGATCCCGGTCATCCGCGTCATCGGCTACCGGTCGGGACTGCCGCAGGCGGCCCAGACGGCGCCGCTGTCGGGCATCGCGATCGGCCCGCATCGGGTGTACCTGACCTTGGCCGACGCGCCCTATGTGGTCAGCGTCGCCAAGCCGCGGCTATGACGCTCCGCCGGATCGTCGGCTACATTGCGGGCAGGTGCGGCCGGTAAGGAGGCGCTGGCGTGACCGACCCGCAGGATTCGTATTGGCAGAACCCCTATACGTACGACCCGCTTGGCCGGGTCCCGCCCGCCCCAGTCGAGCCGCCGGTCTTCAAGCCGCCACCCCCACCGCCGTACCGCCCGCCCGTCAACGTGCTGGCGACGTTGTCGCTGGTGTTCGCGTTCGTGTTCGCGCCCGTCGGAGCGATCCTGGGACACGCCGGGCTGGCGCAGATCCGCCGCACCGGCGAGCTCGGCCGCGACCGCGCCCGCGCGGGGCTGGCGCTGTCGTATGCGTTCATCGCCGTCACGGTGGTCGCGCTGATCGCGTGGGCCACGCTGGGCGGCGCCCCGTCCACCCAGACCGCGGCGCCGGCTACCACCCCCACCAGCGCGGCGGCCCCGGCGCCGCCGGGACCGGTCGCGCCCGACGCCCTGGCCGCGCTCCTGCCGGGCGCCGACGCCCTGAAGAGCCTCACCACCGACGAGAACATCGAGGCGGGCCAGACGTGGGACAACATGGGTCGCTCCAGCGCAGAAGGGGCGATCGACCGGCCGGAATGTTGGGGCAGCGTCGCCCCCGGCACGCCGGACGCCTATAGCGGCGCCGGCGTCACGGGCTACCGCGCGGCGGAGTTCCGGGACTCGCGCAGCTTTCTCAAGTCGACTCAGGTCATCGAGGCCGTGGTGGCCTTCCACGACCCGGCGGCGGCCCAAGCGCAGCTCGAGGCGTTGCTGTCGGGATGGCGCCGATGCGGCGGCTTGACCGTGACGCTGACACCGGCCAACGGGGAGGCTCTCCCATTTGCGGTGGGCGAGCCCGCCGACGCCCCCAACGGCATCACCACGGTGGACCTCGCGCCCAGGGGCCTGCAGATCCGCTCGGCCCGGGCGATCGCGGCCAAGGCCAACGTCATCGTCGACCTGATGGTGTCCTGCAGCGGCACGACGGACAGCGGCCAACCGCGGCTGGCCGGGGTGGGCATCGCCAACTACGTGCTGGGCAAGGTCCCTGGCTAGGGTGGGCACATGAAGTATCTCGACGTCGACGGAGTGGGCCGGGTCAGCCGAATCGGTTTGGGCACCTGGCAGTTCGGGTCACGCGAGTGGGGCTACGGCGAGGGTTATGCCTCGGGCGCCGCGCGTGACATCGTGCGCCGCGCCCGCGCCCTGGGGGTGACGCTGTTCGACACCGCCGAGGTGTACGGGCTGGGCAAGAGCGAGCGGATCCTCGGCGAGGCGCTCGGCGACGAGCGCGCCGACGTCGCGGTGGCCAGCAAGATCATGCCGGTCGCGCCCTTCCCCGCCGTGATCAAGCAGCGCGAGCGCGCCAGCGCGCGGCGGCTGGGGCTGGATCGCATCCCGCTGTATCAGATCCACCAGTCCAACCCGTTGGTGCCCGACACGGTGATCATGCCGGGAATGCGAGACCTGCTCGACAGCGGCAAGATCGGCGCGGTCGGCGTCTCCAACTACTCGCTCGAGCGGTGGCGGAAGGCCGACGCGGCGCTCGGCCGGCCGGTCGTGAGCAATCAGGTGCACTTCTCGCTGGCACACGCCGGGGCGCTGGAGGACCTGGTGCCCTTCGCGGAGCGGGAGAACCGCATCGTGATTGCCTACAGCCCGCTCGAACAGGGCCTGCTGGGGGGGAAATACGGCCTGGACAACCGTCCCGGCGGCATTCGGGCGCTGAACTCGCTGTTCGGCACCGAGAACCTGCGCCGCGTCGAGCCGCTGCTGCAGACGCTGCGCGACGTCGCGACCACGGTCGGCGCCAAGCCGGCTCAGGTGGCGCTGGCCTGGCTGATCAGTTATCCGGGCGTGGTCGCCATCCCCGGCGCGTCCAGCGTCGAGCAGCTTGAGTTCAACGTCGCCGCCGCTGACATCGAGCTGCCCCCGGATGCGCGCGAGGCGCTCACCGGGGCGGCCCGCGCCTTCCGGCCGACCTCGGCCGGCCGCTTCCTGACCGACCTGGTCCGCGAGAAGCTGGGCCGCTAGAGCGACGGCGCCGACCCGCCGCGCCCGGCTCCGCCGCGCTGCTAGGACTGCGCGGAATCCGCGAACGCGGCGGGGCTGGCGGGCGCACCCCTGGCCACCACCACTGGCATCGAGGTCGCGGCGTTCGTCCGCAGGATCGTGTGCACCACGTCGACGAGGTCCTCGACCGGCATCAGCTTGCCGGGCATGCATCCGCGGGACGCCCACAGCGGCACGGCCTTCATGGCGAGGTCCATGTCCCAGCCGATGTTCATACCCGTGGCCGCATCGCCCTCGCCACCCGGGCATTCCCCCACGATGAAGGTGGTGAAGCCGATGTCGGGGTGTTCGGCCCGCCATGCGTCGACCATGCGCTCGAGGGCCGCCTTGCTGACCCCGTACGCACCCAGGCCCGGCCACGGCGGCCCGAACGTGCCCGCGTCGGAGGACAGGTAGACCGCTTTGCCCGCGGAGACCGTCAAGTGCGGCACCGCCGCAGCCGTCACCAGCGCCGCGCCGATGACGTTGGTGTCGAAGATGCGCCGCCAGGTCGCGGCGTCCGTGTCCACCATCCGGACCAATGGACCGACGGCGGGGGTGTAGACGATGTTGTCGATGCCACCCAGGGCGTCGGCGGCGGCGGCGATCGCGGACCGGCACGACGCCTCGTCCGTGACGTCGCATTCGATGGCGATCGCGCCCGGGCCGGCGTCCTTGGCCGCCGCCTCGATGCGCTCGCGGCGCCGGGCCAGCAGCGCGACCTGGTCGCCGCGCTGGGCGAGGCCGACGCCGATGCAGCGACCGAGTCCGCTCGAGGCGCCCACCACCACTGTCCTTGACATATTTGCCCTCTCTTGTAACGAGCTGCCGTCGGCAAAAACCTACCGGATATCACCCGTCGGAGGGCGAGGGCTCGGCTACTTAGTTGCGAACGACGGTGTTCCGGTCCCCGAGCTTGGCCCGATACATGGCCGCGTCCGCCCGGGCGGTGATCAGGTCGACGGACTCGCCGGGCATGGCGAGCGTGGCGCCGATGCTCAGCGTCGCAGATAACCACTTCCCGGATACATCAATGGGTTCGGCGGCACGACGGCGAATCTTCTCGGCGATCTGGGCGAGCTCGTCGACGCTGTGGATGTCGGGCAGCAGGACGAGTATCTCGTCGCCCCCCATCCGGCCCACCGTGTCACCCCCGCGCACGCTTCCACGGATCCTTGCGGCAAGGGTTGCCAGCACACAGTCGCCCACGCCGTGGCCCCAGGTGTCGTTGATTTGCTTGAAGCGGTCGACGTCGCAGAACAACACCCCGACATACGATCCGAGCGGCCGCGGCTTCTGCATCGCGGCCTCGAATCGGCTGATGGCCTCGGCCCGGTTCACCAGCCCGGTAAGGGTGTCGAACCGTGCCATCCGTTCCAGCCGCCGCTCCGCCTCCACCTGCTCGTCGATGATGCGCACCGCGGCGATCAGGCCATCGGTGTTGCCCTCGGCGTCGACGTACGGCTTCCCGTGCCCCTCGACCCAGTGGTAATTGCCGTCGGCGGAGCGCACGCGAAACCGGTGCAGGACCGATTCGCCTGCGGTGACCTTTCCCAGCGCACTGATGACCGCCTCGAGGTCGCGCGGGTGGATGTGGCGGTCGAAATCCGAGCCGGTCCAACCCTGCGGCGACCGGCCCAACGCCGCCTCCACGGACGGCGAGATCCACACAACCTCAGCGCCGCGCAGGTGCACGATGATGTCGACCGCGTTGTCGGCGAGGATACGATAGCGCATCTCGGCGTCGGCGCGTTCCTTACTGACCAGCTCCTGCTCGATCAACAGCTTCTGCTCGCGCTGGATGAAGAAGAACGTGATCGCCCCGACGATGGCGGTGCCGAGCAGTACCGAGAAGGTCCATTCCGCCTGCTGGCCCAGACCGAGCCGCAGAAAGAACGGCCTCGACAGCGCGACGACGACCGGAAAGCCGGCGAGGATGCCCACCAACCGAAGAAGTGACTTCCGGTCCGGTCGGGCGAGCAGCCAGGCGACCGGAGACCGGTCGGGGCGCGCCAGCGACGTCGCGGCGGCAAGCAGCAGCAGAGCCACGGCCGTCATGAACGCCTGGCCGGTCGAAGGCGAGAAGCCCACCAGCGCCAAAGCGCCGAACATGTAGGCCCCGACCGTGACGAACGGGGTGGCCCCGCCGGCCGCCATGCATGCGAGCCAGGCCAAACGCGTCCCCCGATCGACGCGGATCAGGGCGACGGCGGCCGCCAGGGGCAGGACCGACGCCGCCGTCTGCGCGCTGGGACGCCCGGGCCAGGTCTGTTGCGACGTGCGAACCGCGTCCCCGAACCACGTCAGGTCCAGGGCGGTCGATGGACCGCCGGTGGCGTACTCCAAGAGGGTCACGCCGGCAAGCGCGCCCACCAGCATGGCGAGGCCACGGCCGGCCCACACTCGTCCCCTCGACGGGCGGCCCGACTGGGCCAGGATCGCCGTGCCCAGCGCCGCCAGCCACAACGCGGTCCACGGCATCATCTGCGGCCAGGTCGCATTGATCCGGGTCAGCCGGTCGACGCCGGTCGCCCAACCCAGCCAGGACAGCGTCGCGATGACAAACACCACCGCCAAGGCGATCCGTCTGCACCAGGCCACGTCGTTCAGGCACGCGTCGGGGCTGGGCCTCTCCATCGGCTGCCCCTTCCTTCCCCCGCGGCGGCGCAACCGACAGTGTGCGGGAGTAGGAAACCGATGTCTGGGGGCAAAAGGTCACCACTCTCGCGGCGAAGGTCACCGATGCGCGTCAGCCTCCGTCGGGGGCTTGCAACACCACGGCGGTATGCGCGTCCACGGTGAGCGTCCCTCCCCCGGGCACCTCCTCCGCGGGCGTCTCCTCCTCCGGGCCGGTGAACACCACGAGTTGCCAGGCGGCGCCGAATTCCTTTGGCGGCAGGGTGAACTCGATCGGCTCGTAATGGGCGTTGAAGCAGAGCAGGAACGAGTCGTCGAACACCCGCTGCCCCCGCGCGTCGCGGTCCGGGATGCCGTGCCCGTTGAGGAACACCGCGACGGACTTCGCGAATCCGGCGCCCCAGTCCTCCTCGGTCATCTCGGCGCCCTCGGGGGTGAACCAGGCGATGTCGGGCAACCCGTCCTGGCCGCGGCGGCCCAGCGGCTTGCCGGAGAAGAACCGGCGCCGCCGGAAGACCGGATGGTTGGCGCGTAGGGCCGACACCACGCGGGTGAATTCCAGCAGGCCGTTATCGGCCTTGGACCAGTCGATCCAGGTGAGCTCGTTGTCCTGGCAGTAGCCGTTGTTGTTGCCGTTCTGCGTGCGGCCCAGCTCGTCGCCGTGACAGATCATCGGCACCCCCTGCGACAGCAGCAGCGTGGTGAGGAAGTTGCGCTGTTGGCGGGCGCGCAGCGCGTTGACGCCCGGGTCGTCGGTGGGCCCCTCCGCGCCGCAGTTCCAGGACCGGTTGTGGCTTTCGCCGTCGTTGTTGTCCTCGCCGTTTGCCTCGTTGTGTTTCTCGTTGTAGGACACCAGGTCTCGCAGCGTGAACCCGTCGTGGGCGATGACGAAGTTGATCGAGGCCACCGGCCGGCGCGCGGTGTGCTCGTACAGGTCGGCCGACCCGGACAGCCGGTAGGCGAACTCGTCGAGGGTCGACGGCTCGCCGCGCCAGAAGTCCCGGACCGCGTCGCGGTATTTGCCGTTCCATTCGGTCCACTGCGGCGGGAAATTGCCGACCTGGTAACCGCCCGGGCCGACGTCCCACGGCTCGGCGATCAGCTTGACCTGGCTAACCGTCGGATCCTGTTGCACCAGTTCGAAGAACGTGGCCAGCCGGTCCACGTCGTAGAACTCGCGGGCCAGCGTCGAGGCGAGGTCGAAGCGGAAGCCGTCGACGTGCATCTCGGTCACCCAGTAGCGCAACGAGTCCATGATCAGCTGCAGGGCGTGCGGGTGCCCGACGTTGAGGCTGTTGCCCGTCCCGGTGTAGTCCATGTAGTAGCGCTTGTCGTCGTCGACCAGCCGGTAGTACGCGGCGTTGTCGATGCCGCGCATGGACAGCGTCGGGCCCATGTGGTTGCCCTCGGCCGTGTGGTTGTAGACGACGTCGAGGATGACCTCGATGCCGGCCTCGTGCAGGGCGCGGACCATGGCCTTGAACTCCTGCACCTGACCGCCCGGCGACGTCGAACTGGAGTACTTGAAATCGGGCGCGAAGAACCCGATCGTGTTGTACCCCCAGTAGTTCGACAGGCCCTTGTCCACCAGGGTGGAGTCGTTGGCGAAGTGGTGCACCGGCATCAGCTCGATGGCCGTGACGCCGAGGTCCTTGAGGTGGTCGATGATCACCGGGTGCGCGACGCCCGCGTAGGTGCCGCGCAGCTGCTCGGGGATGTCGGGGTGGGTCTGCGTCAGGCCCTTGACGTGCGCCTCGTAGATGACCGTGTCGGCGTATTGGTGGTCTGGCGGCCGGTCGTTGCCCCAGTCGAAGTAGGGGCTGATCACCACCGACTTGGGCATGAACGTGGCCGAGTCGTCGTCGTTGCGGCTCTCGGGGTCGCCGAAGTTATAGCTGAACAGGGCCTGGTTCCACTCGAACGACCCGTCGATGGCCTTCGAATACGGGTCCACCAGCAGCTTGTTCGGGTTGCACCGCAGGCCGTTCTGCGGGTCGTACGGGCCGTGCACGCGGTAGCCGTAGCGTTGGCCGGGTTCGATGTTGGGGATGTAGGCGTGCCAGATGTAGCCGTCGACCTCGGGCAGCGGGACCCGGCTCTCGGTGCCGTCGGCGTCGAACAGGCACAGCTCCACCCGCTCGGCCACTTCGCTGAAGACGGCGAAATTGGTGCCTGCCCCGTCGTAGGTGGCGCCAAGGGGGTAGGCGCGGCCCGGCCACACCTCTCCGGTGGGCGTGGGGGCGGAGGCTTCTGCGGATGTCATGGCGCAATCAATACCCTACCGGGGACTCCCCCAAACGGTGGGCCGGAAGGCCTTGCGGCTAAACGATTTTCAAGGCCGTAACACGACCTTCACCGCCCCGTCCTGCTTCTTCTGGAAAATGTCGTAGGCGTGCGGGGCCTGGTCGAGGGGCAGCACGTGCGACGCGAAGGTGTCGACGCCGAGCGGGTCGTCGTCGGTGAGCAGCGGCATGATGTCGTCCACCCACCGCTTCACGTTCGCCTGGCCCATCCGCAGGGTCACCTGCTTGTCGAACAAAGTGAGCATCGGCAGCGGGTCGGCCATCCCGCCGTACACGCCGATCAGCGATATCGTGCCGCCGCGGCGCACGATGTCGATAGCGGAGTACAGGGCACTGAGCCGGTCCACACCGGCGGTCTGCATCAGCCGCTTGCCAATGAAGTCGGGCAACATGCCGGTGGCTTGCTGGGCCAGTTTGGCCGCCGGTGAACCGTGCGCTTCCATGCCCACCGCATCGATGACCGAGTCGGAGCCTCGCCCGTCGGTCAGGTCCCGGATCGCCTCCCCGAGTGGCGAGTCGAGCCGGCCCAAGTCGATGGTGTGGATGCCGCGCTGCGCGGCACGTCCGAGGCGTTCGGCCACCAGGTCCACGGCGATCACCCGATAGCCGAGGTGATCGGCGATGCGCGCGGCCATGTCGCCGATCGGGCCCAAGCCGAGCACGGTGACCGTGCCGCCGTCCGGGATGTCGGCGTAGGCCACCGCCTGCCAGGCCGTCGGCAGCACGTCGGACAGGTAGACGAACCGCGAATCCGGCGGCCCGACAGGGACTTTGATGTGGGTGAACTGCGCCTGCGGGACGCGCAACAGCTCGGCCTGGCCACCGGGGACCTCGCCGTAGAGCTCCGAGTAGCCGAACAGCGCGGCCCCCATGCCCTGATCACGCACCTGCGTGGTTTCGCATTGGGTGTAGAGCTGCTTGTCGCACATGTAGCAAGTGCCGCAAGAGATTTGGAAGGGGATGACGACCCGGTCCCCGACCCGCAGGTCACCCGTTTCACCCCCGACCTCGCGCACGATTCCCATGGGTTCGTGTCCAAGGATGTCCCCGGGCTTCATGAAGGCCCCGAGGATCTCATAGAGGTGCAGGTCGGACCCGCAGATATTGGTCGACGTGACTTCGATGATGGCGTCGGTGGGTTGCTCGATCTTCGGGTCGGGCACCGACTCCACCCGCACGTCGCGCTTGCCGTGCCACGTGACAGCCTTCATGTGGGAAGCGCATACCCGTCTCGCGGCCCCCGAAACGCCGCTTTAGCGGCACCGGCGTTTGAGCGGATGCTCGCTGTCGATCAACGAGTTCGCGATGTTGGTGAGGAAGGCTTGCTGCGCACCGGCCCCGCATGCACGTATTGCGTTGCTATTAAACATTTTTGGGGGCCCTCGCTGTGGTTGTTCCAGTGAAACCACGACGGGTGCCCCGATCCGCTCGGGGCACCCGTCGTAGACTCGGATTGGTGACCTCGATAGTGATCGTTGGCAGCGGCTTCACCGGATTCACCTGCGCGGGCCGTCTGGCCCGAATCCTGCGGAGACGGCGCGTGCAGGCCGACATCACGATCGTCTCCCCGGTGGATTACATGCTGTACACGCCGTTGTTGCCCGACGTCGCCGGCGGGGTGGTCGATGCCCGGTTCGTGGCGATCCCCCTGGCCAACAGCCTCAAAGGCGTGCACGCGGTGCGCGGCCGCGTGGATGGTGTGGACTTCGCCCGGCACACGCTGAGATGGTGTGATCCCGAAGAGCGCAGCCACACCATGGCCTGGGATCGGTTGGTGCTCACGCCGGGTTCGGTGACAAGGCTTCTCGATGTTCCGGGCCTCGCGACGTGCGCGCGCGGGTTGAAGACCACCGCCGAGGCCCTATACCTACGAGACCATTTCGTGGAGCAGCTCGAGCTGGCCAACATCGAGGACGACCCGCAGGTGGCACAGGCCCGGCGCACCGTCGTCGTGGTCGGGGCCTCCTATTCGGGCACCGAACTGGTGGCACAGCTTCGGGCGCTGGCCGACGCGGCCGCCAAGCAGATGCGCTTCGACCCCGCCGCCGTCCGGTTCGTGCTCCTCGATCTGGCCGAGCAGGTGATGCCCGAGGTCGGCAAGAAGCTGGGCGATGCCGCGCAGAAGGTCCTCCGCCGGCGCGGGATCGACGTCCGGCTCGGCCTCACGCTCAAGGAAGCACACGGCGATCACGTTGTGCTCAGCGATGATTCGCGCATCGCCACGCGCACGGTCGCCTGGGTGACCGGTGTCACCGGAGCGCCGCTGATCCAGGATCTGGGGTTGCCGACCGAGCAAGGCCGACTCAAAGTCCAGCCGGATCTGCAAGTGCCGGATCACCCCGACGTCTTCGCGGCCGGCGACGCGGCCGCGGTCCCCGACCTGACCCAGCCGGGAAAGATCACGCCGCCCACCGCCCAGCACGCCACCCGCCAGGGCAAGGTGCTGGCCCGCAACGTGGCGGCCAGCCTCGGTTATGGCACGCCCAAGCAATACAAGCACCGCAACCTGGGCCTGGTGGTCGACCTGGGACCGTGGCAGGCGGTGGCCAACCCGCTGAACATCCACCTCTCGGGCCTGCCGGCGAAGGTCGTCACCCGGTCGTATCACCTGTACGCGATTCCGCGGGGCGTCAACCGGTGGGCGGTGTCGCTGGCCTACCTGACCGACGCGCTGTTCGCCCGGTCGGTGGTGTCCATCGGGCTGTCCTCCGAGGAGGACGCACAGTTTGCGGCTAGCGAGGGCATCCCGATGCCGAAGACCGGCTGAGCGCTGCTCAGCCCCCGGCCGACTGCTGCGCCATCGAGTAGGCCAGCTGCAGGAAGTCGGCGCCGGTCAACACGGTGAAGACGCCGGCGATCAGGCGGGTGAAGCGCGGGGCAAAGACCAAGCCGATGGCGAAGCCGGTCGCCACCCACATATCCAGGCAGAACGGGCACGTCAGCAGTTCTCCCACGCTGTGCCGCAATGGGCTTTCGTCCCGGACCTCCTCCATGACCTCGGCCGGGCCGCCGCTGCCCGCGAAGCGGGTGAACGGCGCGCGCAACGGGCTGGTCACCGCGTCTTTGGTCAGCGTCCGCGAGAGCTTGTGGGTGCCCAGGGTGACCGTGATCAGGTCCTGGATCCGCCACCGGGTGGGCAACGTCCGCCCGGTGAGCAGCGCGGCCGTGGTCGCGACGGCCACCACGGCGGTGTAGACGAGCAGCACCGCCACGTATCCGCCCAACGGACGAGGCTCGTCGCCGCGGTATTCGTCCGCTTCGCGCCGTGCGCCGTCGACCACGTGGGTCTTGGCTTCCGCCACCTCTCCCATTGCATCTCCTTCAGCTCAAGGGCACAGCAGGCTGTGTACCCGAACTCGGTGAGCGCAATCGGAGGGCCGCGGCGCCCTCAGCCGGCCCCGTCGCCGGGTTCGCCGCCCACCTGCGTGACCTTCGCGGTTTTGGCGGCCTTCCGCAGGGTCTGGTTCGTGGACCGCAGGTCGGTGTTGGCCGCCGAGAGCGTCGCGTTGTGATCCTCGAGGTCCAGGATCCGGGCGACGCCGGCCAGGTTGATGCCGGCGCCGACCAGCTCGCTGATGCGCTTGAGCCGGGCCAGGTCGTCGGCGCTGTAGCGGCGGGTTCCGCCGTTGCTTCGCGCCGGCGCGAGCAACCCATACCGCTCGTACAGGCGCAGCGACTGCACCGGGACGCCGGAGAGCTCGGCGGCCACCGAGATGCCATACACGCCGTGATCGGGCGCCGGGACGCCGGAATCGCCGCGTTGGTCGGTCATCACCCGTCTCTCCTCGAAGCTGCCTGGCCTAGAAAATCTATTTATCACACTTGCATGACTATGTCGACAGTGATATACCAAATCTATGTCATTGGACATAGGTAATAGCCAGACCACAGCCTAGATTGGAGTGAGAGGTGACCACCATGCTGATGCGTTCCGACCCCTTCCGTGACCTCGATCGCTTTGCCCACCAGGTGTTCGGTACGGCCGCCCGGCCGGCAGTGATGCCGATGGACGCATGGCGCCAGGGCGAGGAGTTCGTCGTCGAGTTCGACCTGCCCGGCATCGACGCCGAGTCGCTCGACATCGACATCGAGCGCAACGTCGTGACCGTGCGCGCCGAGCGGCCCGCCGTCGACCCGAACCGCGAGATGCTGGCCACCGAGCGCCCACGCGGGGTGTTCAGCCGGCAGCTGGTGCTCGGCGACAACCTCGACACCGACAAGATCGAGGCGTCCTACCGCGAAGGTGTTCTGCGGCTGCGCATTCCGGTGGCCGAACGGGCCAAGCCGCGCAAGATCACCGTCGGGCGCGGCGACGGGCAAACGGCCATCAATGAGAACGCCTCGCAACGCGAGGTCATCAACGCCTGATGTCCGGCGGACGGGCGGCGGCGCGGGTCCCTGCAGAAACACACGGGCCGCCGCCTTCCTCCGGTTCAAAAACCCAGGGAGAGCAGGTGCGAGATGAAGTGGGAACTGGACGGCCAACGGGCTAACGTCGAACAGGCGTTGGCCGGCGGCGCCGCGCAGCCGGCCGGCTGGTTTCGCTTCTACTTCACCGACCAGCGCTGGGAGTGGTCGGAACAAGTGCAGCGGATGCACGGGTATGAGCCCGGCAGCGTGACGCCCACCACCGATCTGGTGCTCTCGCACAAGCATCCGGACGACCGCGGGCAGGTCGCGGCCACCATCGAACAGATCGTCAACACCCGGCAGGCGTTCAGCACTCGCCATCGAATCGTCGACACCGGCGGGAATGTGCGACACGTCGTCGTGGTGGGTGACCGGTTCTTCGACGACGACGGCGACGTCGTTGGAACGCAAGGGTTTTACATCGACGTCTCCCCGGTCACGGGACAGGTGGCGGAGGAGATCGTCAGCGCCAGACTGGCCGAGATCAACGGGAACCGGGCCGGGATCGAACAGGCCAAGGGCATGCTGATGCTGATCTATGGCATCAGTGAGAGCGCGGCCTTCGAGTTGCTCAAATGGCTTTCACAGGAAGCGAACGTCAAGTTGCGGCCGCTCGCCGAGCAGATCGCCGAAGACCTCCGCGGCGCCCGGTTGCGCTTCGATGCCCAATCGGAGATCGACCATCTGCTGCTGACCGCGCATGAACGCGTCACGGAGCCCGCCGCGTCATGACGCCTTGCGGCGCCGGGTACGGGCGGCCGCAACCAATTGCGCCATCCCCTTCTCGATGCCGGCGGCGAGCGCGTCGATGTCGGGTGCCGTGTCGTAGTCGGCGGTGATGCCGAAGACGAAACTATCGGCGTAGCTGAGCATTCCGATGCCGGTGCGCACCTGCAGGGCGATCGGGGCAACCGGCAGGAGTTCCAGCACCCGGCGGCCCATCAGCCGCTGGCGGCTTCGTGGGCCGGGAACGTTGCTCGCCAAGGCGACTACCGCGCGTTGAGGGAACCGCGAGAGCAATCGAATCGCCCACGCCGACAGCGCAAACGGGGTGCGCTTGGCGGCCACCACCACCGCGCTGCCACCCTCGCTCTGACCGCTCGCCTTGGCGTGGGTGAGCCGGTCGTGCACCAGTTGCAGCTGCCGCACCGGGTCCGCCTCGTCGACGGGCAGCAGCGGCAGCATCGCCGAGACCCGGTTGCCGGCGACATTGAAGTGATCCACCGCGCGGACGGAGACGGGGACGAGCGTGCGCAGCGAGTCTCGGCCCGGTTGTTCCCCCCGCGCCAGCAAGACGGCGCGATAACTGTTGGTAATCGCTGCCAGCGCAACGTCGTTGAGCGTGACTTCGAATGCCCGGGCGACCTTGTTCATGTCCCTCAGCCGGGCGCGGGCCACACTGTACCTCCGCATCGCGGTAACCGGCCCGTTCAGCGAAGATTGGGGGGCGGGGCGCATCAGTGCTGTGGTCAGCTCGGCCGCACCGATCGCCGCGTGTTCGGCCGCGGTCAGGGCGCCGAACGCGCTCCGCCCGATTCCACTCGCCCAGTTCAAGGGATTGAGGCTGATCTTGGACAGCTCCGGCCCGCGCCGAACCGCCTTCCGGGCGGCGCCGACGTCGACCGCAAAGGTGCCGCCGTCGCCGTCGTCGCCGAACTTGGCGAACAGCTGCGTCATCGCGATGCCGTCGGCGATGCAGTGGTGAATCTTGGTGAGCACCGCCCACCGGTTTCCGCTGAGCCCCTCGATGATCCAGGTCTCCCATAGGGGGCGCTCACGATCGAGGCGCCGTTCCATCAAGGACGCGATCATCTCGAACAGCTCCGGGTCGCGGCCCGGTTGCGGCAGCGCGACGCGGTGCAGGTGACGCGCGAGGTCGAAGTGGGGGTCTTCCGTCCATTCGGGCGGCCGCAGGTCGAGTGGATGGGTGTGCAGGATCTGCCTGCAGCGCGGTACCGCCGCCACCCGCTCGGCGAATTCGGCGACGAACTCGTCGTAGGTCGGGATCGGTCCCTCCACGATCGACACGCCGCCCACCGCCAGGCTGACGTGCGGGTCGGAGTCCTCCACCTCCAGGAAGCCGGCATCGAGCGCGGTCAATTGCTCCATGGTGCTACTTTCCGCGCCGCAATGCCCTGCTGGCAGGGCCGTAAGTCCCCAACTACTGAGGTCAAACGGCGGCTGTGGCGGCGCGCCCCCGGCCATATCGTGAGGGGGGTGACGGGAGAGCAATTGAGCAGCGAGGCAGATGCTTTCGCCGCCGCGCCCCGCACCGACCTGATCGCACCGCGCAGCCGAAGGGCAAGCGGGTGCTGGTGGTTGTGCGACGGTCTCGAGTACGCCGCCGCGCTGCGTGAGAGCGAGGGCTGCTGGCGGCGCCCCGAGCCGGCGTCGTCAACCGCCGGGGAACGGGCGGACTACGCCTGGATCATGCGAAAAGCGAACAGCGGTATCTACGAAGCGTATTGATGCAACCCGCCGAAGGAAGAACACCATGAGCGATTTCACCTACATCCGCTTCTTCGAAGAAATCGGCATCGAGGACGTCCCGCTGGTCGGCGGGAAGAACGCCTCGCTGGGCGAGATGTTCCAAAAACTGACCGGGCAGGGCGTGCGCGTCCCGCACGGTTTCGCGATCACCGCCGAGGCCTACCGGCACGTGCTGGACAGCGCCGGCGCCTGGGGCGCGCTGCACGCCGCGCTCGACGATCTCGACCCCGACGACGTCACCGCGCTGGCACGTAAGGGCAAGCAGGCCCGCGAAATCGTCTACGGCGCAGGGCTTCCCCCGGAGCTCGCCGCCGAGATCACGGCCGCCTACCGGCAGCTTCAGGAGGAATACGGCGAAGACGTCAGCCTGGCCGTGCGCAGCTCGGCGACCGCCGAAGACCTGCCGACCGCCAGCTTCGCCGGCCAGCAGGAGACCTTCCTCAACATCAAGGGCACCGAGAGCCTGCTGGACGCCTGTCGCCGGTGTTTCGCCAGCCTGTTCACCGACCGGGCCATCCACTACCGGGTCGACCAGGACTTCGACCACTTCAAGGTGTCGCTGTCGATCGGCGTCATGAAGATGGTGCGCTCCGACCTCGCCTCGTCCGGGGTGATGTTCACCCTGGACACCGAATCGGGCTTCCACGACGTCGTATTCATCACTGGCGCCTACGGGCTCGGCGAGAACGTGGTCCAGGGCGCCGTCGACCCCGACGAGTTCTACGTCCACAAGCCGACGTATCAGGCCGGCCACCGCGCGGTACTGCGCCGGCTGATCGGGGACAAGGCGGTCAAGATGATCTACGTCGAGGGGGAGACGAAGAACACCGTCCGCAACATCCCCACCCCGAAGGCCGACCGGGCCCGGTTCTGCGTCACCGACGACGACGTCCTCGAGCTGGCCGGCTACGCCTGCGCCATCGAGGGCCACTACGGGCGACCGATGGACATCGAATGGGCCAAGGATGGTCTCGACGGGCGGCTCTACATCGTCCAGGCGCGGCCAGAAACCGCGGCCTCCCAGCGCAGCCTGACGGTCATCGAAAGCTATGTGCTCGAGAGCAAGGGCACCGAGGGCAAGGAGGTGCTCGCCGAGGGCCGCTCGGTCGGCGAGAAGGTCGCCACCGGCATCGCCCGGCGGATGGACAACCTCGGGAAGCTGTCGGAGTTCCAGCCCGGCGACGTGCTGGTGGCCGACGTCACCACGCCCGACTGGGAACCCATCATGAAGATCGCCGCGGCCATCGTCACCAACCGCGGCGGGCGCACCTGCCACGCGGCGATCATCGCCCGCGAGCTCGGCATCCCCGCCGTCGTCGGCGCGGGTGACGCCACCACGAGCGTGCCCGACGGCGAGGTCGTCACGGTGTCGTGCGTGGAGGGCGACACGGGGCGGGTTTACCGCGGCGAGTTGGGCTTTCGCGTCGATCGCACCGAGGTGTCCGACCAGGAACGCCCGCACACCGAGATCATGCTCAACCTCGGCAACCCGGATCTGGCGTTCAAGACTTCGTTCTTGCCGAACGACGGCGTGGGGCTGGCCCGGATGGAGTTCATCATCAACGAGTACATCCGGGTGCACCCGCTGGCCCTGCTCCACCCCGACCGGGTGGACGATCCCGAGGCACGGCGGACCATCGAGACGCTGACGTACGCCTATTCCGACGGCGCCGAATTCTTCGTGGAGCGCCTGTCGGAAGGGATCGGCACCATCGCCGCCGCCTTCTGGCCCAAGCCTGTCGTCGTGCGGATGTCGGACTTCAAGACCAACGAGTACGCCAGCCTGGTCGGCGGCAGCGGCTTCGAGGCGGCCGAGAGCAACCCGATGATCGGCTTCCGCGGCGCCTCGCGCTACGCGCACCCGGCCTACGCCGAGGGATTCGCGCTGGAGTGCCGGGCGATGAAGCGGGTACGCGAACAGATGGGGCTGACCAACGTCGTGCTGATGTTGCCGTTCGTGCGCCGGGTGGCCGAGGCGGACCTGGTCCTGGCGGAGATGGCCAAACACGGTCTGCGCCGCGGGGAGAACGGGCTCAAGGTGTACGCGATGTGCGAGATCCCCAACAACGTCATCCTGATCGACGAGTTCGCCAAGCGCTTCGACGGCTTCTCCATCGGATCCAACGACCTCACCCAGCTCACCCTCGGTGTCGACCGGGACAGCGAGATCGTGGCCTTCGACTACGACGAACGCGACGAGGGCGTCAAGGAGATGATCCGCCTGGCCGTGGAGGGATGCCGCCGCAACGGGATTCACTCCGGGTTGTGCGGTCAGGCGCCGTCGGACTACCCCGACATGGCCGAGTTCCTGGTTCGCTGCGGCATCGACTCGATCAGCCTGAACCCCGACGTGGTGGTCAAGACCACCCGGCAGATCCTGGACCTCGAGGGCGCGGTGCAGCTGCAGTGAGCCGCCGCGCCGTCGCGCGCCGAGATTGCCGTGACGGCTGTGGTTGAGGGCGCATGCACGACCCTGAGTGCAATCTCGCCGAAGGTCGCGGGGATCCTCAGGGTCGCGGTGGCTGGCGATACAGGGCGGCGCCGGCGACGACGTCGGCCCCGGCCGCGACGAACACGACCCGCGCGCCCGCCGGCAACCGCTCGGCCCGCTGCCCGAACGCGGCGGCCAGGGCGGCGGTGTGCATGCGTGCGTCGTCGGCGACGCTGATCGCCTCGACCGGCAAGCCCAGCCGGGCAGCCAGCGCGGTGCGGTATCCGGGCCGGGCGGGGGCGGCGACGATCGCGTCGACCTCGGACAGCCGAACTGACTGCTCGGCAAGGCACGCCGACACCGCCCGCCCGGCCGCCGCCGCGAACCGCTCGTCCATCGCCGCCGACTCGGAGAAGCGCAGGACGTTGCGGGAGTCGGCGAAACCCACCGTGGCGCTGAAGTTTTCGTCGCCGGCTTCACTCGGGTCGTTCACCCAGGATACCCGGCTGAGGCCGTAGTCGTCGTCGGACCAGCCGCACAGCATCGCCGCGCCGGCGGCCGAGAATCCGAAGTGCTCACTCATCCCGTGCCCGGGGTCGGCGTCGCTGGCGACCACCAGCGCGCGCCGGATGGCGCGGCTGCGCATGAACCCATCGACGATCTGCAGCGCCGTCAGCAGCCCGCATGTGCCGTTGGCGATGTCGAACGAGAAGGTGCCGTGGGCACCGGCGTGCGGGTCCTCCGGGTTGGCGCCGATGTCGTCCTGGATCAGCGCGGCGAGCGCCGGCTCACCGAGGTTGCGGTCGCGGTAGATGCCGGCGTTGACGACGAGGTCGAGGTCTTTCGCCTCGCATCCGGCCCGCTTCAGGCAGTCCTTGGCGGCGACGACGGCCAGGTGCAAGGCGCTGTGGCGCCCCCGCAGCCGCGGATGCGAGACGTCGATCCGATCAATCACCGTTCCCATAGCGGCTCACCACATCCTCGTCCAGGGTCAACAAGACCACACCGATCTCCAGTCCGGAGGCCAACGCCAGCAACGCGATTCGCTCCCCGGGCCTGATCCGCCCGGCCTCGAGTTCCTCGACGAGCGCCACCGTGTGGGTGGTGGAGGCGGTGTTTCCGTAGCGGTCGACGGTGATCACCGCGTCGTGGCGCGGGCTGTCACCGAACACCTCCGACATCCGGGCCATGCCCTTGCGGATGGCGCGCGCGGACGTCTGGTGGGTGATGACGTGGTCGATGTCGTGGATCGAAAGACCAACGGTGTCAAGCACTTCGCTCAACAGCAGCGGCGTGTCGGCGATCGCGGCCTTCTGGATGGCGCGGGAGTTGGTGAACATCCGCGCCCCCGGGTCGTCCCCCTGCGGATACGCCAGGCAGAGCCGGCTGTAGTCGGCGACGGTGGTGAAGCCCGCCAGGGCGATGCCGGCCGAACCGGCCGGTGCCCGCTCGAGCAGCAGCGCCGCGCCGGCATCGCCCAGCGTCAGGCAGGCCAGCTCCTTGCTCATGATGTTGCGGATGTGCCGGGCGGCGTTGTTGGAAAGCTGCGAGATGTACTCGCCGCTGACGACGAGCCCGCGCTCGACGACGCCCTCGCGGATCCAGTTATTCAAAATCGTTACGCCCGTGAGCATTCCGGCGCACGCGTTGGACACGTCGAACGTCATCGCGTTCACCGCCCCGATCCCGCGCGCCACGGCGCTGCTCATGGTCGGCTCGAGCCACTGGGTCAGCCCGTCGCGGAACTTGGTGATGCTGCAGCTGATCACCACGTCCAGCGCCGCTGGATCCTGCTGCGCGGTGGCCAGGCAGTTCAGTGCCGCCGAGCTGGCCAGGGTGTAGGAGTCCTCATCGCCCACCGACACCCGGCGTTCGCGGATCCCGGTCAGCCGTTCCAGGTCGATGTGGGTGCGGTGGCGGGTGGACGCCATAAGCTCGTCGGTCGTCAGGTGGGTTCCGGGCAGATGCCGGCCCGCGGCCGCGACCCGCGCGACGAAGGGGGCCGCACCGTCCCTCCCGGTTGTTTCCCCGGTTGTTTCCATCACCAGCCAGTGCCGAGTCATCGATGCCACCTCCTTCGCATTTCGGTCACCCACGCATCTCGAGGACTTCGGTCACCGGACGCCGGGCGGTGGGTTTCGCGTGTGGGTCCGTGGCCGGTGACCGGCCGACCCGGATCAGCAGCTGCGGCTGGCCGGAGCCGCCGGTGACCCGTCTGATGATGTCGCGGCTCAGCGACATCTCCGTCATGTGGGTCAGGGTGCAAGTGGCCATGCCGGCCAAAGTGCATTCGAGCAGCACCGCCGACAGCGCCTCACCGCAGCGCAGCACCTCGGCCGGCGCATCATCGTCACGGGTGGACAGGACCACGATCTTGGAGTGGTCCTGATCGATCGCGGCGCGGCGGCGGCCCCCGCCCGCCGGCGGGAACGCGCGGGCGATGTCGACGCGCTCGGCCTCGGAACTGGACACCAGGGCGCTTTCGGGCACGTGGTCACCGTTCGCTTCGAAGGGCGAGGTCCACCAACGCAATTCGGTTAGGTAGGAGGTATCGCTTCGGCGCAACTGCTCGGTGAGCCGCGACGCCTCGGCCAGACTCGGTCGCTCGTCGTCGTCGACCACGTCCAGCGACACGTCGTACGGGGTCACCGCGCGGCTCAGGGCCGAATGCAGCGTGGGCCACGCGGTCGGTGCGCCCAGGGGCAGCCGATCGGTGCGGCGCCGAAGGATCGCGTCGGCTCGCAGCCGGCACTGCGCCGTCACGTTCTCCACGGGCCAAAAGCCCACCCTCGCGAGATGATCCGGTCTGCCATCGGTGGGAAAACGTTCGGTGACGCTGTCCCAGCCCGCGGCGGCCATGGCGACCCGCAGGTGGTCGAGGACGGCGCCGCAGCTCAGGATCAGCTCCCGGCCGGTGTGGTCGGTGGCGTGCATCGCGTGGCGCGGGTCGGCCCACAGGTGCAGCCTCGTGCCGTCCGCCACCCACCGCCAGGGCTGGCTGTTGTGCAGCGAAGGCGCGCGGCAGGCGAGCGTCACCGCGTCCCGGATGACCTTCGCTGTCGGCACTTTCGCGTCCATCTCCACCATTTCGTCGATTTCGCTGAGGCAAACTGTATGCCCCACGCGGCGGGTGCGGGCAGGGCCGTTGGTCCCCGACGGCCGGGACGTTGGAACCTCCTGGGGTGTTACGTCGCGCGCCCCCAGAGGTCGTGGACCTCGCGAGCGACGAGGTCCGGGCGCCGCGAGGTATCGATCCGGTGCGCGCCGTCCCAGTCGGCGTACCCGGCGGCCAGGGCGGCGGCGATCTCCGGCGTCACCTCCGAATTGCCCGCGGGCCTGGTTTTGATCCGGTCGGCGGCCACGTCGGCCGTCGCCGAGCACACGAATTCGACGAGCGCCGAGTGCGTCTCGGAGGCCAGTTGGTGAGCCTCCTCGCGCGTCCGCGGATCGCGCCAGGTGCCGTCGAGGATCACCGAGTGGCCCTCGCCCAGCAACTGCCGCGCGCGGCGCAGAGTGGTCTCGTAGACCACCGCGACCTGGTCGGGGCTGTAGAGCCCGGCGTTCAGCACGCCGGGCTCACCAGCGATGGCGCCCGACTCCCGAAGCTCCCGGCGCACGTCGTCGGTGGAAATAAGCTGCGCCGCATACGATTCAGCCAGCCCCCGGGCCACCGTGGACTTTCCGGTGCCCGGGTTGCCGCCGACCAGAGCAAGCCGAACGGTGCCGCTCTGTAGGTGCCGGGTGGCGATGGCCAGGTGGCGGGCGGCGTCGTCGGACGCGCCGGGGCTGCCCTGCGAAACCCGCACGCAGTCCACCTTCGCTCGCACCACGGCCCGGTAGGCGATGTAGAAGTCGGACAGCGCCCGCGGCGCCGCCCAACCCGCATGCTCGGCGTAACGCTGCAGGAAGTAGTCGCCGAAGTCCTTGCGGCCCAAGAATTCCAGGTCCATCGCGAGGAAGGCGGCGTCGTCGATGCAGTCGACGTGGCGCAGCCGATCGTCGAACTCCAGGCAGTCCAGCAGCGCGGGGGTGCCGCCGACCCAGAAGATGTCGTCGGCGAGCAGGTCGCCGTGCCCATCGACGATGCGCCCATCGCGGATGCGCCGCGAGAACAGCCCCGCGCGCCCGGCAATGAACTGGGACGCGAGGCGCTGCACATGAGCTACCTCACTTTCGGCTATGCCCGGAATCGATTTGTTCGCATACCGTTCCAATTCGGACAGGTTCTCCCGCCAGCGCCACTCGATCGCGGCGGCATCGCCCTGGGCGTCAATCCGCTCGCCGCGCTCGGCGCGTTCGTGGAAGCGGGCCAACACCGCCGCCACCGCGTCCAAAACTCGGTGCACGGACTCTGAAGTGTCGTGGGCCACCAGGTGGGCGAGGCGGTCCTCGTCGCGGTAGCGCCGCATGACAACGACCGGCTCGGCCGGCCCGCCGAGCGGGTCGGTGAGGTGGGCGACGCCGAGATAGCTCTCGGGCGAGAGCCGGCTGTTGAGCTCGAGCTCCCGGCGGCAGGCGTGCTCGCGCTGCTGCGGTAAGCGGAAGTCGAGAAAGTCGGTCAGCACCGGCTTCTTGGCTTTGTATGCGCGGTCACCGGCGAGAATGACGACACCCGTGTGGGTTTCGTGCACATCGAGATACGGCACGGCGGCGGCGCGACCCTAGGACGGCCGCGCGACGACCACCGGCATCCGGACCGAGTGGACCACGGCGTTGCTGACCGAGCCCAGCAACATGCCGGACAGGCCGCCGCGGCCATGGCTGCCCACGACGACGAGTTGGGCGGATTCCGACTGTTCGATGAGCTGGCGGGCCGGCCGGTCGGAAACGACGACCCGGTTCACGGTCACGTCGGGATAGCGTTCCTGCCAGCCGGCCAGTTGTTCGGCCAGGCTCCGCTCGGCTTCCGCCCGCACGGCCGACCAATCCACTCCTGGTAGTTCGAAGACGTCGACGTCACTCCAGGCGTGCAGCGCCGTCAGCTCGACGCCACGTCGCGACGCCTCGTCGAAAGCGACGGCCACCGCAACGTCCGATGCGGGTGAGCCGTCGATGCCCACGAGCACCGGGGCTTGCTGGGGGTGTGGCATGAGCGGGTCTTCGTCGCGGATGACCGCGACCGGGCAGCGCGCGCTGCGGACCACGCTGCTGCTCACCGAACCCAACAACAGCCTGCCCATCGCCCCGCGTCCGTTGCTGCCGACGACGATGATCTCGGCCTCTTTGGACATCTCGACCAACGTGGGCACCGGGGGCGCGCACCTCAGCTCGCTTCGGACGTCGACCTTGCGGTCCGTGGTGACGGACTCTTCGGCGATCTTGACCGCCTGCTCGAGGACCTCCCGGCCTTGCTCCTCCTGCCACACCGCCACGCCGGTCGACAGTGGCAGGGCCGGATACATCGGCACCATCGCGTTCACCATGTGGACCACGGTCAGCCGGACGTGTCGCATCGCGGCGTCACGGGCCGCCCAACATACGGCGGCGTTCGAGGCCGGCGATCCGTCGATTCCGACGACGATGCCATGGTGGTTTGCGAGTACGGACATGATGTTCTCCCTCTCCTCGCCCAAAACGCTATGGCGGGAACGGCCGTCGATCATGAGGCTTTAGTCACCAACCGCATGGCCATGAGGCCCCCTTGCGCCCAAGGGCCTTGACCAGCGCCGGCGCTGTGGCATCGTCACAGAGGTGACCGAATGGCCTGTCACGGTCGATAGGCGCTACCACGACGCGGTGATTCTCGGGCTCGACTGTGTTGTCGTGGAGCCGGCACCGGGGGTGGTTGAAGCCCGCGGTTCGACCGCCGGATTTCTGCAGCGAGTGCGCGACGTCGACGTCGCCACCGCCGCCTATTCGTCCACCCGGGACTGCGAATCCGTGCTGCGCGCCGCGGGGGTCGACGAACTCGTCTGCGCCGCCGGCGACGGCGAGCGCGCCGATGCGGCGCTGACCATGACCGTGGCGCACCTGGGCGTGCGGCCGGGCCGTTGCGTCCTGATCGACTGCAGCGACGCGGGTATCGCGGCGGGCCGCGATGCCGGCTTCGGCCTCGTCATCGGTCTGGAGCGCAACGGAGGAGCCGGCGAATTGCTGTCCCGCGGGGCGGACATCGTCGTCGGCGATCTTGCCGAGGTCTCGGTGCAGTCCGGCGGCAAACCGTTGTCGACCATCGCCGACGCGATGGCGGTCTACAGCCAGTTGAAGGAACTGGTGGCCAGCCGGCGCCCGGCGGTGTTCCTCGACTTCGACGGCACGCTGTCCGAGATCGTCGCCGAGCCGGAGGCCGCCACCCTGGTCGAGGGCGCCGCCGAAGCGCTGCGCGCGCTGGCGACCCAGTGCCCCGTCGCGGTGATTAGCGGCCGCGATCTGGGCGATCTTCGTGAACGCGTGAACGTCGAGGGAATCTGGTATGCGGGCAGTCACGGCTTCGAGCTCGTGGCACCGGACGGCACCCACCACGAGAACGCGGCAGCCATCGGTGCCACCGCCGCCCTGGCACGCGCGGCCCACCGACTAGCGGAGCTGCTCGGCGACATCCCCGGAATCCGCTTGGAGCACAAGCGCTTTGCCGTCGCGGTTCACTACCGAAACGTCGACCCCGAACAGGTCGACCACGTGATCGCGGCGACACGCAAGCTCGGCCGATCCCAGGGCCTGCGGATCACAGCGGGGCGCAGACTCATCGAACTTCGGCCCAGGGTCGATGGGGACAAGGGCAGGACGCTCAACTGGATCCTCGAACACATCGAGGGAACGGGCAGCGGCACCGTGCTACCGATCTATGTCGGCGAAGACCTTGCCGACGAGGACGCCTTCGACGCCGTCCAATTCGACGGCATCGGAATTGCGTTGCGGCACAACGAGGACGGGGATCGCCCCTGCGCCGCGCTGTTCAGCCTGGTGAGTCCGTCCGCAGTGTGTGATTTCATCCGGCGCCTGGCCAACGATCTCCACGCGGCGGCCGAGCCAAGCGATCCGTGGGAGCTGGTCTACGAGGGATATGACCCCGCGTACGAGCGACTGCGCGAAACACTGTGCACCGTTGGTAACGGCTACGTCGCCACCCGTGGCTGCGCCCCGGAGGCTACGGCAGCCGAGGCGCATTACCCGGGGACGTATGTGGCCGGCGTCTACAACACGCTGGTCGATCGCATTGCCGGCCGGACCATCGAGAACGAAAGCCTGGTCAACCTCCCCAACTGGCTCTCGCTGACCTTCCGGATCAACGGCGGTCCTTGGTTTCACATTGACGACACAGAATTGTTGTCCTACCGGCAGACGTTCAACCTGAGGCATGCGACGTTGACCCGCACCCTGCGATTCCGGGACGGCGCGGGCCAGATCACAGCCATGACCCAAGAACGGTTCGCGTCCATGGACCAGCCGCACTTGCTCGCCATGCAAACCACGATAGTTGCTGAGAACTGGTCGGGCACAGTCGAATTCCGGTCAGTGCTGGACGGCAACGTGTGCAATAGCATGGTCGAGCGCTACCGTTCGTTGTCGAGCACGCACCTCGCGTCAACCGTGGTCGACGAGTCCGCGGCCGACTCGGCGATATTGCGCACCGAAACGTCGCAATCACGCATCAGCATCGCGGTGGCCGCGCGCAGCACCGCGTGGTGCGACGACGCTCGGGCCGTTGCGCAATACAAAATCGTGCGGGAAGCCGGCCGCGGCGGGCACGACATCCAGGTCGCGCTCGCGGTGGGGCAATCGGTCACGCTGGAAAAGGTCGCGACCATCTTCACGAGCCGGGACAGCGCCATCTCGGAACCGGCGAGCACCGCCCAGCTGCACCTCGACTCCGCCGGCCGATACGCCGAGCTGCATCGTCAGCATGCCCGGGCGTGGGCTCTGCTGTGGGAACAATGCGCCATCGGCCTGGCCGACGGCACCGACAGCGCCGACGCGCTGCGCATCCTGCGGCTGCACTCGGTGCACCTGCTGCAGACGATCTCGCCGCACACCGCCGACCTCGACGCCGGCGTCCCCGCGCGGGGCCTACACGGCGAGGCGTACCGCGGGCACGTTTTCTGGGACGCGTTATTCGTGGCCCCGGTTCTCGGCGTGCGAATGCCGAACGTCACCCGGTCACTGGTGCTTTACCGGTATCGGCGGCTGCCCGAGGCCCGCCGCGCAGCGCGGGTGGCGGGTCACCTCGGCGCGATGTATCCCTGGCAGTCGGGTAGCGACGGCCGAGAGGTCAGCCAGGAGATGCACCTCAATCCGCAGTCCGGGCGGTGGAACCCGGATCCGAGCGGCCGCGCGCATCATGTCGGTCTCTCCATCGCCTATGACCTCTGGCAGCACTATCAGGTGTCGGGTGACCGCCAGTTGCTTGTCGACTACGGGGCCGAGATGCTGGTGGAGATCGCGCGGTTCTGGGCCGGTCTGGCGAAACTGGACGAGACCCGCGGACGCTACACGATCCGTGGCGTCATCGGACCCGATGAATTCCATTCGGGTTACCCCGGCAAGGAATACGACGGCATCGACAACAACGCATACACCAATGTGATGGCCGTCTGGGTGATCATGCGGGCGATGGACGCGCTCGATCTGTTACCGCTGCGGGACCGACTCGATCTGGTGGCGAAGGTGGATCTCACCGCCGACGAACTCGATAGGTGGGACCGCGTGACGCGCCGGATGTTCGTGCCCTTCCATGACGGTGTGATCAGCCAGTTCGAAGGTTATGCCGAACTGGCGGAACTGGATTGGGAGGAGTACCGGCGGCGGTACGGGAACATCCAGCGGCTCGACCGCATCCTGGAGGCCGAGAACGACAGCGTCAACAACTATAAGGCGTCCAAGCAGGCCGATGCGCTGATGCTGTTCTACTTGCTGTCGTCGGACGAGTTGCTGGCTCTGTTGGGCCGGCTCGGTTACCGCTTCGCGCCCGAGCAGATCCCGGAAACCGTGGATTACTACCTCAAACGCACTTCCCACGGTTCCAGCCTGAGCGCCGTCGTACATGCGTGGGTCCTCACCCGTGGCAACCGGCATCACGCCATGAAGTACTTCGTGCAGGTATTGGCTTCCGACGTCGCCGACATCCAGGGCGGCACCACGTCGGAAGGGATACACCTGGCCGCGATGGCCGGCAGCATCGATCTGCTGCAACGGTGTTTCACCGGACTCGAAACCCGCGACGACCGGCTGATCCTCAGCCCGCAATGGCCGGATACGTTGGGCTCCATCGAGTTTCCCTTCCTATATCGCGGCCAGCGGCTACACCTTCGGGTCAGCGGGCGAGCAGCCGAGCTGACCTCCGAGGCGGGCAACAGTGCATCGGTCGCGGTGGAATGCCGTGGCCGATTGCAGCAGCTGGCGCCCGGGCACACGGTCGAGGTCGCCTGAAGCCGGGGTGACCAATTCCTCCGAACGTGGGTCGAACGACCCTGCTGAACCAAGCCGTCTGCCCATAACGTGGCCAGTGACGGGCCATCGATGTCCCGGTGGTCAGTCATAGAGGAGGACTCGATGAACAATCCGCAGTCGTCGCAGCGGATCGTGGTAGGTATCGACGGCTCGGCCGCCGCGATCAACGCGGCCAAATGGGCAGCCGCGGAGGCCGTCAGCCGCAACATCCCGCTCCGGCTGATCCATGCCATACCGAGACGGGGTGCGGGCGATGACGGCTTGGACATCGAATACGCCCAATCGTCGTTGCGCGCCGCCGACGCGGCGCTGCAGGAGATGGGCGCGCCGGTCAAGGTCGAATGCGACGTCGTCCGCGGTTCCTCGGAGGACGCGTTGATCGACGAATCACGCGACGCCGCAATGGTGTGTGTGGGTTCGGTGGGGACGGGCTGGGTGGCCCGCAAGGTCCTCGGCTCGACCGCGCATACCCTGGTGAAGAAGGCGCACTGCCCGGTGGCCGTCATCCGCAGCAGCCGCGACGGCGCCGATCAGGATGGCGGATACGTCGCCGTGGCCGTCGAGGAGTCGGACGCCAACGATGCGGTGCTCGAGCACGGGTTCCGCGAGGCGCGCCTTCGTGACGCACCGATCCTGGCGATGGGCGTCTGGCGGTGGGGCCTCGGCGAGATTCCCTACCACCAGCTCGATCAGCGGCTCGGACCCTGGGTATCGCAGCATCGCCAGGTGCACGTCCAACCCGCCGCGGCAAGGCGTGGGGCGGCCGAATTCCTCACGTGCACAAAAGAACCCGTCCAGCTCGCGGTCGTGGGCAGCGAGGATGCCGACAAGGTCGCCCGCATGGTCGGGCCGATCACCCCGCATCCAGGCGGCAACACCGGATGTTCGGTGCTCGTCATCCGCGACTGACGGCGGCTATCCGGCCGCCCAATCCTTGGCGCGGTCCAGCTCGTCAAGCCCGAACACGGCGATCTCGCCGGGAACCATCCACGCCACCGCGTGCAGCACGGGAGCGACCCAGTCCTTGTCGGAGACCACCGCGATCCGCTTGAACGCCGAATGGTGCGGCAGGACGGTGCCGAAGCCCAGCTTGAGATCCTCGAGGAACCCACCCGGCCCGAATCCCTCGTAGTCGGACGCTATGACCTCGACGATCCTGACCTCGCCCGTCTGGAGCACCTGGTCTATCTCGAGCGTGAAGTCGCGCAGCTCGTCACCGCGCAGGCGGCCCGACACGCGGATGCCGATCACATTCTCCGGCATGTCCGGGAGCAGCTCGATCATCGGAAGCCTCCTTCGCGGGCATCGATCCTGATTGTCAGCGGACGACCAGCACGGGCACCCGCGCCGACTGGGCCACCGCCGAACTCACCGAGCCGAGCAGCATGCCGGGAAACCCACCCCGGCCGCGGCTGCCGACCACCACCAGTTGGGCGTGTTCGGATTCCTTAAGCAGCCATTCGGACGGCTTGTCGCAGAACAGTTTCCGCTCGACGTGCACGTCGGGATAGCGTTCTTGCCAGCCGGCCAGGCGTTCGGCGAGGATCTCGTGCGCCTCTTGCTCCCGGTCATGCCAGTCCATGCCGAGGATGGGGAATACGCCCACGTCGCTCCACACGTGCAGGGCCACCAGCCCCACCCCGCGGCGCGAGGCTTCGTCGAAGGCCAGGGCGGTCGCCTCTTCGGAGGAAGGGGATCCGTCGATGCCCAGCACCACGGGCGCGGCGGGGTCCGGGTCCGCCTTGTCGCCGGTGTGGATTACCGCGACCGGGCAATGGGCGTAGTGCACGAGTCCCGTGGTTACCGAGCCGAGCAGCAAGCGGCCCACCGCTCCCAGTCCCTGGTTTCCGGCGACCAGCACCCAGGCCTTCTTGGAGGCCTCGATCAGCGCCGGGACGATGGCGGAATAGACGGTCTCGGTGTGTATTTCGGGCGATTCGGACGCGCCCAGGCTGGCGCTGAGTGTCTTGCGGGCCTGGTCGATCACGTGCTGAGCGCTGTCCTGTTGCCAGTCGGGCATCTCGGCATAGAGTTGCCCCACCGGCCAGCCGACCACGATGGGCGGAACGACGTACATCAGCGTGATGGCCAGGTCACGCATGATGGCCTCGCGTGTCCCCCAGGCGACGGCGGCGTCGGATGCGGCCGACCCGTCAACACACACCAGTACTCCGTATTCTTTCGCGTCTGCCGTCATTTTCCGCTCCTCTACGCCGGCGTTTCGTCAAATTGGGGCAGCTCGATCTCGAGGTGCCGAATAGACCCGTAATCGATTGGCCTGCAAGGCCAGCCGAGATCGAAGAAGACCGTAAGCATGAGGTGGTTCTCGCCGAGGACGTCCGCCACGAACCGCCCGATTCCGCGGGCGCGGGCGATCGGGGCCAGGTGCTTGAGCAGGGCCGTGCCCACGCCCACCGAATGGTCTTGGTGGGCGACCACGACCGCGACCTCGGCCGCGTTCGGGTTGTCGACGACGACGTAGTGGGCCACGCCGATCAACCGATCGGCGTCGAAGGCACCGAGGGCGTACAGCCCGTCCGCCGGCTCGGTCAGCTTGGCTACGAGTTCGTGCAGCGGCGACAGCTGCAGCGTGAAGAAACGAAAGTACCGGTCGTGATCGGACAGCTGTTGATGCAGCGCCGAAACGGCCTCGGAGTCGGCGACGGTCAAGGGACGCAACGACACCAGCCGTCCATCGAGCAACCGAGCAGTAGCCGCGGCGTCCACCGATCGATTACTCACAATCCCCGACGATATTCGGCGGCGGCGCGGCCGGGCAGGGCCGTTAGACCCCATGGCCCCTCCCATTGGTCCCGTTCGGGGCGACCGCTATTGGTCGATCAGCGGGGCCACCCAGTGCACCCGGGTACCACCCTCCGGGGGGCCGGTGATCTCGCAGGCCCCGCCCAGTCGTTCGGCGCGGCGCTTCATGTTGGCCAGGCCGCTGCGCCGCGTGTTGCCGTGGGGTATGCCGGAGCCGTTGTCGACGATGTCGAGGACGAACATGTCGGCGACGCTGATCTCGACGGTCAGCCGCGATGCCCCCGAATGACGCAGGGCATTGCTGACCGCTTCTGTGCTCACGGCCTCGGCGTGGTCGGCAAGCTCGCCGCCGACGGCGGTCATGGGCCCGTGCATGCGCACGGTGGTCACGATGTCCCGGTTCTCGGTCAGGTCGGCGACCACCTGTTGGATGCGCTGCCGGAAGTCGTTCTTACCCGAGGGGGATTTCAGCTGGAAGATCGTCGTGCGGATCTCCTCGATGATGGTTTGCAGATCGTCCAGCGTGCGGTTGAGCCGGTCGGCCACCTCCGGGGAGCGCGCCCGGGCCAGGGTTCCCTGCAGGTCCATGCCGGCGGCGAAAAGCCGCTGGATGACGTGGTCGTGCAGGTCGTGGGCGATGCGTTCGCGCTCGGCCAGGATGGTCAGCTGGCGCGCGTCGTCGCGGGCCGACGCGAGCACGAGCGCCATCGCGGCATGTGTGGCGAAATCGCTGACCAGATCGAGGTAGCTGTCGTCGAAGGGTGCCTCGTGGCTGCCGCGGGCGATGGCGATCACGCCGACGACTTCGTCGCGGGCGCGCAGCGGCATCAGGATGGCCGGCCGCTGCCCGACATCGGTGAATGCCTGAATCGGGTACCGCAACGTCTCGGTGATCAGCGGTTCGCCGGACCGGAAAACGGCCCCGCTGGTGGAACCCTCCACCGGGACCTGTTGGCCTACGACCTCGGCGGCGTGCACGCCCACCGCCGCCGAGACCACCAGCGTGTCGACCTCGTCGTCGGGCAGGTCGGGATCGGCCGGCACCAGGACGATCGCCTGCTCGGCGTCGGTCAGGGCCCGGGCACGTTCGGCGATCAGCTGCAGCGGGCGCCGGTGCGGCTCGGCGCTGGACAGCAGCGCGGTGGTGATCTCGCGGCTGGCCTCCATCCACTTCGCGGCCGTCCGCTCGCGTTCGAACACCTGCGCGTTGTCGATCGCGATCGCGGCGGCGAACGCCAGGGCGCGAGCGGCCACCTCGTCGGACTCGGAGAATGTCCGCTGCGGCTCGACGTGGGTGAGGTAGAGGTTGCCGAACACGGTGCCTCGAATGGTGATCGGCACCGCGAGGAAGCCGCGCATCGGGGGGTGGTGCTCGGGAAACCCGACGGCGGCCGGATGGGAGGTCAGGTCGTCCATCCGCAACGCCGGCGTGTCCATCACCGACAGGCTGAGCAGGCCCTTGCCCACCGGCAGGTGCCCGATTTTGGCCACCGTGTCGGCATCCATCCCCTCGTGGACGAACGAGAGCAGGTTGCCCTCGGGGTCGCGGATGGCCAGCGCGCCGTAGGGGGCGGAGGCCAACCTCCTCGCCGCGCCAATGATCCGGTGCAGCGTGGCGTCGAGGTCGAGGCCCGCGCCGATCTCGACGATGACCCGCAGCAGCTGTTCCATCTGGTCGCGGGCCGCCAGCATCTCGTCGAGTTGCTGGTGCATCCTGCTGACCAGGCCCCGCTGGCCGAGTCCGGCGAATGCCGAGCCGCCGTCGTCGCTCGTCACCCCGATAGACCTCCGCCACACACCAAACGCTTGAATGTCAAGATCAGCCTAATCGCAAAATGTCAAGCACCCAAGCGAATGGCTGTTGTCGGTGGCGTGACGTCTCGCCTATTCCGGCGGCGCGGTGGGATGGCCGGGCCGTTGGTCCAACTTGGACGCGAACACCGCCGCCTGCGTCCGGCGCTCCATGCCGAGTTTGGCCAGCAACCGCGACACGTAATTCTTCACCGTCTTCTCGGCGAGGAACATCCGCGCGGCGATCTGCCGGTTGGTCAGGCCCTCGCTGAGCAGGCCAAGCAGCGTCCGCTCCTGTTCGGTAAGCCCGGACAGCGGGTCTTCGCGCTCCGCCGCGCCGCGGAGCTTGGCCATCAGGGCGGCCGCCGCGCGGTTATCCAGCAGGGATTTGCCGGCGCCGACCTCCTTGATGGCGTGGGCCAGCTCCATGCCCTTGATGTCCTTGACCACGTAACCGCTGGCGCCGGCCAGAATCGCCTCCAGCATCGCTTCGTCGGAGGTGAACGACGTCAGCATCAGGCAGCGCAGGTCGGGGTGATCGGACACCAGGTCGCGGCACAGTTCGATGCCGTTGCCATCGGGAAGCCGCACGTCAAGGACGGCGACGTCGGGTTGCAGCGCCGGTATCCGCGCCTTCGCCTCGGAGACGGAGCCCGCCTCGCCGACGATCTCGAGCTCGGGGTCCGCCGCCAGGAGATCGGCGAGGCCGCGCCGGACGACCTCATGGTCATCGACCAGGAAAACCTTGACCATCAAGAATCCTTCCGCCGGTCGTGGGACCTCCCTATCACACATTAACTATCGTACAAATTTCACAAATGTTGCCGATTCACGATCAACAGCGAACAGTTCGCGTCCGCCATCACCGAACTGCCGACGGGTCCGACAAGCTCGGCGACGTGCTGACGATTGTCGGCGCCGACGATCACCAAGCCGACCGGTCCACGGTGTCCGGCCAGATAGTCCAGCAGGCCGACGTGTATCGCCATCGATTCGACCCGTAGCTGCGGATGGCGTCGCTTCCACCCGGACAGGCGGCGATCCAGGTCGGCGAGTGCGCGGCGATCGGCCTCGGTATCACCGTGCTCGGCCCGCCCCGTTCGCCGCGAGACGACCGCCTCGAGCGCGGCGCCGCGCAGCACCGCCTCTTCGATGGCGGCTCCGAGCAGCACCGAATCCGGGGACCCGGCTATCTCGACGACGGCGCTTTCTGCGGGCCGCCCGCGATGACCGTCGCGACCCCGGACGATCGCCACCGGACAGCGGGCCGATACGGCCAGTGCCGCCGCGGTGGAGCCGACGCGGCCCGGCTGAAAGTGGCGCAGTCCGACGGCGCCCACGCAGACCATCGCGGCCGACGCCGACGAGCGGATCAGCGATCCGACCGCGGGTCCGTGGACGATCTCCGTCTCGATCTGCACCGGCGTGCCCGCGGCTCGGATCGCCGTCACCGCCTGGCGGACCGCCAGCTGCGCGGATTGTTCGCCGTCCCCGGGGTCGGTCGCGCACAGCAGGCGTAGCGGAACGTCACGACTCGCCGCCTCGTCGACCGCCCACAGCGCCGCGCGTATCGCCGCTTTGGAACCGTCGACACCGGCGACGATCGACTTGGTTCTGGCTGGCTGCGTCATCGGGCCTCAGTGGCGGACGACAAGCACCGAGCAGTCGGGGTAGCCGACGATCGGATGGCAGTTCGGGGTGGCCAGCGCGGACATCTCTTCCGCGTCGGCACTACCCACCACCGCCAGTTCGATTGCGCTACCGGGCTTTCCGCCGTATTTCGCGCCGGTCCCCGCGGCCACCGTCTGGACGCGGACGTCCGGATAGCGGCGGACCCAGCTGTTCACTCGCCGGTCGATTTGGCGCACGATGGCGTGGCGGCGCCGCCCTTCCTCCATGGCTTGGTGCACCACCTCGTCGTTGTCGGGCTCATCGGTGAGCACGACGGCGATCACACCGAGCTCCGTCGGCAATCCGTCGGAAGTACGAATGATCGCGACCGGGCAGTGCGCCCGCGCCACCAGACCCGTGGCTGTCGGGCCCAACAGCCCGTCGGATGCCCATCCGCGCCTGGCGGTGCCGACACACACCAGGGCCGCGTCCCGGGATTGGTTGATCAACGCCTCCGCGGGATCGCCGGAGACGATCGCCGTCTCGATCTCGACCGGCTTCCGTTCGCTCTGTATGGCGCACTCCGCTTCGGCCAGCGCCATTTCGCCGCGTTCGACCTCCCATTCGGAACGCGGCGCCGATCCGGGGCGCGCCGGTCTGCGCGGCATCACATATACCAGGCGAAGTGGCAGCTGCCGACCTATCGCCTCGTCGATCACCCACTTCGCGGCGTTGACCGCGGCCTGAGAGCCGTTGACGCCCACGATCACCGCCTTGGCGTCCAGCTGGCTCATGTCGGCTCCTGATTGTTCCGATCGCGCAATTTCAGGCTATTGCGGCCGCGCCCGCTCAGCAGGGGTCGTTAGGCCTCAGCCGCGAAGTCGTTCGTCCCCACCTCTGCCGGTTCGGCGACCAGCTCGAACAATCGCTCTATGTCGGCCCGTTCAAACACCGCCGTACCGGGTGTCATCAGCATCGCCGCTCCCGCCGCGATCCCGTAACGAACCGACTTGGCCAGCGGCCACCCCTGCGTGAGGCCCACCGTGATCGCGGCAACCATCGCATCGCCCGCCCCGACACCACTCCCCCCCGGCATCGGAACCGCCGGAAACCGCTGGCTGGCATGGCGTGTCGCCAGCAGCGCGCCATAGGAACCCAGGGAAACCACGACGACTTGTGTGCGGCCACTGTCGATGAGTTGGTGGGCGGCCTCTAGCTGCTCAGACTCGGTGGCGAGTCGGCGACCGACGCATTCCCTGAGTTCTCGCACGCTCGCCTTGAGCAGGAATACCCCTGAGGAGATGTGCTGCAAGCCGCCGCCGGAGGTGTCCAGGACGAGCTTGACGCCCATCTGCCGGCAGAGGTCGGCAACCCGCTGATAGTAGTCGGCGGGTACCCCCGGTGGCAGACTTCCGCTTGCCACAACGACTTCGGCCGATTGGGCTGCCGACCGCAATTGGTCGAGGCATTGCTCCTGCTCGAGGACTGTCAGCTCCGGTCCGGGCAGCACAAACCGGTATTGCTGGCCGGTGCTGGTCTCGTTGACGGTGAAACTCTCGCGCGTTTGGGCAGCGATCGGAACCTGCCGGAACGGGACTTCCGCCTCGCCGAGCAGGGTCGTGACGAGACCCCCGTGCGAGCCGCCCGCGGGAAACACCGCCAGCACCGAGCTACCAAGGACCTTCGCGATCCGGGCGACGTTGATGCCGCCTCCGCCCGGGTCGTAACGCGTCGCAGAGCAGCGCAACTTATCGGTCGGCCGCACGACGCCGACACTCGTCGTGATGTCGAGCGCGGGATTCATGGTCAACGTCACGATTCGAGTTCGGCGAACCGGGTCGGAAGGCATCTCCATTTTGGTTGGCTCCGCGGGGGTTAGAGGCCGCTCGGGTACGTTTCCGGCGTTTCGCCGGCGATCCAGAGGCTGGTGACCTCAAGGGGTTCCAGCGCCCGGGTCCTATCGATGTGGATCATCGCGTCGAACTGGTCGGCGGGGCGGACGTGGAAGTAATGGCTCTGCCGTTCGGTCTCGGGGCGGTAGATCACGCCGATGGCGCGCCCTAACCGGACCGCGCTCAGCGGTTCCGCGGCCCCCGGGCTGATGTGTGCCGACACCAGGAATTCGCTCCTGTGTGTCTCGTGCAGGAGTTCTTCGATGCTTCCGTTGAGCGCCGGGCGCACGACCTTACGCTCGGCGATGCCACCCCAGTCGCTGGCGGCGGTGACCGTGCCCGTGTAGGTGCTGAAGCCGATCAGGCGTGCCTCGTCGCCGTGCCGCTGCCGGACCAGTTGGCCCAGTGTGAGTTGTCCATCGGCCCAGACTTCGGTGGCGCGGGCGTCCCCGACGTGAGAGTTGTGGGCCCACACGACGATTCGTGCCGAGGGAATGTCTTGGTGGCGGTCAAGATGCTTCAGCAGCGCCTCGAGCGTCTGGGCCATGTGTTTGTCGCGCAGGTTCCACGAGGTGACTCGCCCGCTGAACATCGCCCGGTAGTAAACCTCCGCGTTGTGCACCGTCTGGGCGTTCTGGTGGGCGTAGAACAATTCGTCCTCGGCGAGCAGACCGTCCCTGCGCACGTACGCCAGTTCGTTGCGCTGCATGTCGACCAGTTGATCGATGGCATCCTGTTCACACGATGGGCCGGCGCCGAAGGCGGCCGAGAAGCCGTACGCCTGGCCGTCGTCCGCCGAGGCGTGGTCGAAGCAGGCATAACGTTCGCGCGCCCGCGCCGCCGCCGTGGGGTCGACGTTGTCGAGGTAGCCGATCACTTCCTGCATCGACCGGTGCAGGCTGTAGAGATCCAGCCCGTAGAAGCCGGCCTGGCGCTGCCCGTTGTTCTCGTGCAGGCGGTTTCGGGTGCGCAGCCACTCGACGAAGTCACGCACGACTGTGTTGCGCCACATCCACGCGGGGAACCGCTCGAATCCGCTCAGCGCCTCGTCGGCGCTGGTGTCGTCCCCGATGCCGCGAACGTAGCGATTCACCCGGTAGGCGTCGGGCCAGTCCGCCTCCGCCGCGACGGCACAGAAGCCTTTCTCCTCGATCAACCACTTCGTGATTTCCGCGCGGGCCTCGTAGAACTCGTGTGTGCCATGCGAGCTTTCGCCGATCAGCACGATGCGCGCATCGCCGATCAACTCATCCAGGGCGTCACGCGGCGGGACGCCCGCCGGCGCATCGATGGCCAGCCGGGCGATCACCTCGGCCGGGGTCCGCGCCGCGGCCCTCGCCGGGATGCCGGTGGTGGGCGTCGCGAGGAGCCGGCGGACCTCTTCGTCGGTCACCTGCCGGAAATCCCAGAACGACTCCCCGACCGCGAAAAACGGAGTGGGCATGCTCGCGCAGACGACGTCGTCGACCTGACCGGCGAATTCCCGGCACGTGGACTCGGGGGCCGCCGGCACGGCGATGACGATGTGTGCGGGCTCGGCCTCGCGGAGCGCCTGGACCGCCGCGAACATGCTTGCGCCGGTAGCCAATCCGTCGTCGACCAGGATCACCGTCTTGCCGGCCACGTCCACGGGCGGACGCCCGTCGCGATAGGCGGCCTCGCGCCGGATCAGCTCCCGGCCTTCACGCTCGGCGACGGCACGCAATTCCTGCGGGGTGATACGCAGGCCGCGCACGACGTCGTCGTTGACCACGACGCGGCCCCCGCTCGCCAACGCCCCCACGGCGAACTCCTCATGGCCGGGGGCACCGAGCTTGCGCACGATGAAGGCATCCAGCGGGGCATGCAGCGCCGCCGCCACCTCCCATGCGACGGGTATGCCGCCGCGCGCCAAGCCCAGCACGATCACATCGTGCCGATCGCGGTAAGCACCGAGAAGGTCCGCCAGCACGCGGCCCGCCTCCGCACGGTCACGGAACACCCGCCGCGGCGAGCGTCGGGTGGCGTCAGCTGCTCTGGTCATCACACACCGCGCCTGTAGTCATGGCAGTCTCCTCGATCTTGACCATCGACGAATTCATCCGACCAGCCCGCCGTAATCGGCGGTAGGGCACGAAGTCCCAGGCTTGCGGGTCGTTCGTCGGCTCAGCTTCTGCGGCGCAGCTCGCCGATATAGGCCATGACCCGGTTGAGGATCAGGCCGTAGGCGTCACCGTCGTCCACCAGCCGGGGCAATCCGCGGTGGCGGAGAAAGCCGTCCAGGCGCTGGTCCAGGCTCCAATCGAGATAGCTGTCGCCGGCATAGGGCGAGTGCAGGAACTCGAACGCGATCTCATCGACGTCGGCATCGGTCATCGACGGGGATCCCTCTGTGGTAGGCGGCATTCGGCTTCCTACCCGCTCCGAGCGTGATCCCTGATGGCGGCCTGCACCGCGGCAATGCGTGAGCGTGCCCGTTCGTCGGCGGCCTTCTGTTCGGCGGCCGTCACGACTATCGCGTCCGGACCGGGGAATACGGTCGCCTCCTCCCCGGTGGCCAGCCACCGGACCCGGTACGGCGGTTCCCCCTTCGGTGAACGCACCGAGGTGATCAACCCGCGCAGATCCGGTCTCCCGATCGTGCCGCTTTTGATGACGAGCCAGTCACCTGCATCGGCAAACACTAACAGCTCCTTCCGAAGGTATTGCGGTGCAACCTAACTCGCGTTATCAACGCGTCTCCAAGACCTCGCGCATCGGCCGGCGCGGCGTCGGTTCGGGAGCTCCCTTGCCCGAGAATGCGGTCCCGACCCGGATCAGGACTTGGGGTACCGCTTCGGTCTCGGGTATGAGCTCCGCGATCATGTCGCGACTGGCTTGCAGCTCCGTCACCTGGGTCACGGTGCAGGTCGCCAGTCCGGCGATGGTGCACTCGAGCAGAACCGCCGAAAGGGCCTGGCCGCACCGGAACGCGTCCGCACGGGTGTCCCCCGGCGTTGACAGGACAACGATCTTTGCTTGATCGTGGATGCTCGCCGAGCTCCCACGGGCGTGCCCGTCGGCGGGGAACCGGCGGTTGACGCCGTCGGTACGGGGCTGCGCCTCGTTGACCAGGGCGGACTGAGGTATGCCGTCGTCGTGCCTGCCGGGCGCTGTCCACCAACGCAATTCGTGATGGTAGAGGTCGTCGTAGCGCCGCAGCGCCTCATTGAGGTGCGCGGCCTCGACCAGCCGCGGCAGTGCGTCGTCGGCCAGTACGTCGAGGGTGGCCAGGTCGGGGTTGAAGGCGCTCCGCAGCACCGGCTCGAAGGACACCCACCCCTTCGGGGCGCCGAACGGACGCCGGTCGGTCCTGCGACGCAGGATCGCCGCCGCGCGGTCTCGTCGCGCCACGGCGACGTAGTCGGCCGAAACGAAGTCGATGGAGGCCAGGTGGTCGGGGTTGTTGGGATTGGGAAACTCGTCGACGCCGGCGACCCACCCCTCGGCGGCCATTGCGACCCGGAAGTGATCGAGCACCGCGCCGCAGCTGATGATGGACTCGCGTCCCGAGCTGTCGGCCGAGGAAACCATGCGGTGCGGGTCGGCGAAGAGGTCGACGGTCGGGCCGCCGGCAACCCATCGCCATGGCTGGCTGTTGTGCAGCGAGGGGGCGCGGCAGGCGAGCTCCACCGCCCGGGTCAGCACTTTGCTGTCGACCATCGTCTGGGTCATTGTTCTTCGCCTCTCCAACTGTTACTTGGACCTTCGGGCATGCGTGGATCGCGCGCCAGGGTCCTTGGTCCCCAGCGTCAGGTCATTGGACCCGGGGTCGACTGATGACCTTTGTCTCTATTGCGGCGACGCCGCGCGGCAAACGATGTAGACGACCACCCCGACCGAGGACCCCTGATGGATGTCATCCGCAAAACAGCCCATGACCATCGTGTTCGGCCCAACCTGACGGACTACGAGCACGAGCGCGCCCACTTCCACTGGTCTGACGTACCGGATCTGTGCGAGGGCATGGGACCCGGCCTGTGCAACATCGCCTACGCCGCCCTTGACCGTCACACCGCCGGGTCGGCCGCGACACGGACGGCGTTGCGGTTTGTCGTCGATCGCCCCTCCGACGGCGTGATCACCACCCGCGACCTCAGCTACGCCGAGCTCGGCCGACTCTCGAGGAAATTCTCCAGCGCGTTGCGCGCGTTGGGCGTCAACCGGGGCGACCGGGTTTTCGTCGTCATGGCCCGTGGCCCCGAGCTCTACATCTCGATGCTCGGCGCGCTGCGCAACGGCAGCATCGTCTCGCCGTTGTTCTCGGCCTTCGGGCCGGAGCCGATCGCGACCCGAGTCAACCTCGGGCGCGCCGACGTCCTGGTCACCACGAGGGCGATCTACCAGCGCAAGATCGCCAAAATTCGTGATCGGCTGCCGTCGGTCCGGCACATCTTCGTCGTCGACGACGGGCAGGGCGGCGGTGCGCCGCCGGGGACCCTCGACTTCTGGCAATGGGTGAACGCGGCCGATGAGAACCCGCCGGTCGAGCCCACCACCGCCGACGACCCGGCCTTGCTGCACTTCACCAGCGGGACCACGGGTACACCGAAGGGCGCGATCCACGTGCACGGCGCCGTCGCGATGCACTACGTCACCGGCCTGTATGCACTCGATCTGCACCCGGACGACACCTATTGGTGCACGGCCGATCCCGGCTGGGTGACGGGGACGTCCTACGGCATCATCAGCCCGCTGCTGCACGGGGTGACCTCCATCGTCGACGAAGCGGAATTCGACGCCGAACGGTGGTACCGCATCCTGCAGGACCAGGGCGTGTCGGTGTGGTACACCGCGCCGACCGCCATTCGGATGCTCATCAAGGCGGGACCGGAACTGCCGGCGCAGTACCACTTTCCGCGTTTGCGATTCATCGCCAGTGTGGGCGAACCGCTCAATCCGGAGGCCGTCTGGTGGGGAAAGCGGGTGCTGGGCTTGCCCATTCACGACAATTGGTGGCAGACCGAGACGGGCGGCATCATGATCGCCAACACGCCCGCGTTCGACATCAAGCCCGGCTCGATGGGCCGCCCGCTGCCCGGGGTGGACGCTTTCATCGTTCGCAGCAACGACGACGGCACCGTCGAGGTGATCGACGAACCCGGCGTCGAGGGTGAGCTCGCACTCAAACCCGGCTGGCCGTCGATGTTCCGCGGATACCTCAACGCCGAGGAGCGCTACCGCAGCTGCTTCGCGGACGGCGTGTACCTGACCGGGGATCTCGCGACGGAAGACGCCGACGGCTACTTCTGGTTCGTCGGACGCAAGGACGACGTGATCAAGTCCGCGGGGCACCTGATCGGGCCGTTCGAAGTGGAGAGCGCACTGACCGATCACCCGGCGGTGGCCGAGGCGGCCGTCATCGGCATACCCGATCCGACGGTCGGTGAGATGGTCAAAGCCTTCGTCACCCTGAAGGACGGTGTCGTGGCCGACGAGGACCTGCGGCTCGAACTGCTGGGCCACGCGCGCAAGCGGCTCGGAGCCACGGTGGCGCCCAAGGAGATCGAGTTCGTCGACTCCTTGCCGCACACCAGCAGCGGCAAGATCATGCGGCGCCTGCTCAAGGCCCGCGAACTGGGGCTGCCGGAGGGTGACACCTCCACCATCGAGCAGCACCCGGCCCACCAATCCGAGGGAGTACCGTCGTGACCGATACGAAACTGGCCCATGAGCTGTTGTCGGACATGATCCGCGTGCGGCGCATGGAGGAAAAATGCGCCGAGCTCTACAGCGCGGCCAAGATTCGCGGATTCCTCCACCTCTACGTCGGTGAGGAAGCCGTGGCCGCCGGATCGCTGCGCGCGCTGGCCGACGACGACGCGGTGGTCGCGACCTACCGTGAGCATGCGCACGCCCTGTTGCGGGGCATCCCGATGACCTCGATCATGGCCGAGATGTTCGGCAAGCAGGAGGGCTGCTCGCGTGGCCGCGGCGGTTCGATGCACTTGTTCGACGGGAACAAGCGGTTCTACGGAGGCAACGCGATCGTGGCCGGTGGCCTGCCATTGGCGGTCGGCATCGCCATGGCCGACGCCATGCTGCAGCAGAAGCGCGTGACCGCCTGCTACTTCGGTGACGGCGCGGTGGCCGAAGGCGCCTTCCACGAGTCGTTGAACATGGCGGCCCTGTGGAACCTTCCGGTGCTGTTCTGTTGCGAGAACAACCTTTACGCGATGGGCACCGCGCTGGACCGGGCGCAGTCGCAGACCGATCTCACCGCCAAGGCGGCCGCCTACCGCGTGCCGACGCTGGCCGTCGACGGCATGGACGTCGAAGCGTGCCACACGGCCGCGCAGGAGGGGGTCGATCACGTCCGCGACACCGGCGGCCCGTTCTTCATCGAATTCCGCACCTACCGCTTCCGGGCGCATTCGATGTTCGACCCCGAACTTTACCGGGACAAGGTCGAAGTCGAGCGGTGGCGCGAGCGCGACCCGATCCAGGCGTTCACCGAGAAGTGTTTGGGCGACGGCACACTGTCCGAGGCGGACGTGCGTGAGCTCGAAGACGCGGCGGCCACCGAGATCGAGGCCGCGGTGGCGTACGCCGAGGCCGGAACCTGGGAGGACGTGGCGGATCTCGAACGCGACGTGCTGACTCCGGAGCCGGCGCGATGAAGACCAGCTACCGAACCGCCGTGCACGACGCCATGCGCGACGCCCTGCGCGATGACCCGCGGGTATTGCTGATGGGCGAGGACGTCGCGCGTTACGGGGGAACCTACGCGGCCTCCAAGGGCCTGCTGGACGAATTCGGCCCCGACCGCGTGCGGGACACGCCACTGTCGGAACTGGGCTTCGTCGGGATCGGAATCGGCGCGGCGCTGGGTGGGTTGCGCCCGATCGTGGAGGTCATGACGGTCAACTTCAGCCTGTTGGCTCTCGATCAGATCGTCAATACCGCTGCGGCTCTTCGCCATATGTCCGGCGGGCAGTTCTCGGTACCGCTCGTAGTCCGGATGGCGACGGGCGCTGGGCGCCAGCTCGCCGCCCAGCATTCGCACAGCCTCGAACCGTGGTACGCCCACATCCCGGGCATCAAGGTGGTGGCTCCGGCCACCGTCGAGGACGCGTACGGCATGCTCGCCCCCGCCCTGGCGGACCCGGACCCGGTGGTGATCTTCGAGCACGTCCAGCTCTACAACACCTCGACGGATGTCGACGTCCTCACTCCGACGGACATCTCCCGGGCGGCGGTCCGCCGCAGCGGCAGCGACGTTACCCTGATCACCTACGGCGGCAGCCTGCCGAAGACGCTCGACGCCGCCAATGAGCTTTCGCTAGCCGGAATCGATTGCGAAGTAATCGATCTGCGGGTCCTGCGTCCGCTCGACGACGCCACCATCCTGGAGTCCGTCCGCAAGACGCATCGGGCGGTGGTGGTCGACGAGGCGTGGCGCACCGGCAGCCTGGCCGCGGAAGTGATCGCGCGCGTGATGGAGGGCGCCTTCTACGACCTCGATGCACCGGTGGGCCGGGTGTGCAGCGCCGAAGTTCCCATGCCCTACGCCAAGCACATGGAAGAGGCGGCCCTCCCCCAGACCGCCAAGATCGTCGCCGCCGTGCAGGGCCTGTTCGGGGACCCGTCGTGATCGAGTTCAAGATGCCCTCGCTCGGCTCCGACATGGATGAAGGCACCCTGAACGAGTGGCTGGTCAAGCCCGGGGACAAGGTGACACGCGGACAGGTCGTGGCGATCGTCGAGACCACCAAGGCCGCCGTCGAAGTCGAATGCTGGCAGGAGGGCATCGTCAGCGAGCTCGTCGTGCCCATCGGTGAAACCGTCCAGGTAGGAACGACATTGGCCACCCTGACGGCGCCCGGTGAGGAGGCGGAGACGCCAGCGCGTCCGTCGCCGGAAGCGGCGACCACTTCGGCGCCCGCACCGGCGGCCACGCCGGCCACCGCACCTGCGACCGCGCCGCCGACGCCGACACCAGTCCCCAGCGCTGCCCCGACCGCCCCCGGACACCGGCGGTGGGTGTCCCCGGCCGCGCGGCGGTTGGCCCATTCGCTGAGCGTCGATATCGACGCGGTGAGCGGCACCGGACCCCAGGGCGCCGTCACCATCAACGACGTCGAGCATGCGGCCGCAGCCAGGCCGGTCGAGGTCAAGCCGGTCGGTCAACCGGCGGCCAAGGCGACGGCGGCCGACCGCGCGACCCAGATGCGCAAGTCGATCGCGGCGGCGATGAGCCGGTCGAAGCGGGAGATCCCGCACTACTACCTCGCCGAAGAGATCATGCTGGAAAAGGCGCTGTCCTGGCTGACGACGAGAAATGCGCAGCGATCCATCGACGAACGGGTGCTGCCGGCCGTCTTGCTCTTGAAGGCCGTCGGCGTCGCCGCACAGCGCTTCGGCGAGTTCAACGGATTCTGGCGGGAAGACGGGTTCGAGCCCGCGGCGGGGGTGCACGTCGGTGTCGGGATCTCGCTGCGCGGCGGCGGCCTCGTCGCGCCGGCCATCCACGACGTTCCGGAGAAGAAGCTGGACGAATTGATGGACGATCTCACCGATCTGGTGGCGCGGGCACGGTCCTTCTCGCTACGGAGTTCGGAGATGTCGGACCCGACCATCACGCTGACCAACCTCGGCGACCAGGGCGTCGACGCGGTCTTCGGAGTCATCTACCCGCCGCAGGTCGCGATCGTGGGCTTCGGCCAACCGGCCGAGCGGGTCTGTGTGATCGACGGCGGGATCCGGGTCGTCACAACGGTTCAGGCCACGCTCGCCGCCGACCACCGCGCCAGCGACGGACACCGGGGCGCGCTATTCCTGGCCGCGATCAACGAGCTGCTCCAGCAGCCCGACCTACTAGAGAAGTGATGCGCAATGACGAATGAAGACACCCGCGCCGGCGTGCTGTCGGTGCTGACCACCATCGCCCCCGAAGTCGACCCCGAAGACATTCGCGACGACGTCCTGCTGCGCGATCAGGTCGACCTGGATTCCATGGACTGGCTGAGCTTTCTGCGCGGGATCCACAAGAGATTCCATGTCGATATCCCTGAGTCGGACTACGCGACGTTGCGGACACTGGCCGACGTCGTCGGCTACGTGGAGACCAACGCCTCCAAAGTCTGAGCCGCGCGGCATTTTTCGGGGAGCACTCAACAGGGGGCTGGCATGAAAGTTACGAGGCCGGACATCGGCGTGCTCGAACGGGCGGTGCTGCTCGCCTGCCGCGCCCCCTCCGTGCACAACAGCCAGCCCTGGCGCTGGGTGGCCGAGGACGGCGTCCTGCGCCTCTTCGTCGACCGGCAGCGGGCGATAGCCGCCACCGACCATTCCGGCCGCGAAGTGATCCTGTCCTGTGGCGCCGTCCTGAACCACCTCTGCGTCGCCATGACCGCTGCGGGCTGGGAACCGAGAGTCGATCGGTTTCCCGACCCCGATGACACCGACCAGCTGGCCTCGGTCACCTTCGGTCCGCTAGAGCACGTCACCGAAGCCGAGCACCGCCGCGCCGAAGCGATCCTGCAGCGCCGCACCGACCGACTTCCGTTGGGCCGACCCACGTATTGGGACCTGTTCGAACCCGCACTGCGTGACACGTTCGACGACACCGAGGTCGCCCTCGACGTTCTGCCCGACGATGTGCGACCGCTCCTGGCGGAGGCGTCGCAACTCACCGAGGAGCTTCGCCGCGACGACTCCTACTACCACGCCGAACTCGACTGGTGGACTTCGTCGTTCGCATTGGCCGAGGGGATGCCGCCAACGGCGCTGGCCTCCGACAAGGAGAGCTGGCGGGTCGACGTGGCCCGCAGCTTTCCGATCAGGAGCCACGCGGACCGGCGCGGCGAGGTCAAGGTCGACTGGGCGAAGATCCTGGTGCTGTCGACCCCCGAGGACACCAGGTCGGACGTGCTGCGGTGCGGTGAGGTGCTGTCGACGGTCTTGCTCGAGTGCACGGTCGCCGGGATGGCGACCTGCCCGCTCACCCATCTGATCGAACTGGACGAGAGCCGTGACATCGTGCGCGAACTCGTCGGCCTGCCGGGCGAGCCGCAAGTGTTGGTTCGCGTGGGCATCGCGCCGCCGCTGGGGCACCTCCCGGCGGCGACCCCTCGACGCCCGCTGGGCGATGTCCTGCGGGTCCGCTAGCCGGCGCGCTGGGCGACGTATGGGCAACTGGTTTAAGAACTTTGGTCCCGCACCTGCGGGACTTTCGGCCGGCGCCGCCGGCCGGCATCGCCAATACCATCGAGCGTGTAGTGCCGTCGACGAAGAGGACAACTGATGTCGCTGATCGATAATGGGGTTTCGATCCTGCCGGTGAACGAATGCTGGGAGCTGCTGGCTGGTGTGACGTTGGGACGCCTGGTCACCAGCGTTGGTAACCAGCCCGAGATCTTCCCGGTCAATTACGTCGTGCAGCGCAATACGGTGCTGTTTCGTACGGCGGAGGGTACCAAGTTGGTCAGCACGGCGATCAACAACCGGGTGCTGTTCGAGGTCGACGATCACAACGTCGCCGAGGGCTGGAGCGTGATCATCAAGGGCACCGCGCGCTCCTGTCGCAGCAACGAGGAAATCGAGGAAGCCGAGCGCGCTCAGGTACTGCCCTGGACGGCCACGGAGAAGTCGCACTTCGTGCGGATCATTCCCGAGGCGGTCACGGGCCGCCGGTTCCGTTTCGGCGTGCCGCTGGAATGATCCCCGCGGCTAGCCCGGCCTGATCCGGCGCGGGCGCGGGACGAATTCCAGCGACAGCAAGACCAGCAGCGCAGCCGGAATATGGTGGGCGCACAACACCACGTAGCGCCGATCGGACAGCGCGTGGAACTTGCGGAGGTAGCGGTACAGGGACTCCAGCCGGATCAGCGGGTCCAGCAAGTGGATCAGCCACAGCGCTATCCGCTGCAGGGACCCGGGTTCAGCGGCCTCGAAGATTTCCGGGAACGCGGCGAACGCCAGCGAAAGACGCTGTCCGCCAGTGGCGCCCGCGTGGGCGATCATGTCGACGCTGAGCCGCTCGTCGACGCCGTTGGGGGCCCCCGGGCGGCGGAACGGCACGTCGAGGCTGACTTCCGATCCCCCGCCGGCGGTCAGGTATCGGTGAAACGCGACGGCCCGCCCGCGCCCGTCCCGCGCGATGGCCAACCACACACCGGGGAAGCGGCCCTGCAACGCGCCGTCGAGGTTCATGCAGAAGCCGCGATCGGTGCGCACCGCGCGGTGAGCGGCGTATAACACCTCGGTCAGCTCGGCCAGCGTTGCGCCGCTGAGCTTTTGTTCCTCGACGATCTCGGTGGTGACACCGCAGTTGTGCGTGCGCTGCACCGCCTGGCGCAGGTTGCGAAATCGGCGGCCCCGCAGGGTGAAGTGGCGGACGTCGACGACGACGTCGCGGCCGATCGGCACCGACAGCATCGGCTGCCCCACGGTGTCCCTGCGCCACAATCGAAGGTGGCGTGCGCCGGCGGCCAAGACGATGATCTGCCATCCCCGGCCGCGGCACATGCGGACGAAATCGGCTACCAGAGCGTCGAATTGCGCCGCATCGCCAATCGGGTCGCCGCTGACTACGGCGAACCCAAGCCGCGCGCGGTAGGCGATCGCCGCGGTGCCGTCGGGGTTGAAGTGATAGCTCTTGCTGGAATGCATGGCGAACGGCGCCAGTGGATCCCCCCGCGTGGCGTCGACCAGCGCCCACACCTGGCCCAGCAGCTCCGGCTGCGGTCGGGCCGTGGTGGGTGACATCAGCGCGAGCCCACTGCCGGCGATCAGAAGGTTGCCCAGCACGGCCCAGGACAGGAAATGCGCGCCCAGCCCGGCGCCTACCGCCACGGCCGCATACATCGCGTGTGCCGAGGTCACCGGACGACCGAGAAAGATGCCGCGAGCGATCAGAGCGGCCGCGCCCAGTAGCGCCACCGACCAGCCGAACCGGCCCGGGGCAACCCGTTCGTAGCCGAGGTACGCTCGCGCGACCAGGACCACCAGCCAGACCAGGACGCACAGCAGCATCAGCACGCTGACGCGGCGTGCCGCGGGGACGTCGGCGCCGACCAAGACCCGTTCCCCGCCGCGCACGACGTTGGTCGCGCGGCTTCCGGGGGTGATCTTCATGGGGCCACTAGCGCACGACGAGCACGGAGCATTCGGGGTGGCGGAAGAGGGGATGCCCTTGGGGCCCGACCAATTGGGCGAGCTGACCGGCCTCGTCGGCCCCGATCACGGCGAGCTGAACCCTCTCGTCGTTGGCGCTCAGGTAGCTGGCGATGCCGTGCTTGGTAGTGATCGGGTAGACCCGCACCTCGGGATAGTGCTGCCGCCATGCCGCTACCCGGCGTTCGAATTCGCCGTCGGCGTGCTCGGTGAGTTCCTCGGGCCGGCCGCCGAGGACCAGCATCGGAGCCCTGCGCAACTTCGCCTCCGCCGCAGCGAAATTCACAACGGCGTCGTTGCCGGGTGCGTCCGTCATCCGGACCACGATCCAGTTGATGTCGGGCGCCGGCCGGTCGGATTCGGTCCGCAAGACCGCGACCGGGCAACGCGCCTTCTCGGCGAGCTCCGTGGCCGTCGAACCCACGATGGAGCGCGCGTAGCGTCCGATGCCAACACAACCGACGCAGATCATTGCCGCATCCCAGGATGCCTCCAACAGCACCGAGCCGGCCGGGCCCCGCGGCACGTCGGTTTCGATCGCGGCCGCCTTACCCGTGGCCTCCACGGCCAACCGTGCTGCATGCAGCGACTTCTCGGCGTGTGCGAAGTCGCGCTCGTACTCTTCCGCGGACTCGTGCGCCGGCTTGATAACGGAGATGAGGCGCAGTGGCGCGCCGCGGGTGATCGCCTCGTCGACACCCCATAGCGCGGCCGTGATCGCCGCCGCCGAACCGTCGATTCCTACCAGGATTGGTTTCATGATCCGACCTTTCTGCTGTCGAAGTTAGGCAGTCCGCTCGGTCGGCACTAGGGTCGTTCGGCCTTCCCGCGGTGGACCAATGGGCAACGCGGGCAAAGGCGGGAGCTGTCAGATTGTTTCGACCGACGAACGGATCGGCGCTGGCTCGGCGGGCCGCTCCGCCCGCCGCTTGATCGCAAGCATCAGCCCACGGGTCCCGAGCGCTATCAACGGCCTGGCCAGTTCCATCACGAACACTTCCCCCGGGTAGCGCAGGGCGATTCGAGCGCGCGCCAGCAGCCGGACGCGGTCCTCCCAGTGCGGCTGGAGATGAAGGGACAAGACCACGTTCCACTGCGGCTCGGATCGCATGGCATTGAGGACCACGTATTTTTCGGGCACGATCTCCGTGACGCGTAACGTCAACCCGCCGGGTAACCCCATCCAGCCCTCGGGAGCCAGGCGCACCGAATCCCCCACCCGCAGTCCCTCGCTAGCATCTTGCCCTGCACCGCTTTCCGCCTCGGAGCCGTAGCCTTCTCTCCTGTCCCGGCCGATCTGCAGGAGCCGGGACCAGACCACGGACGCGGTTGCATCGATGTCGACCGCCTCGGTCGTCTGAACCGCCGGATCGCTGACCAAGGCGTCACCCGGCACGCGCATCTGCGACTCCGCCTTGGTTGCACCCCAGTTGCGGTAATACCTGCGCGCGCAGTAGAGCGCGGTGAACAACACGGTGGTCTGGGCGATCCGCCTCGACATCTTGGACATGGCGCCAGTCTGCGCGGAGCGCCCCGATGCCTGCGAGGGTCCTTGGTCCTTGGTGGTGCGCCGATATGCTCTGCGCGCCGCTGAAGGGTCCTAGCCGGCCGGGGTGATCAGACCGTAATGGCCGTCGTAGCGGTGGTAAAGCACGCTGGCGCAGCCATAGGCGGCGTGAATGAAGAACAGGAACGGCAGGCCGAGCATGGCCAGCCGGTCGGCGGCTCCCTCTTCGGTGAGGCACGGCAGCGGTTGTTGGCTGATCGTCACCGGCAACGCATGCCGGCTCACCCGGTCGGTCAGAGCCGGCGCGGCCAGCGCGAGGCGGTAGCCCGTCGGCCCGGCGCGATACAGCACACTTGCGGTGCCCGTGCCCTTCTCCGTGAACAGGTGAAAGTCGTAGTCGAGCAGGTCCATTTCGCGGGCGGCATCGTCGACGGTGCAGGGCGCCATCGTGAACGACTTGCGCCGGATGACGCGGCGCTGATCGGCCGGACGGGGGAAATAGTTCGGCCGGTGCGCCGGCTCGGACTCATGCCGCCATTCGTGGGGGCCCGCCGGCGGCAGCTCGCCGCGGCGCGCGTCCCAGCGCCCGGCGGCGCGTTCGAGGCGGCGGCGCAATCGCGCCACGAGAAGATCGACCGCTTCCCGCGCCGTGTCGGCCTGGACCTGGGCGCGGACCGCTCGGCCATCGACGTCGAGATTGGCTTGCGCGACGACGGGCCGCTGCACCGCCGGGTCGCGATGTCTGCTCAGTCTCACACGGGCGTGCCGCACCGGCCGGCTCGCGTACCGCGTGAGCTCACCGACCTTGGTGCGGGCGTACTCGGCCGCAGCGGGAAGCTCGTCCCGGATGGCTACCTGCACGTCGATGTCCTGTGGCGGTTGTGTCCTGTGGCGCATGGTTAAAGTGCTACGTCACGAAACCGGCTGCGGGACAGGGTCAAAGGTCACCCGATCCTTCATTGCAGTGCCGCCGCCCGCGCCAGCTTCTCCTCGGATTCCCCGGGGCTCTTGGACGCGTCGGTCTCACGCGCCAAGAAGGCGGTGAGTTCCCCGATCGCGGTCATCAGCGGGGCCGGGAAGACGATGGTGGTGTTCTTCTCCACCCCCAGTTCGAGCAAGGTCTGCAGGTTGCGCAGCTGCAGGGCCAGCGGGTGACGCATCATGGTGTCTGAGGCGTCGCCGAGGGCAGCCGCGGCACGGGCTTCCCCCTCGGCCGCAATGATTTTGGCCCGCTTCTCCCGCTCCGCCTCGGCCTCGCGCGCCATCGCGCGTTTCATGCTGTCGGGGAGCTGAATGTCCTTGAGCTCTACCAAGGTGACCTCCACGCCCCAGTCCACCGTGGTGGCGTCGAGGATCTGGCGAATGCTGCCGTTGATCTTCTCGGTTTGGGCGAGCACCTCGTCGAGGGAATGTTGCCCGACGACATTGCGAAGGGTGGTCTGTGCGATCTGATCGATGGCGGCGTGGACGTTTTCGATCACCACGACGGCCTTGCGGGCATCGACGATCCGGAAATAGGCAACCGCGGCGATGTCGACACTCACGTTGTCGCGGGTGATGATGCCCTGGGACTGGATGGGCATGGTCACGATCCGCATCGAAATCCGCCACAGGCGGTCGATGATCGGAATGATGATCCGCAACCCGGGTTCGCGAACGCCGATCACGCGGCCGAGGCGGAAATGCACACCCCGTTGGTACTGCTGCACCACCCTGATCGACGCCGCCAGCAACACCGCGACGACAATGCCCAAGACCACCAGAATTGCGGCAATCTGGCCCATCACGATCACCTCGATCCGCTTCGCACCGTCACGAAGCCGCCGGAGAGCCGGCGGCCCGCTTGTGAATCCGGGCGGCGAACGCCGCCGCGCGATCGAGGTCGTGTTCGTTGGGCCGCCCCCGGTTGATCCCGCCGATGAATCCGAACGGCCCAACCGTGTCGAACCCCCGGCACGAGAACGATCCGACGACCTCGAACCCCTTCTGCTCGAGCTTCTCCCGAACGGGTTTGTGGTAACCCAACAGCGGAACCTCGCGTGCGCCGCTGGTGAAAAACGTGAAGGCCGCGGTTGGGTGGTCGGCGGCCGGGAGCTGACGGATCAATTTGCGCAGCCTCGCGTCCATCATCATGTAGTAGATGCCGGAACCGAACCCGACGAGGTCGTAGTCGTGAACGGTGCCCGGGTCGACCGACTCCGGTGTGACGACCTCGGCACCCAGCACCGCGGCCATCCGATCGGCCACCAGGCGGGTGTTGCCATGCGACCTCGAAGCGCACACGATAAGCGACCTCATGGCCAACTCCTTTGCGAATGTGGCTCAGACGGTTCCATGCTCCGCGGGAATGGCGGCCTCGGTAAGGGCGCAAAGGCACAGCGCCGTGAGGGCCTTGGTCACTTCTGTGAATCGTCCCTGCTGAAAGCCGAAATCGGCAGACGAACCGAGGTCCTTCACGGTCGGGACTTCGGTCCCTATCCACGTGCCCGGCGAACCGGTCGAATAGGGGTTGTGACTGTGACAGTTCCCGCAACGGATGCCGGTGCGAAGATCATCGTCCTCGAGTCGCATCCGGCCTGGATTTCAGCGCAACGACAGGCGGCCGAGCGCGTCGAGGCGATGCGCCGTCATCCGTCATCGATGACCCGCCCGTCCCATTGGGCCGAAGCCCAGCTGCGGCGGCCCCGGCCGTGACTCGAATAGCGGCGAGAGCGCTGGCGTTGCCGGCCGCCGCCCTCATGCTGTTGGCGGGGCCGGCGGGCATGGCGGCTGCCGACAGCGGGCGTCCACAAGCCAAGCCCGAGGAGCGGGCAGCGGCTCTGATCCGGCCGTCCATCATGTATCTCGCCGGTGAAGGCTACGGGCTGGTCCGGCTCCCCAACGGTGAGGTGATGTCCCAATTCGGGCGAGGCACCAGCATGCCGTTCCTGGCCACCTGGCACTGCACGGCCTTCGTCGTCAACCCCGACGGTTGGGTGGCGACGGCGGGCCACTGCGTCGACCCGGCGAGCGCCACACTTCTGATCCTCAAACGGGCCGCCCTCCAATACCAGAACGAGTATCCGGATGCGCCCGAGTCGAGCGATCCGGCGGTCACGTTGGACTGGCTGCAAAAGAACGCGAGGGTGGAAGGCGACACACCCGGCCAAGGCCCCCACGTGGGCATCACGCTGATGTCGGGCACGGGAACGAAACTCGTGGATAAGTTGGCCGCCAACGTCGCCGATTTCCGGCCGATGGGGAAGGGCGACGCCGCTCTCCTCAAGATCCCCAAGCGCAACCTACCGTCGTCGGAACTCGCTACCGATGCCGACGTCACTATCGGCACGCCCGTCCTCGCGGTGGGCTTCCCCGAGAGCACCCAAAACATCACCGGCCCTTCGCTCGACCCCACCTACAAGAGCGGCAAGGTCAGCAAGAAGTCCCTCGCGGGATCCAATCCCGAGTACGAGATCGACGCCGCGATGACCGACGGCATGAGCGGTGGACCGACGGTCGGGCTGAACGGAAAAGTGCTCGGCGTCAACAGCTTCGCCCCGGTCAACGAAACACAGCCGTTCAACTTCATCACGCCGGCCGACGGCATCGCTGCGATATTGGCCGGCAAGGGTGTGAAGCCGGCGCTTGGACCCGCGGACCGGTTCTACCGCAAGGGATTGACCGACTTCTATGCGGGTCGCTACACCGATGCGATCGACGAGTTCGACCAGACCCTGGCGATGTCGCCCGGCTACCCCGGTCTGGACGATCTCAAGACAACGGCGGTCAACCTGCGCCAGCAGTACGGGGATTCCTCCCCGCTGAGCGGACGGAATCTGTTGTGGTACCTCGTCATCAGCGTCGCTTCGGTGCTCGGGCTCGGCGCCGGCCTGACCTACCTGGGGCTCAGGCTCCATCGTCGCGTCCCCACGGCACCCGACGTACAACCGCTTCGTCTGATGCCCAAGCATGAGTTGGATGCCGGTGAACCGCACTTCTGCGCACATTGCGGGGCCGAGCACCACCCGAGCGAGCAGTTCTGCCCGAACTGCGGCAAGCACATAGACCTTCCTGCGGCGGTACGGGGAACCGGACTGATTTCCTGACGGATGGCCTATCGGTGAGCGCGGGATTATCAACCAGGGTGGCGGCCCGGTTCGACGATGCGGCGGCCCGCACTCGGGGAGCCCTTGCACAGCACGGATTCGGCGTGCTGACCGAAATAGATGTCAGGGCGAAGGTGCAGGTTCAGCTTGGTGTGGAGATGGAGGACTACCTGATCCTGGGCGCCTGCGATCCCGCCGTGGCGTATCGCGCCATCGGTGTGGATCGAGAGATCGGCCTGCTGCTGCCGTGCAACGTGTTGGTGCGCGCCGACCCGGGTGACCCGGGCACGGTGATCGTCGAGGCGATGGATCTCGGGCTCCTGGTCGAGGTGACCGGTGAGCCTGCGCTCATCGCGATCGCCGCCGAGATCACCGAGAATCTGCGTGCCGCGATCGCTTCGCTGACCGAAAGCGATTGATCTCGGCGGCGACCATGCCGACCACCACCGGGACGGCTCGTTCGACCATCGGGCTCAGCCCATCCCCATGGCCGGTGTCTGCCGCCTCGACGGCGAAGACCACCACCGCGCCGGGTACCCGCCCGAGCTCTCGAGCCAGCGCATGGGTGCGGCCGATATCGATGCTGTGCGAGCTCAACCCCTCGGCTTGGGTGGGCACCTCGTCCAGCTGGTAGCGATGGACGCGGCCCGGGGCCGCCGGGGTGACGACCGCCGCGTCGATGACCACGGCCAGCTCCGCCCCGCTCCACGCGTCGAGAACCCCCAACGGTTCCGCAATGCCCGTATGCACAACGACGTTCGGCCAGGCGAGGCGTTCCATTGCCATCGCAGCGGCCACGCCGACGCCGTCGTCGCGCCGGTAGCAATTGCCGAGCCCGATCACGGCAACCCTGCCGGCACCCTCGGTCATCGTCGCTGCACCGTCAGCGTCAAGAAGTGCGCCGAGCAGGAAATGCATGGGTCGTAATTACGAATCACCCGCTCGCACAGGGCCGTCAGGGCGGCATCGTCCAAGGTGAGGTTGTCGGACACCACCCGGGCGAGATCCGCTTCAATGGCGGCCTGGTTCTGCGATGTGGGCGGGATGATCGTCGCCGCACAGACCAGCCCGCCATGATCAATGTCGTAGCTGTGATACAGCAGGCCACGGGGCGCCTCGCTGACGCCGTGCCCGGTTCCCGGCCGGGCCCGTACGTCGACGAAAGGCCGTGGCGGCCGCTCGTATCCGTCGATGATGCGCAGCGCCTCTTCGATCGCGTAGACGACCTCTACGGAGCGAACGATGATGCTGCGAAACGGATTTCGGCATTCCTGCGAGAGCCCGGCCGCCGCGGCCGCCTGGGCCGCGATCGGTGAAAGAGCCGACGAGTTCAGGCTATAGCGCGCCAGGGGGCCGGTGATGTAGCGGCCGCCGTCGAGCGTCGCGTGCAGGGCGGTGGAATGGGGCACCTGCAACTCGCGCACGTGCTCGGTGAAGTCGTTGACCGCGAACGCCTCCCCGGCGCTGCGCGCGATGACGCCGTTCTCGATCGGATACTGGCCGACCTGGCTCAGCGCCAGCATCTCATGGTCGAGTTCGAGGTCGGGGAAGTCGAAACCGGCTACCCACTCGACCGTCGCGACCGCGTCGTCGAGCGCCCGGCGTAACTGCTCGGCGACGGGAGCGAACTGCGACCGGCTGGGCACCGAGTAGAACCCACCCAGGCGCACGTTGATCGGGTGGATCGACCGCCCGCCGACGAAGTCCATCAGCGCATTGCCCGCCTTCTTCAATCGCAGGCCGCGTTCGACGATCTCGCGCTCGTCGCGAGCCAGCGCGATCGCATCGGGGTAGCCGAGGAAGTCGGGTGCGTGCAAGAGATAGATGTGCAGCATGTGGCTGTGAATCCACTCGCCGCAGTACAGCAGCCGGCGCAGCGCGACGAGCTCTGGATCCACCTCGACGCCACAGGCGCTTTCGATCGCGTTGCAGGCGCTCACCTGGTAGGCGACCGGGCAGATTCCGCACACCCGCGCGGTGAGATCCGGCGGCTCGGTGTAGGCGCGTCCTCGCAGGAATGCTTCAAAAAATCGGGGCGGCTCATAGATGTTCAATTCGACGGTTTGCAGCGCACCGTCCTTGAGCGTGACGTGCAGCGCCCCTTCGCCTTCCACCCGGGTCAGGGTGCCGACGGACAGCGTCCGGGTCGCCGGGTTCACGGCTTGCCCCGCTCGGCAGCGAAGTTCACGACGTTGAAGGTCGAGAACACCCGGTCGACGTCACCGTCGGACATCCCGTCGCGGCGCAGCAACGGGATCAGTGTCCCGATTTGCGGCGCCGCGGACGGGCCGAAACAGCCGTAGCAACCGCGATGATGGCTGGGGCACAACGCACCACACCCGGCGTGGGTGACCGGCCCCAGGCACGGAATGCCGTCGGCGACAACGACACACGTGGTCCCACGCAGCTTGCACTCGGTGCACACGGTCTTGGCCGGGAGCCGGGGTTTGCGCCCGATCAGCAGGGCCGCCAAGGTGTCGAGCAGCTGGCCCCGATCGATCGGGCAGCCCGGCACCTGGTAATCCACCTTGACGTGCGCCGAGGCGGGCGTCGAGGTTGCCAGCGTGTCAATGTATTCCGGCTTGGCATATACGACGGATGCGAACTCGGCGACGTCGGCGAAGTTGCGCAGCGCCTGCACTCCCCCGGCCGTCGCGCACGCGCCGATGGTTACCAGCACCTTGGACTGGTCGCGGATTTCGCGGATCCGTTGCTCGTCGTGATGGGTGGTGATGGAGCCCTCGACAAGAGACACGTCGTAGGGTCCGCCGACCATCGAGCTCGACGCTTCGGCGAAGGTGGCGATCTGCACCTGGTCGGCGAGGGTCAGCAACTCGTCCTCGCAGTCGAGCAGCGTCAGCTGGCAACCGTCGCAGGAAGCGAACTTCCACACGGCCAGAGTGGGACCCATTACAGCTCCTTGACTGCCAGTAGCGGGGCGGCGACGTCGTAACCGACGACAGGCCCGTCGCGACACACCAGCAACTGGCTCAGCTGGCAGTGGCCGCACGTTCCGATTCCGCATTGCATGTTGCGCTCCAGCGATACCCGAATATCGTTGGCAGCCATACCTTTGGCCAACAACGCCTCCGCGGCGAACCGCAGCATCGGCTCCGGGCCGCATAGAAACGCGGTGGTGCGGTCGGGATTCAACGCGAGCCGCTTCAGCGGCTCGGTGACCAGGCCGACCTCGCCGCGCCAGCCATGGACCGGGACGTCGACGGTCAAGTGCAGTTCGATCTGCGGGTCGGCGGACCACGTCTCGAGCTGGGCGGCGAACACGAAGTCCTCGCGCGAGCGGGCGCCCGCGATCAGGATCAGCTTGCCGTAGCGCGCCCGCGCGGCCAGTGCGCCCAGTATCGCCGGGCGCAGCGGGCACAGCCCCACACCCCCGGCGACCATGACCAGATCTCGCCCGGCGGCTTCCTCGAGCCCCCAGGTCGTGCCGAACGGGCCCCGCACCCCGATGACTGCGCCCGGCTGCGCGTCGTGCAGGGCGCGGCTCACCGCCCCGACCGCGCGGATGGTGTGCGTGATCGAGCCGTCGGTGACCGTGGGGTCGCCGCTGATGGAGATCGCGGCCTCGCCGACGCCGAAGGCGTAGAGCATCATGAACTCCCCGGGCTGTGGGGTGCGCAGGGCTTCGCCGAGCGGTTCGAGGCACAGGGTCGCCGAGTCGGGGCTTTCCACGACGCGGCTGCGTACCCGGTAGGGGTTGGGCGCCATCGAGGACGGTGGTGTGCCGTCAGTCATCGCGGGCCATTTTGTTCATCTCTTCGGTGATGTCGATCCCGGTGGGGCACCAGGCGATGCAGCGCCCGCAGCCGACACAGCCGGAGGAGCCGAACTGGTCGTGCCAGGTGCCCAGTTTGTGGGTGATCCAGTGCCGGTACCGCGATTCCGGGGACTGGCGCACGCTGCCGCCGCCGTGCACGTAGGTGAAATCGAACTCGAAACACGAAGCCCAGTGCTGCCAGCGCTCGGCGTGCTCACCGGTCAGGTTGCTGACGTCCTCGGTGCTTGTGCAGTAGCAGGTCGGGCACACCATCGTGCAGTTGCCGCAGGTCAGGCAGCGGCTGGCGACCTCCTCCCACTGCGGCGATTCGCGCGACTCGATCAGCAGGTTGCGCAGGTTGGTGTCCGGCATCGCGCGGCCCATCCGGTGCGAAGCGGCCTGCACCGCGGCGTGCGCCGAATCGATCTCCGCATCGTCGGCAACCCGATGGGGAACTGCGGCAAGGACTTCGGCACCCTCGTCGGTGCCCACCTCGACCACGTAGGTCACGCCATCGTCGTCGGGCCGCTCCGTGAGGGCCAAGTCGTAGCCCGGTCCGGCCGCGGGGCCGGTGCCCATCGAGGCGCAGAAGCACAGGCCGCCCGGCTCCGTGCAATTCACCGCGACCACGAAGATCTGGCGATGCCGGCGGACGAAGGAGTTGTCGGGGAACTGGCCCCGGCCAAGGACCCGGTCGAGCGTCGCGATCGCGGCCAAGTCACACCCACGCACGCCCAGGAACGCGTACCGCGGAACCTCCTCGTCGGAATCGGCGGTGCTGAACCCGTCCCGGGTGCCGGACCACAGCCGGCGCCGCGGCGGGTGCAGGAACTGCTTCCAGGACTGGGGCCCCGATGAGTGCCCGAACGCCGCGTCATCGTCACGCCTGCGCACCCGATACTGCCCGGGCGCCACGTCGACGCCCCATCCCCGCGGCAGGTCGGCGGCGGACTCCAGCTGATCCAGCACGATCGCGTTGTCCCGCAACGTCGGACCGATGACACGGTATCCGCGCTCGATCAGGATCTCGACCAGACGGTGCAGTCCGGCGGTGTCAAACGATGCGGCACCGTGGTTCTCGCCGTATCCGCTCATCGGCCCATCATCCGCCGGTTCGGTTGTGCTGTATAGGGGTTTGGCAACGGGGTCATCGGCTACGAGGCCTCCGCGAGCAACTTGATGTCGCGTTCCCACAGGGCGTCGCGGGCGCGATCCAACCGGGACCGGACGACCGCCACGAGTGCCGCCATCGTCATCGTCGCCGCCAGCGCTGTCACCAGCGCCACGCCGGCCGCCTCGCCCACGGCGAGCCAGGCGGGGGTGGGCGGATCCACCGGATTGCCGTCCCCGTCCACCCACATCTCGATGGTTCCGCCCACCTTGGCCTGCTCGGTGACCACCAGTGGTCCGTTGCGCTCCCCGCTCGGCCCTGGCCACTTCGCCTGCACGACAACGACACCCAAATCCTCGACCAGAGCGTCGACGATCGTCGCCATTACCCGGTGCCGCTCGTGCGCCTCCCGGGTGTACACCCCATCCCGCGCGCCGTAGGTCACCGCGCCGAGCACACCGGCGAAGGGGACGGCGATCATGGATACGACAAGCGCGACCAACATGACCAACGATTCGATGCGGTCCGCGCGGCGGAGCAACGGGTTACGGCCGAAGACGCGAGCGATCCGCCAGCGGCTGGGTTCCCAGGTGAACGTCTCCATAGTGTCCTCTGCGCCGCAACCGTTTCGGTGGATTCGCCGGTTCAGAGGGCGACCTGGTGCTGGTGATCGGTCACCCACTCGACGAAGTCGGAGAGCTCGCGCCGCGGTGTCGCCGGCAACGGGTCCGCGTTGATGGGCGCCCAGCCGACCCGGAGCAGCATCTGAGGATGACTGCTGTCGCCGAAGATGTCGGACTGGACCGCCGCGCGCGTTTCGGGCGTCTCCAACGGTTCGGTGACCGGGCAACTGGCCAGCCCGAGCGACGTCGCGGTGAGCAGCACGACGCTGGTCGCCTCGCCGGCGCGTAGCTGGGCCAGGCGGTCGTCGTTGCGGGTGCCAAGTGCGAGAACGACGGCGTTGTCGTCGGCCGACGACGAGTCCGGCGGCATGGGCAGCACCGGGCCGGCGAAGACCCGGCCCGGAATCTTCGCCGTGAGATCCGGCACCGGCGTGTTGCGGGCAGGGACACCGGCCACCGACGCGTAGCGACCACTCCACTCGGTGAGCTCGGCGAGATAGTCCTGATTCATGTGGTCGCGGATGGATTGAGCGACGATCTTCCGCAGATTGTCGAGGTCTTCGACCTGGCACAGCGTTACCCCGTTTCGAGCCGCCCGCGCCGCCATCAGCGCAACATCGCCCACCGGCACGGGCCAGGAGCTGTAGTAGCGCCGGTCGGTTCGCCGCCGCGGTATGGCCGCGGCCAGCGCGATGTCGACGGAGTCGGCGCGGTGTGGCGAAAGCTCGATGGCCGCAAGGTGGCTGGGGTCGGCGGGGTTCGGGAGCCGGGTCACCTTGGAAAGCCACCCGACCGCCGCAAGCGCGACAACACAGTGATGCAGGGCCGCACCGCAACTCAGCATCAGGTCACGGCCATCCGGGTCGGTGTTGGGCAGTTGCCGGCTCGTGTCGGAGTAGAGGTGCAGGCTCGTTGCGTCCACCCGCCACCGCCAGGGTTGGGTGTTATGCACCGAAGGCGCCCGAGATGCCAAACTCAAGACCGTCCGGACCGTGCCGGCATCCGGAAATCGAGTGTTCATGGCGGTCGTTTCCCTTCGGTATTTCTTCGTCTTACCTACGATTGCCGATCGGTGCCGGCCCGACGAGAGCCTGACGGCTCTAGCCCGAGGGACTTTGGGCCAATCGCATAGCTACGCGGCCGCCGCGACGCTCACGTCGACGGATAGCCGATCGCCGATGGCGTAGGCCACCGACCAGTCGCCGAGGCACGCCGCCCGTGCCAGCTCGTCAACCAGGGGGCTGTGGGCGCCAAGCTCCGCCAGCCATGCCGTGACGATGGGTGCGATCTCATGACCGGGCACCCGGACGGTGCGTCCGCCGTGCAAACGATCGGTGACGCGGTACATCATCGGGGTCGGCACGGCTCGCAGGTGGTGGCGTCTTGTTGTGAGCCTCATCACGGCCTCCTCGATCGAGCCTGGAATACATCCGACCACTCCACCGCTCCGGCCCACAGGGCCGAACGCAACCGGGCGGCAGGTGCTTCAGTCGTCCTTTCGAGGATGCGGAGGTCCCGCGGCGGAAGGGCCCTTGGTCACCTGGCTCCGTGACGCGAACGCGCCCGCGACCGAGGCGGCCGCGATGGTCAACAAGGCGCCGAACATCAACGCCGACGCTTCGCCCGCGACGAGCAGGTGTTCCTGGGTGCCGATGGCGGCCGCGGCCACCGGCACCCCGAGCTGCCCGGCCGAAAGCACCGCCAGGGTGAGCGGCTGGCCGAGCAGCCTGCCGGCGCAGTGTGCCAGCACGGCCCCGAGCCCCAGTCCCGCGCCGAGCAGGATGAGCTTCGGGTGCGCACCGAGCTCGCGCACCTGTAGGGAAGCGCCCAGCCAGACGAAGAACAGCGGGCTGAAAAACCCCTCGGTGATTCCGAACAGCTGGCGCGCCAACCGTCGCGGTTCGCCGACCATGGCGACCACCAGGCCCACCGCGAAGCCCGCCAGCATGACGGACACGTGCGTGCTCATGGCGAGGGCCGCGAGGGCGAACAGCACGATGAGGTTGGTGCGCAATTCCAGGGCGAACCGCCGATTCTCGGAGTAAACGTGCATCCGGCGGCGCCAGCCCTTGGCGTCGGAGGCGCGCAGCAGCACGTAGAACACCCCCGCACACGCGGCCACGGCCAGCGCGCCGAGCGCGGCGGTGGGCGCATGCCGGAGGTCAATCACCAACGGCAGCAAGACAATACAGGCGGCATCCGCAATAGCGATCTGCGCCGTAACGGCAATCACCTGCGGCCCCTGTAATCGCAGGGAATCGATCACCGGCAGCGCCAGCGCCGCCGACGACGAGGCCATCAGCACGGCGTACATCGCCGCGTGGCCGGTGCCGAAGGCAGCCGCCAATCCGGCCCCGAGCGCCACCGCGACGGCGCCACCCAGCGCCGCCCGCGCCAGCGCCTGCGGTAGCGACGCGCGCAGTGCGGTGGCGCCGACCGGGACATGGGTGCCCACGACGAACATGACCAACGCGAAACCGATGTTGGCGAGCAGCTGAAACGTCGGGTTGGTGACATCGACGACGCCCAAACCGGTCCGGCCGACGACGAGGCCCGCGACCAGCTCGCCGATGATCACCGGTATCCGAAGGCGCGGCAGCGCCGCCAGCAGCGGACCGGCCAATCCGATCGCGGTCAGCAGCGCCAGGGTGTGGAAGCCGAACCCCGGCACGTCAACGGTCCCTGCGCACAAGCACGAGGACATTCTGCATTCTTCGCGGCGCAGTTCTAGGGATTGATCGTGTTATCCCCGACCTGGCGGCCCCAGACGTATTCGATCGCGTACGGCGACCCGGTGTCGAGGTGGTTGTAGGGGGCGATGCTGTTCCCGGTGTCCATCACCAATTCGGGTGCGGGCCAAAGGTGTCGGGTGATGGGCTGCCAGCAACCCGGGGCGCCCCCCGGGCCGCCGCGCGCGTTCACCCGCGGCAGGTTTTCCGGGTAGCTGTACGGGTTCGGCGCGCCGCCGACGACGCCGGCCAGCCCGCCGACCAGGCTGGCAAGGGTGGCCACCGCCGAGACCGGGTTGGCCAGCAGCCCCAACCCGGACAGCGCCTCGGTGTTCATATTCAACGAGTAGCCGTTGAAACCGCCCTCGGCCGCGCCCGTGGCGGCCAGCGCATCGTTTTCGTTGCGCAGCAAGCAATAGATCTCGGGGCTGTAGGTGTCCAGCAGCTGGGCCGTGGGCACCAGGTCGGCGGCGCCGCGCGCCAGGTACGGGCCGCCCCGGTTGAAGATGTCGGCGCCGGTGTTGCCGAACCCGGCCGCCGACAACAGCGCCTGGTCCAGATCCTTCTGCTGCGCGT